>CAYRBI010000067.1:0-28714 GCA_964422415.1 uncultured bacterium | reverse complement strand
TTGACCCTTCATCCCTAAGTTAGCGCGTATGCCCCTTGCGGGGGAGGGTTGGGGTGGGGGGGGAAGGTTTCAACTGCTTTATAAGATTCTCGTTCCAGTGAAAGCGAGGTCTCCTCATGAATTCTCCTCACCCCCCCAAGATTGTGGTCATTGGCGCGGGAAGCGCCTCATTTGGTTTGAGCGTGCTGGGCAAGATGCTCCTGGAGCCGGGCCTGGAGGGGAGCCACCTTTGCCTGGTGGATACTAATGCGGGGGGCCTTGAACACATCACCCGGCTGGCTCATCGTCTCAACCGTGAGTGGAACTCCGGCTTCACCATCGAGGGCACCACCGACCGGCGCATCGCGCTGCCTGGCGCGGATTATGTGATTCTCTCCGTCGCCATCGACCGTGAGAAATGCTGGCGGAAAGACTATGCGATCGGGCAGAAGCATGGGATCAACCATTACGCTGAGAATGGTGGTCCCGGCGCCTTCGCCCATACCGCACGCAACCTGGCCATTGTGATGGGAATTCTGCGGGACATCGAGGCTCTCGCCCCGGAGGCCTGGTTACTCAACTTCACCAATCCGGTGCCACGCATCTGTATCGCGGCGGCCCGTTACACCAAGGTCCGGACCATTGGAATCTGCCACCAGATCGGGTTCGGCTACATGATGCTCGGTAACATCCTCCAGAAAGAGTTCGGCATCGAAGCTCCCCCCAAGTACCGATTCCGCTGGGATGATCCCAAGCGTGGGGAGACTGAAAGGTTTCTGTCCGATTCCGCCTGGGAGAGAGCCGATATCCTCGCTGCCGGGTTGAACCACTTCACCTGGATGCTCCAGATCCGTGACCGGAAGACCGGGGCGGACCTCTACCCCCTGCTGTGGGAACGGCTCAAGACCTTCGATCCAGGGTTCGAGCCCTTAACCCAGGAGGTGGCGCGTCTCTTTGGGGTTTTTCCTGTTCCGGGAGACTGCCATATGGCGGAGTACCTCCCCTATTCACACAACCCCACGCGGGGAGTCTGGGAGCGGTATGACATCCAGATGTATGACTTTGATCGTACCGGGAAGAGCCGGGATGAGATGTGGGAACGGGTCGAGGCGATGGGGTGCGGGAAAATGGCCATCGATTCCTTGCGTGAGGCTCACACCGAACGCGCGGAGAAGGTCATCTCAGCGATGGTCACCAACCGCCACGACTACGAAGAGGCGCTCAATCTCCCCAATGAGGGCTACATTCCCAATCTACCAGAGGGAGTCATTGTAGAGGTCCCCGCGATAGTGAGTGCCCATGGCGCGAGGGGATTGGGCGTGGGACCGCTGCCTGAACCCATCGCCGAGCTGTGCCGCCGTCAGATCACGGTGGCGGAGTTGGCGGTCAAGGCGGGGGTGGAGGGAGACCAAGAGGCCGCGCTGCAATGTCTGGCTCTGGATCCAATGGTGGATGATCCCCAGACCGCACGTGGGCTGCTCGCGGATTTCCTGAGCGAGTTCAAGGAGTATCTGCCGCAGTTTGGGGAGGGAGGTTGCTAATTTCCTCAAAAGAGGGAATCCACAATGCCATCAGACCAAATAAATTTATAACATACATTTCCCTTACGGCTCGAATTTCTCAATCAAAATCCATCGAGGAGCACCACTGATAAAATCCTCTATGTCCTTTTTCACGAGCACTTTCTTTACTAACTTGGGGAGGACATAGAAACCAAATGGATAGACATTATTACCTCCCCCCTTCGCGCTCTGGAAGGAATTAGCACGCACAAAGATTTCAATCGAGTCTTCTGTTTCAATCACATGCTTGAGCGCAAGGCCCCTGCAATTCCAGGTTTGTCCCAAAAAGACAGCAATGACAATCGCCTTTTTTAAATCGACTACAGGGGGTTCCCCTGTAGTCCCGGTGTGATTGCGCCATACAGCCCGCCATTCATCCAGGGTTCGGATGCATAAACACATACTGGTGGTGATGCGGCTATCCAGGCCAGACATGCTCATGATTGTATCGAGTGGTTGGCCACGTAGCTCCTGCTTGTCCTCATCCACCGCGGAAAGGCCTTCGGCATTCCTCCTCAAGTATTTCTCATGCCCAGTCCTGATTTCGAAATACCGTACATCTCTACGGTCACTACCCACTCGTAGCAGAATGAGATTCTTTTCAGTTTGAGCTTCCTTGGTCTCAATGAATGAAAGCTTCTTGAGAGTAGGGGCAACCCTCTGGGTCCAAAGCACCGCTGTGGTGGTTCTATCCAGGACTCGCACCTCTCCGCTCAGGGTACGGTAAGCCTCGACACCATACCCCACCAACCCTACCTCAGCGGATTCCTTGGAGCCAATCCACTCATCCGGCATGGGTGCCATCCCGGATCTTGAATTGTATTGAAGACAGATCCCCTCTTGTTCCGGGTGCACTACTGCCTTGTCCAATACGAAAGGGCCTTGAACCGTCTCGGCTGCGTTTGTTCTCGTTGGTACGGCCAGGCAACACAAGAATAGTATTCGAGCCCTTCTGGAGAGCATCAGAATCCTCCTTATGGAAACACAAATTGGGTTTCAGCCCAAAGCCTTTGTTGCACGTTCGAAAGATGCTTCCTACAACAAGAAAAATATCAAGTTCCTTTGAAATATTCCAAGTTAGTTTTCATAAGGAGAGAAACAATTCCAATTTCATTGAGAAATTTTTAGAAAATCACTTGAACAGGCTTTTGACTTCACCTCCGTACCAACCGCACCCGTGCCACCCCCACGCTCCAGAACTGACGCTCTTTATTCCTGGCGGTGTAGGGTAAGGCATACTCACCCCCCTCAAGAGGGATCAAACCCAAGGGAGTGCGCATATCCGCTGACCAACTGGACTCCGTATTGGGATGCACGATGCAGCGGGTACCAGCCAGCCAGTGAATTCCATCCTTCGAACAGGAATACCCAATATCGGCAGGTGATTCGATATAGTCTCCCTTCTCAGTGATCACGGAGGAATCATAAAGGGATAGGAAGAGGTCATCGATCCGGTGGACGATGGGATTCTCGATGAAGTATTTCTCCAATGTGGATGGGTTTCCTTCAACGCATCTCTGCCAGGGACCAGCCAGTCTGGGGGCCTTGGCGAGACCTACGAGCCAGGGGCCGAGGGGGCGATAGTTGTGACTCCCATAGAAGCCATACCACTCCTTACCCACTTGGTAAGGGTAGAAGGAGTCGGTTCCCTGCTGACCTTCCCATGGTTGAGAAAACGAATCTGGACGCAGAATGACTTCTGAATCCTCATAGGGTCCACCAACTCCACTCATTCCCGGTGTCAAGGAGACTGCACGGAAGATCTGCCCGTCCATGTGAGTCCCCTCATTCGGGTCCAATGGACCCCGGTAAGCGACATAAAACAGATTCCAACGGCCATCGGCTTCACTGTAAATGGGCATAGGAGACCAGATTGAGAATTTCGGATCCTGGTTGTGTCCCTCGCCTTTCGACTCGAAGAGAGTCCCGGTACGCTTCCAAGCGGTCAGATTGGTGCTTTCCCAGTGCCCCAACCGCATGTTCACCCAGAAAGGGTCACCCACCATTTCAGCCATGAAGAGGTGGAATGTATCTTCAACCTTGAGGGCATTTCCACCCTCAAAACCATACTTGTTGCCAGCAAGATCAGGATGATCAAAACCTATGAGAGGTCTAGATTGCGGTTGGGTGATTTCCATCTGGATGATATCAGTAGTTTTTTTCTATCTCTTCTACGGCACTCCCCGCAGCCACAACCATTGGGATTAAGTAAACCAGGAAACCTGTGCTAATCATATACAGCCTCCAGATTGAGGATTTATTCCATTTGGAGCATGTGCAAAAGGAGATAGATAGCAGTCAGGATAAACACTGAGGGTGCAGGGATGTTATTTGAATGTGCCAAATCTCAACGGGTTTACTTACTTCCTCCGGCGAACAACTCCTGAACCGCCTGGGTGAGTGCCTCACTGGTGAAGGGTTTGGCGACCAAGCGGACCTGGTTGTTTTCGGCGAACAGCCGCGCCTCGGGATCCGCCGAATCGCCCGTCATAAACAGAGTCCGTGGCAGAGTCCGTGGACGCAGTTTTTTGAGTTCACGGTAAAGTTGCCGGCCATCCAGATCTGGCATACGGATATCGCATACCACTAGGTCAAAGGATTCCTGAGAGAGACGGCGTAGGGCTTGGGGACTGTTGGTCATGACCTCGGTATGAAATCCCAGCCGTTCCAGGAGGCGTGCGACCAGCTCAGCGTTGTCGCGCTCATCATCAATTGCCAGGGCGAAGAGATTCTCAAAACGCCGTTCGGCTGGTTGGGCAACCACTACTTCGGGTGTTTCTTCGCCGGGGGCGGGAACGAGGGGCAAGTGAACCGTCAAACGTGTTCCCTGACCCTCCACACTGACCAGTTCGATTGTACCGCCATGGTCTTCGATGATGCCCTTGGAGATACTCAATCCCAAGCCAGCGTGTGTATGCCCGGAATGGGTGGTGAAGAACGGTTCGAAGATACGGTCCTTCACCGCATTCGGTATCCCGCGTCCCGTGTCTGAAATCCAGAGGGAGATTTCATGGTCATCATGAGTGGTTCCTACCCGGATCTTGCGGAGTTCCTGTGTGGTCATCGACTCGGCGGAGTTGTTGATCAGATTGAGTAGGACTTGTTGAATGCGTACGGGATCCAGGAGGACCAGGGGGGAGTCTGGATCTAGATCGGTGGAGATATCGATGTTCCGCATCCGTAGGTCATATCCGCGCAGGTTGACCACATTCAGGACCAAATTATTCAAGAGGACTGGGCTGTGTCCCGGACGGCTGTCATGGGCAAAGACCAGCAAGTTGCGGATGATTTTCGCGGCCCGGTTGGATTCCTCGAAAACAGTCCGCAGATTCCCCTTTTCGATCTGTCCATCCGCTTCATCGAGAAGTAATTCGGAATATCCCAACACAGTGGTGAGGGGATTATTAATTTCATGCGCGACCCCCGCAACCAGTTGTCCGAGAACCGAGAGCCGGTCAGCCTGGAGGATCATTTTGCGGGCATTTTGAATCTGCGATTTCTGCGTGTAGACCGTGTCCTCCAATGTCCGCGCGGAGTCCTGGGCCTGTTTTAATAGACGCGCATTCTCGACCGCGAACCCAATCTGCCCCAGGAGTACGGTGAGGAATTGCTGGTCTTGCTGGTCAAACCGGGCGCCACCACTCTTCTCTGAGAGACACAGTGCGCCGATGGTTCCGATCGAAGCCTTGAGGGGCATGATGAGAAATGAGGGCGAAGAATATACTTTGAAATCATTTGTCCGGGCCATTTCAGTGGATGAATCCATGTCTTCGGCAAGGAGTGGGCGGCCCGACTCGATCACTTTTCCCGCCAGCGTGTCCGACAGCTCGATAGGACCCGCCAGATTGGGGATCCAGCCCTCGGCGGCCACGACTTCCAACCCGGCACCATCCTCGCGGCGGAGCATGATGGTTCCTTTCCTGGATTGGGTTGTGGACATCGCTTTCCGTAGTACCAGAGCAAGTAACTCCAACAGGTCAGGAATGCGTGCGGTCAGTTCAGTGATTTCGGTCAATACGGAGAGCTGACTCACGGATTCATCGAGCTTGTGAGCGTTCTCGCGGAATTGGTTGTTCAGACGGGTGAGGGCTTCAATGGTGGCGCTGACTTCCTCTTGGTTACGAGATCTTTCTTGCGCGATTTCCTCCTGTGCGGAGGAGGGGAGAGCCTCCAGGACATGTACCACCGCCCGGAGAATCTTGTAGATGAGATATAATCCTAACAGCGCAATCGAAGCTGTGATCAGAAGAGGAATGAGAAAGTCCAGGCCACTCTCAATCTTCGCCTTGGGATTCGAATATAGGAAATAAGCGATAACGAGTACGGGTATAAGGAAGGTCAAACTGAAGACCTGAAAAAAGAGGCGAGTGGTTCGGGTCCCAGAGGATCCGGAAAGTTTCATCCTGGTCATTGTTGCTAGCGTACAGTAGCCGCGTTTTCGTTCTATATTGACCTATCCTACACCTGAGTTGTACAAAAGTTAAGAAAGAGACATAATCATTTTTGGAGTTGACTGTTTAAAACCAACGGTCTCAACGGATCTTGCCAATACATTCATACATCCAGTCAGCCATGATGTGTCCTCTCAAACGTCTCACATCCCATATTTTCGGCGTGGTTCTGTTTATTCTGTTCTTCTTCTTTGCTCCGCTCCAAGGAAATGCGGGACGAATTCTCCAAGCAGATCAATTGTTAAGGAGCGGTAAAGGACATGAGGCTCTCGAGATCTACCAAGGCCTGGTTCATGAATCCACAAGCGCGGCCCACCTTTCAACTGCCTCAGGCGAGGTATTTTCACAGGCCTTGGCGGGAATCCTTCGCGCTAGCCTCCGTTTCGGTGAGCATGCTCTGGCGGAGAAGGTCATCCAACTAGCCACGCAGTCATTCTCTACAGACACCACACTCCTCAATCTAGCCGGGTGTTATGCTGAGTACCGTGGCCGGTTGCGGGAGGCAGAAGCCTTTTGGAAAAAGGCGCTTGAGATAGCACCTGAATCGTTGGAGGCGCGGTACCGTCTTGCGGAACTGGGGATGGTGACCTCGGCCTCGCCGGAGAGAATCGTACCTTACCGTTGGCTCCTGGACCGGTATCTCAAAGGTCCGAAGCTCCAACCGAAGGATCTGGAGTGGGTTGGACGTGCCTGTGTCCGGTTAGAGAAGTATGACTGGGAGGGTGCTCAGAAGGCTTACAAGGAGGCTCTTGATGCCTCACCCACTCTGGAATCTGTGTTGGTGGCTAAGGGTGATTTGTGGCTGGATCGTTATGATGAGGCCGCTGCGATGGGGATATACGGTGAAGCCCTCAGGTCCAATCGGGAATCGCTCCCCGCGTTACTCGGCGCTGCCCAGACCCAACGCGAGAAAGGCGATTTCCTTGGTTGCCGCCATACCCTTGATGGGGCTCTGAAGCTCAATCCTCATCACCCCTTGGCTTTGGCCATGGCGGCCGATTTGGCCTTTTATGACCAGCAGTACAACGAGGCGGAGGAGTATCTACGGCAAGGCTATCAGACCAATCCCATTGAAATCACCCTCCTTGCGGTGGAAGCCACTTATTCCATCCGCCGGAAGCAGAATGAACGGACCGCGGAAGTTATAAAGAAAGCGGAGGGGGCTTATGCCAACCCCGCGGAGTTTTATTACCAGCTCGCGGACTGCCTGGAACGGAATTACCTCTTCCGTGATGCGGATACCTTCCATGCCAAGTGCCTGGAGAAAGCTCCATGGAACAAGCGGGCCTTGGCTGCACGCGCGATGCTCGCTTCCCGCGTCTCGCCCGCTTCCGCCGAGATGGCGCTGGAACCGATGAAAGCCGCTTTCACCTCCGACCAATTCCACGTCCGTCTCTATAACATGCGGAACCTCTTCACTAAGCGTGCTGGATTCGCCAAGCTCGAATCGGAGCATTTTATTCTGCGTATCCCCGCGAGTGGCGCGCGGGCTTATGGTTCCTTCGCATTGCAGCTACTTGAAGAGACCCTTCTAGACCTGAAAGGCCAGTATAATTACCAGCCCAGCGGGAAGGTGATTGTAGAGTTCTATGAGGAGCCGGATGATTTCTCGATCCGTATCGCCGGATTGCCGGGAACAGGTCTGGCGGGGGTCTGTTTCGGTGACATTATCATCCTCTCGGCCCCCTCACGTTCAAGGTTGACTGGATACAGCTGGGGAAACAACCTCCGGCATGAGCTCACGCATACCTTTACACTAGCGCTCTCTGATTTTCGCATTCCTAGGTGGTACACCGAGGGTCTCTCTGTGGTGGAGGAATGGGACTCGAACACCAACTCGGATCCGGTTCTGGCCATGAACCTGCGTAAAAATGACCTTGTGAAATTGGAAGACATGGACCTGGCCTTTCACCGTCCCAAGGGTCCCGCCACCGTGGCGCTGGCATATGCGCAATCGGGCGAGGTGGTACAAGCTCTGACCGGCCATCTGGGTTTTCCCCTACACCTGAAACTGCTGAGTGAATTTGCGACAGGGGTGTCAACAGGCGAGTGTCTGCCGAGGGTTACAGGCTTATCTTTCGAAGAAATCAACAACGAGGTCAAGAAGCGGGTTGCCGCACGTGTAGCTCTCGGTCCCCCTGCATCGCTGCTTTCCCCCGCGGCGCCTGCGATCGCGGCGGCTTCATCCGCGACCGAGACACCACGTAATAAGGCATGGCGGGAGTTGAGTGGTCTAGCGGGAGGTAACAAGTGGGAACAGGCCTATCAAGTGGCCAGCAAGTGGCTGGAGACAAATCCTGAGGATCCGCCCTTCCTGGATGCGAAGAGCTTGACGGCCTATCACGCGGGCAACCGGCGTGAGGCCCGCAAGGCAGCGGAAGCCGTGCTGGGGAAGGCCACGGATGGCTTCACCGCGCATTGTGTTCTTGGCTGGATGGACCGCGACAACCGTAAGTGGGACAAGGCTATCGAGCACCTCCTCGCTGCTTACCGTCTACACCCCCGGTATGTGAATCCAGGCAGCCCCATCTTGACAGCTGAGACAATCCTGAGAGACCGCCGCAACCGGTCAGGCCTTGCTGATCTGCTGACTGTGAAACTGGCCATGCAGACTCGTGACGCCAAGGGCTATCTGGAGCTTGCGCAGATCCGGCATGAACTCGGTGAGGAAGAGGCTACCCAGTCTGCATTGCGTAAAGCCATTCTGATGGAACCCTATCTACCAGAGGTTCAGATCGCCTGGGGGTATTCGTTGCTTGCGGAGGGGAAGAACCAGGACGCCCTGGAGCGATTCCGTGTGGCGGCGGAGATCGACCCGCTAGGGGGAAAGCCTCATTACGGGATGGCGCAGGCTTATCTGGCCTCGGGTTCACACGAGGCGGCCCTCACCTCGGCGCAAGAGGCGGTCAAACTAGACCCCGCGCTGGAGGAGGCAGCGGAGTTTCTACAGAAGGTGGAGGGACAAACAACGGGGACTGGAACACCATAAAAATGGATTATCTATTGACCAGTCTTTTCAAGCCCTCACAGAACACATGGAAGCTCTGGGAACGGTTGCGGGAAGGCTCCATGCACGCCGCGATCTCACGTGCCGCCCGTATCTTCTCGAGACCTCCCCGGTGATAACCGTGTTCTTTCAAAATCCGTTCCAAGCATTCCCAAGTCCCACCCTTGATGTCATCCGGATTCCTTAATCCTTTTCTCTTTTCAAGGGTGAGGGGAATGCGAGGATAGGCCGCATGGACAGCAGCTATATCTCCAAGGAACCAAGATTCTATTTCCTCAATTGCAATCCGGATGAGGACCTTGACTGGTCCCGTACCTGGCTGATACCGGACACAGAAAATCTGGGAGTCGGTTACGATCCTCTCAACTTTACTCTTAAGATCAAGACAATCCTCGGAGTCACAATCAAGGAGGATCACTATCCGCAAATCACGCTCCCGCCAGTGGGAGTATCCCTGTAGCCTGCTGGGGAGTTTTTTCAACAAATCAGGCTTGCCTTGGAAGGGGTGGAATCCACACTCAACCTCCGCGGAAAGTATCTTGGGCGCGAGGTGCGAAAGCACGGCCTCGGCGGATGGTTCTTCAAGCAAGAACTCAACGCGCATGATGTAACCGGGTCGGCACGGTATGCGCTGATACAGAAACCCCCTTTTGAACCGGTTCGTTGATGGGGTCACCCACATTGAAATACCCCTCCATCCACAGGTTCCCCAATTGAGCGCCCTCATCACACATGTCTTTTACACCTGGGATTTTCGACATGTTTTGAACTTGTGAATACCCATTGGAATCCCGGTAGATGGCCCAAGCCTCCTTGGGTTGGAGCCCATCGAGGAAGTAGGGAGAGTGTGTGGTGACAATCAGCTGAGTCTCCTCCGTGGCTGCACGGCACTCCTCCGCAAGCCCAAGGAGTAGACGTGGGTGGAGGTGGTTTTCCGGCTCCTCGATCCCAATGAAGGGCGGCGGTTCTGGATCATTGAGGGTCACCAGGTAAGCTAGCATTTTCATGGTGCCATCCGAGGCATATTTGGCGAGGATTGGCCTTTGAAAAGGAGCATCCTTAATCTGAAGCAACAATCGCCCATCTAAGAGTGGTTCGGCGTCGACCTGCTCCAGGCGCGGCACCCGCCCTTTCAATACCTCATTAATTTTAGTCAAGCGGTCTGGGTGTTGTTCCTTGAGGAATTGGATGACATTAGGGAGATTGTCACCGGTTTGGGAGAGTCTCTCCTGGGGGCCTGCCTCCGGGATGCTCCGGGTGCTATCAGCGGTCAGATAGGAAAGGTACCAACCCGTGATGAAGCGCCTCAAGGCACTCACCCGGGGATGTTTCTCGAATTGCCCAAGGGTGTTGATCGCCAGCAGCTCACGCGAGGAAAGGTCTTCATCAACTCGAATACCAGCCTCGGTCACTGACTCGCCAGCCAGTGCATAGCCCTTCCCGTTCGTGAAGTCGAGAAAAACAAATGGGCGTCCCGCTCCGGGGTTTTGTGTCCAGCGAAGCCATTCCCGAGCCACATAGGGACCTTTGGAATCTTCATCCACCTCAAGGTGATATGTGATAACGGGAAGTCCTGGTTCTTTGTATTTAAGTTCAATAGTGATCGGTCCTTCGGCCCCACGAGAACGGAGTTCCTTGAAACGGCCACGCCGGTTCCAGGCCTTACGAAGACCGAGCGTGAAGCTTTCCGAGAGAAACGCGAAGACATCGAAGAGGGTGGACTTTCCGCTCCCATTGGGACCAATCAGCGTGGTGAATGGCACAAGACCGTTAAGACTTACATCTCTTAAAGCCCGGTAGTTTTTGATCTTGATACCAGTGATACGAGCTACGGGCGCCGAAATCTTCTTTTTTTCCTTCATGTTCTATCCTCTGGGGATTGATATTCCAGAATAGTCCCGGTTGAAGCGTAAAGGAAACCTGTGTTTCAGACCATAGGATAAATGGGTTTCCGCCCCCATCCTTCCACACATCATTTCCAGAAAATAATTCACCAAAAATGTTTGCTCTTTTTTGTCCGCCGGAGTAGAATAATTTTTGTTGCGGAGGGGTTGGTTTTGCGGGTTTTTATTGTGTAGTTTATTGAAAAAGCCGCTGAAAGGAGGCTGAGCAGATGAACTGCTCGGAACTCAACTCAGCTACCCCAGCGACACCTGTTGTCAGTCTCTTCCCCTGTGATCCCTTCACCGGATCTGAACGGCTAATTGATGCGAAGCAAGAGTTACGCACACATCTGCGAAGCGGTGTTTCCGAGGTAGTTTTGGACCTCCTTGGAGTTCAGGGTGTGACCAGCGACTTGCTCAGTTTTTTGCTCTCCTGCGAAATGGAGTGCCAGCGCAATGGGGTGCGTCTCAAGGTGAAGGATGTTTCACCCGATTTACTCAAGGTTTTTCGTTTCGCTGGACTGAATCAAGTGATGAATTTTCAGTCTCCGGTCTGAAGGTGGGGGTGTTTCTGGGAGCGTCCGGTGGGGTGGTCAAACTTCCTGAAGAGGGAATAGACTTTACCCTACTGTGATTGGACTGGCCTCAATATGACACCTCCGCCCAAGAACAGGGGCTACCGGTACCCTCTTCTTGCCTTCACTCTTGTCGAACTCCTGGTCACGATTGCCATTATTCTGATTCTGGTGGGAATTGCTCTCCCGAATTTTCTGACGGCGCAAACCCGTTCCAAGATCGCGCGGGTGAGCGCGGACATGCGGAGCGTCGCCACAGCCCTCGAGGAGTACCAGACGGATTACAGGAAGTTTCCCACGATGGTTGTGCCCGGTTTCTCAGGCGGAGTCGCTCCATTGGCCGGGTCGGAACTCAAGTGGTGGTATGTCCCAGATTCCTTGAGTACCCCCATTGCTTATCTCCACAATGCGGATATCCGTTGCCCCTTTGGCGGGAACTATGCCCGTTCAGGAGATTTCCCAGATGAGATCTGGCGCCGCTATGGATATGAGAATATACCCGAGCTCATCGCCAAGTCGGAACAATTCGCTATCTTGAAGACCCGTTATGGCCACCCCAAGGCGATTACCTGGACCGGCGCCTGGCGTCAACAAGGTGTCGGCCCAGACCGGGAGTGGGACCCCAATATCATGTATTGCCCCACCAATGGCCTGGTGACTCGTGGCGATATCATCCGGACACAAAAGTCCGCCACCGGCCTGGTGAATGATTCGGATAACCCCTTTTATCAATAGAGTTGTCGAGTTTGGAAAAAAAATGAGTGAGAATTCTGGGTGGTACCGGACAAGGTATGGCTCCATGGTGAAGGGGGTGCCTGGACATTATCAAACAGGATTCTTGATGAAATGTGCAATGATGTACTGTCTGATACCAGGGCAAGTGGACGCCCAGGGCACCCCCATGGTCATGGATGATGGTCACACGATGGAATGTTGCGCGACAAAGCTTGGGAGGAGGAGACGACCTATGGTAGGCACATCCTAACCCTCATGGACTTTGATAGCCCATGCCCCTCGGGTCACACGAAAGCGAGCTAGCCGAATCCCAAGCCTCTTTATGATGCCACACCCATAGAGCCGGGGTCAAGTACAGGTTTGTAAGAATCTATTGCCCAGAGCTACATTCTTCGATCCATGCCATCTGGATGGCCTCGAGTTTGGCTTCAGTGGAGCGATGGATGTCATCCTCCCATTCCTCCAGATCGGCGATCCAGTTGCGTAGGTCTGTGAACCTGATTGCCACTGGATTCACCTCAGGATGAGCATCCACCAAGGCAATGGCGATATCTTCGACATTATTCCATTTCAGACCCATGAATTTCACTCGCTCCTTTCACAATCTCCCAGGCCGCTTTCAGACGGCATTCCTTATTTACCTCAGCGGGGACAAAAACAATGGCCAATCCCAACAGAAGCGGAATGATGAGCACATCATCCAGATGTCCTACAATGGGGAGAAAGTCAGGGATCAGGTCAATGGGTGAGAGGGCATAAGCTATAGCAATTCCCAGAAGGATCCTGGAAATCCACGGAGTTTGGGGGTGTTCAAGCAAGGCTTGGTAAGTCCGCATGTGAACCCGGAAAGAATGCGCAAAGATCGTGAGACTGTTTTTCCCAAATGACTTATCCTTGTGCAAGGTGGATTCACTGGTGTAAGCCTTCACTTGCTGGTTCCTCTCCCTCCCGGATGGGGGCGGTATTACTGGCTTGTCCCGTATAAGGAATCGAGCCACTATCCACGATTTCTTCCATGGCATCGATGGCTTGATACTCGAATGCGCTTTCGGTGAATTGTAGGACAAGAGCCACATTTTTCGTGTCCTCACCTGCAAGCAGGTCTGGGTCATCCGGGAGAATCCCACCCTCATCCAACTTCCCACCCGAACCATCGGTGAAATGATAGACTCCATCCGGGGTAGGACGAAAACGTTGGTAGTTGTGGTTATGGCCAGCAAGAACCACATTCACCTTCCCTTCGGCGAAAATGGGTTCTAAAAGGGCACGGAGTTGTTGGTCCGCCTCTGGATATTTGATTGTCTTGCCATACAGGGGGTGGTGCATTGCCACCACTTTCCATTGAGTTTTACTCTTGGCGAGCTCCTTTTTAAACCATGTGATTTGGGGTTTATCCTGGAGGAGAGTGTTGGTGTCCAGGCAGAAGAGTTGGACCATATTGTCCTTAAAAATGGTGGTGTAGTACCGTTTTCCGCCCATGTTAAAGAGGGGGTGGTTCATTTGGAATCCAGAATATCCCCCGGTGATGTCATGGTTTCCGAGTACTGCATAGAAACGGACACCATTTTGTAGGAGGGCATCGTAGGGTTGCAGGAAGACTTCCTCGAACCGGCGTGGATTCCCATTAAAAGAGAGGTTGTCTCCCAAGAGAATAATCCCATCCAGTGGCCGTTCTTGGTCAATCTGGTAAAGCGCGGAACCCAATTGAGTCTGCTGACTGTCTCCGGTTCGCGTGTCTCCCATAGCTGCAAATCTGACTACCTTATTATTGGTGGCGGTGGGTTCACAGATTACAATGTGGTGGTTGAAAGGACCGGGACTCTCATAAAAATTGACCTTGTGTTCTTGGAGTAGTTGCAGAACAGGTTCGTATTCCTTGTCCCGGAGAAGAAAAACATGATACTCAACTTCGGTGCCGAGCTCATGAATCTCTTCCTCGATCGGTTCCTGCATGACAAAAAAGGGATATGGATTCTCCCGGGTGGTCACCCATTCCACATTTCCGCCACTATAAAAACTGAGCCCATGGCGGCGCTCATTCACAACGACCAATTCATACCGCCCTTGGGGGAGCAGCTCCTGGATTCCCGTCCAAAAGTCCCGTGTGTTCCGCTCTGTCGGCCAATAGGCCAGGCCCCCCTTGGCCACCAGCAATAAAAGACACCATGCCAAGGCCGTTCCCCAGATGCGTGGCTTGAGTGGGAGTTCGAACCACTGTGGACGCCACAACAACCAACAACGTGCGGAAATCAAGGCCAACGGCGCGAAGAGCGGGAGCACATACAACGGAAGCCGTGAGCTGGCCATGGAAAACACCACGAAAGGCACAATGATCCAGCTGGACAGAAAGGCAGTCCGTGGATCAACCGGTCCTGAAAACCACCCCCGCCATGAGCGGACTTTGTGCCAGTTGCGGATCAGCAGGGGGTACCAAGAGATGGACCAGGGGAGTGTCCCTCCCACGAGAACTGGGACATAAACATAGAGGAAGGCATAAAAATGAGAATTGCGGTCATATTTTGATGTGAAGAGCCGGCCTACAATTTGGTTGTCGATCATGTAACTGAAGGCGCCCGGGATGGCATGGAAGACTACGACATACCAAATTCCTCCAATGACTACGAAAAGCAGGAGTGTCAGCAGGGTATCCAGCCGGAGTAGATACTGTTTCAACTGTCTTGTCCGCAGTAGGAAGACCACCATGGCGGCTATAAAGACGAACGTGGCTGGACCTTTGGAGAGTACCGCTAATCCTAGACTGATTCCCAGGAGTAGACGGGTGAAATCCCAGGTCGACCAGGAAGACCATGGTGGAGGGGTTGGTAGCCCATGCTCCACGGTCTTCCAGAACAGATACATCGAGAGGGTGATCCAGAAGGTCAGCGGGGTATCGGGAGTAACGATGTTGCCCGCTACTACGGTGACACCACAGGCCGCATAGAAAGCGGCTGCCAACAACCCCGTCTGTTTGTCCCAGAGAGACCGTCCCAGAAGGCCTACGACCCACACGGTGAGGGCATACCAGAAGGCGTGCGCTAGCCGGGCCCCCCATTCGTTGATCCCGGCAAGATCCATCCCCACCGCACTTCCCCAATATACGAGAGGGGGTTTTTCAAGGAAGGGTCGAAGATTGTATTGAGGAACTAACCAATCCCCCGTAGAGAGCATGGCGCGGGCGGCATTCAGATAGAAACCTTCATCGGGTTCCCACACCCCGCGGGAGCCTTGAAAGGCGAAGGCGAGAACACAGGTAATGAATGCAACCACAAAGACATTTCTGGTAGAATACATGCAGGATCCCTTTGACAACCCTCTAGTGAATTATGTGAACCCAAGGGATCAGGTACAAGGGCACACGCGCCCTTGTCTTGACAAGCCAAGAGGGGCGTCGGAAACTCGAAATCGAGTTGACCATTACTGGAAAAGAGGTCTGAAACTTTGCAGGTTACTCTCTCAGGACGGCATGTCGAGATTACCCCCGCGCTCGAGGATCACGTGCGCAAGGGGATTGAGAAACTGACCAAGTTCTCCGATGGAATTCTGGAAGTTCAAGCGATCCTGTCAGTCGAGAAGTTGGCGCACCGGGCGGAAATCAACATCGGAGCTGATGGTTATCACCTGCATGGTGAATCGAAGACCGAGGATCTTTACAAATCCATCGATGTTGCCATTTCACGGATCCAAACCCAGATCTTAAAACACAAAGAGAAGATCCGGAATCATCGTTTGCACAAGGGCGAGGCTCCTCCGGTCAAGCTGGGTGTCCAAGTCGATGTTCTCAGTGGAGAAGATATCGAACATGGCGAGACTCATCCGCGTGTTATCCGCACTCAGAATTATGCCATAAAACCCATGTCGGTTGATGAAGCCGCCATGCAGATTGAGCTGATTGGCCAGGATGTTCTTGTGTTCATCAACTCGGAAAACAACCGGTTGAATGTGCTTAGCCGGCGTAAGGATGGGAACTACGAGTTGATTGCGCCCGACATCCGGAGCTAATCACAAGTCCTTTCTCTCCACCCCAACCCTCCCCCATCGTGGGGGAGAGTGTGAGATAGGCGGTGACTTTTTTTTCCTCCCCCCTGATGGGGGAGGGTTGGGGCGGGTAAACAAGCTCCGCTTTAATCCCCCGCAGATGACAGCGAAGGAGGACCATAAGGAGGGTTTTGGATGCTCCGGTCAGAGGAAGGGGGTTTCATCGTGGATCCCCTGGTGGGGAAAATGGTGGAGGTGCATCTCCTCAACAGCAAACGCTTCCTGGGTAAGGTCCGCCACCGCGATCGTGATGGCATCACACTTTATTGTATCCCGTTAAGTTTAATCGATACGCTCCCAGCGGGGGCGAGTATTCGTGAACAGCTGCCAGAAATCCTTCACACCCTTTTCTTCCCTTATGTTAACATCGAGTACATCGATATCGGTGGGGAACCAGTTGGTTTCGATGCTCTCTTTTACCATGCCTTCCAGGGTAAAAAGGTGGAAGAGCTCTTCGAGTATTCGGATTAAGGTGAGGAATGGATGCCCAACAGGATTTTACCCGTGCCCTCAATCTGGCCGGGAGTGTGATCAAGGGGGCGATGAGCCTGGATGAGGCTTTATTGGTCGCCAATGCCTCCAACATGCTCTCCTCCCTCGTCGAGAGTTTGAATGTCCTTGCCGAAGGTTCCGTGTTTGCTCTGGCGGAAATGGAATACCGGGTTCATAGTGGTGAAGCCGAATTGGCTATGGCTGGACGCGTTCCCCGTTTGGAGCTTCCAGAGGAGTTACGGGAACGGCATGGTGAATCCAAAGCGACCGCGGTGGAGTGGGCGGATGCCTCGCTTAAGGAGCTCGATGTCCGTGTGGGCAATCTGCTGGAGTTGGAACGGGATCTAACCGGACAGATTGAATTCCTTCAGGCGGTTGAAAGAAACCGTCCCTCTCCCCCGAACCCATGGCTGTCTGGAATCATCATCATGGGTTTGGGTCTATTGATCTGTGTGTCCCTGGCGATGCTCGCGCATTCACAGTGGACGGCACTCATCATCTTCATGCTTTCCACGGGTGTTGGCGCCTCGGTCTCGCTACGCGATTGGCGCAAATATGAAGAGTTTCTGGAAAAGGTGCAACGCGAGGACCAACATCGCAAGGTCAAAAAGGATCAATGTCAAAAGGATCTCACGAACGCGAAGCAAGAAGCCGGTGTGATCATGCAGGAGGCCGCGAAGATCATCGCGCGCCTGGAAGCTGCGGGGACTGAGAATGTCCATCATGCACTAGCCGCCTACCCCAGGCTTTTCTGGACCTCGGGCAAGCCTCCCGAGGAGGCTTCAGCTGAGTAACACACCTTGTATCACGCGAGCATTTTTATCGATTTCTATTGAGAATCTAGGATACCAGCTTTAGGATGTTGTGTGGCAGCTCATAAAAAACAGATTTGTTGACCCCCTTTGTCTACGGGCTGCCAGGTGTGGTTACGAGTTTCCCAGCCATTCATTCCCAGGAAGGGGGCAGCCCACCATGTGTCGATTTCCGGTACATGTCTCTCTAGCGGTTACAGCGATTACGTTCTTTTTCCTTACTCATGTCCAAGCTGAACCTTGGATAAAAACACAGATTCTGAAAGTCGATGAGGGTGTGTGGGACACTCACCATAAGAAGCCCTGCTACAAGATCACAGTGGGGGTTCAGGCGGGAGAGTGTTCACGCGCCACGGTTAAAATGACCTCCCGGATCGAAAAAGGGGGCAAGAAGTACACCCCCAGTTCAACCCAGAATGTTGGGTCATCTGGAGTGGTGGAATTTACAGTGCCCGAGGATTGGCTCGGGAATCCTAGTACAGGCGATGGGATCGTGTTTCAAGCCGATGCGACGGGCTATTACAAGGTGGTCGAATACCAGACTGTTCAATACATCGAATATGTTCCCGTGCCCAGGGGTGGTCATGGAGGTGGCCATGGACCGGGCCTTTACTTTGAGTAAAAAGCACACCCAACAGGCGATTTTCCGAGCAATTGGTTCCAGTACTGATAGAAAGGAGCCGAACGATGACTGGGTTTTTTTCTCGTAAATATCCCCAAGTGCCATTAGGTTTCCTGTGCGTAGCATTGTGGGTGGCCATCGCCCTGGCCAGCAGTGGGGGAGACTGGGGGACCGGCGGACAAGATTCATATGGGGGGCGCGATTCCCATGGCGGACACGATTCACATGGTCCCAGTGTGGACATGGTGCCGGTGGTGCGAACCAAGGTAGTGCCAGTGGAGGTCGAGCATAGTGTGGGAGCCTCGGACTATGTGAACTTTACGGTTGGCCCGAAAACCAGTGTCGCATTCAACAACCCTGTCATCATTCCAGACAACTTTGCACGAGGGAAAAATGGCGAATTCGCCGAGGGGATCTCAATCGCGGGTGAGATCAGCCGCACGGTCCAGTATCAGGAGGGAGAGGCGGAACCCCATGCGGCGGGTGGCGATGCAATCTTCGCTCAGATACAGGTGACCTCTAAGGATAAGAAACGGGAGTCCTCCGTCATCCGCGAGGAGATCAACCTGGCGAATGCTAAAGAGGAACGACGGGTTTTTGGGGACCCAATCATAGAAATACGCAGGTTGTTTTTCCTGAATATTTTTATTCCTTACACCCAAATCCGGGATGTTCTCTATAGTCTCAAGGGCGTCTTGGGCAAACAAGTAATTATCTCGATTGTCCTGGTGGATGCAGCGGGGAATATCCTGGTTGGCCCTGGTGGAGCGGTGAACATCATCCAGACCATCACCATCGGATCTTTCTTCTTGCCACCTATTCTCAAGCCAGGAATCCCTTGGCCCGTGTGGAGTCCCATCATCTTGATCCCACGTTGCCCGATACCCTTTCCAGGAGGCTTTACACGCAAGCCCACGAGTACACGTATTGGCACTGGAGGCACAGCCGGGCAGATGGGTGGTGCGCAGCCGGGACGTCAGATGGGAGGTGGTACGGGAACCGCTGGCGGAATCGGTCAACAGGCAGGGACTGGTCAGGTTCCAGCGGGAGCCACAATCGGGGGAGGATCGGAGATTCTCTCCTCCACGCTCACGGTGACAGTACCCGCGAAAAAACAGATTGTCTTCTGGTTCTCACTACCTGAAAAAGATGGCGACCGGCATGAGGTCAATCTCCAACTGACCAATTACTCGGTCGGTTTGGGCTTGGCCAATCTCAGTGTCATCGCCAAAGATCAGGAAAAGGAATACAAACGGTCCCGTGCCTTGATTGACACCCTGCCGAATGTCTCGGTGGGGCTTGAAACCGGGAAACCAGAGGAGCTTAAGACTCTCGACCTCTCCGACAAAGTGGCGGCCATCGGCCCGGAAAATCGAACCTATATTTTGGTTCTGGCCGCGCCGACCATCGATGAAAACCTGGTTGAGATCAAGCTGGATCCCGCTTGGGCGAAGAGTCTTGTCTTTCTGGAACCCTCCGAGATGAGCCTCCCCACCAAGATTTTGTTGGCGGAAAATAAGAAGTGATCCAGCCGGGAGTTCATTAACACACAAGGCGAAGGGGGATCCCCAAGTCCCCTCGCCCTGTGGGAGAGGGGATTGAGGGGTGAGGTTCCTGTTCCTACATTACCCCCACAAAGCCCTAGAGCCCGTACTTCTCCCGCCGGTAAGCCAATGTCCGGCGGGTAATGCCGAGTTTACGGGCAGCCTCGCTTTGGTTACCGCCACTCTCCTGGAGTGCCTTCACAAGCAGATGCCGTTCGACTTCCTCCAGTGTCGCTGTTCCTAGATCAAGAGCCCCTGCCGAGACGCTTTCCGTCTGCCCCGTAGGTGATACCTGGAGGGTGGACGCGAGGGATTGTGAGGACGCATGTGTGATGTAGGTGGGAAGATCCTCGACCTCCAGGTCTTCGCCTTCGCCCATGACCAGAGCGGACTCGATCGTGTTTTCAAGCTCGCGGACATTCCCTGGCCAATTCCAGGCCCGGAGGGCCGTCAGGAAGGCCGGGGTGGGCTGCTTGAAGGGAAGCGCCTCGCGGTTGGCGATCCGCCGTGTGAAGTGGTCCGCCAGCTCCCCAATGTCCTCCATGTGCTCACGAAGTGGTGGAGCCTGCAAGGTGACCACATTAAGACGGTAGTACAGGTCTTCGCGGAAGCTGCCCTCACGGATGGCGGCCTCCAGGTCGCGGTTGGTGGCGGCGATGATACGCGCCTGGGTGGTACGGGTCTGTGAACTGCCAACCGGCTCGTATTCGCGCTCCTGGAGAACACGTAACAGTTTCACCTGCAACCCCAGTGGCAGGTCCCCCATTTCATCCAGGAACAGCGTCCCCTCGCCCGCCATCTCGAAACGCCCCACACGCCGTTCAGTCGCTCCAGTGAAAGCCCCTTTGACATGCCCGAAGAGCTCACTCTCGAGGAGTGTTTCCGGGATAGCTCCACAATTCACACGTACCAAAGGTTGCTGAGCACGTCCGCTCTGTTCATGAACCGCGCGGGCGATCAATTCTTTTCCGGTTCCGCTCTCGCCACGGATTAACACCGTGCTCTGTGTCCCCGCCACCCGCGCGATCAGACGCCGGAGCTTGGCGGTCACCTCCGAGGAGCCGATCAATCCACCCGGAACTTCATACACCGAGAGACGGTCTCGCAGGTTCTGGTTTTCGTTGGCCAGACGGATCTCATTCTCAATCCGTCCCAGCACATGCATCAGTTCCTCGTTGGGAAAGGGCTTGATGAGGTAATCCACCGCCCCCGCACGCAACGCCTCGACCGCGCTACTGACCGTGGCATAGGCGGTCATCACGACAAAGCGTGGTGGCTGCTTGGAGCCGCGTATGGCATTCATCAAATCCAGCCCACTCATACCAGGCAGACGGATATCGGTGAGAACTACATCGGGCGGATTAGCTTCGATCTTGTGGAGTGCCTCTTCGGCATTCTCCGCCGAGTCCACCTCCCATTGCGGGTGGTCCTTGAAGGAGCGCACCAGGAGTTTCAGGAGTTTGGCTTCATCTTCGACAATGAGTAGGATGGGCATGGACTCGGTTCGTTTCTCGAAAGATCATGTTGTGGACAACCACCTCTGGTAAGCTAGAAGAGGATCTTTTCCCGCGTCAAGGCGAAGGGGATACACTCATGCTGACCGCACGATCTGCTTACAATCTCACCCTCCTCGCTGTCCTGTTCCTCGCTTTCACGACTGGTGCGCAGGCCTGTGTGATGTGTGCCTGGGCCGCCTCCTGGCAGATGTTCCCGCCGGTATTCCCATGGGCTTTAATCATGCTGGTGTGGTACTTCGGATACTCCCTGGTGGTCACCATGGATGGCGGCCAGCTCCTCTTCATCCGCAAACTGCCGGGATCGCTTGGATGGATCGGTCCAGTCCTGCTTCTTTCAGTCATCTTTGTAGGTCCTATTCTTCTCTTCGTCTTCGGGATTGTGTGCCTGATAAATTTCATGGTTTCGCTGTGGCCTTGGCCCCTCCTCGGATGGTCCTCTTGGTTGCGTTGGCAGGTGCGGGTGATGGGGGTCATCTTCATCGTGGCTTTGGGCTATACAGCTGTTCCCGAATACTCCGCTGCCTCCAAGATGGATCAAGCTGATGTCATCATGAAATGGGATGGGACAGTACTCACCTTCCGGGAACTTCGAACCCTCAAAGAGCAGGAACCAGATTCAATTCCCCTTTACCGGAAGCTGGTCCGTGAGGGTAAGAACTATGTCCGCAGCATGTCGGCGCAACGTCTGGCTGAGATTGGAGAAAAGAATGAGGATGTTCCCCTTCTCATTGAAGCCCTCGCGGATGAGTACCGGCGTGAACCCGAGGGTGACCACTATGCCGCGAAGGATATCAGTGAGACCCTTCAGAAGATGACCGGCATTGATCTTCCTAGAGAAGCCACACCGGAAGTCTGGCTTGAGAAATGGAATGCTTCACATGAATGACGAATATGGGAGGTGGGTGTGATGGGATTTGGATTCTTCAAGACTGTGTTGCCGTTTGTGATCCTGGTGGTTGGAGGTGCCGCCATGGCCAACAGCCAAGGCGATGAGGTGGCCGCCAATATCCGCTGGGCCGAACAGGTCTTCGCCGAACAACCCAGCGGGATCTCCTCCAACCAGTTGATCATCCTGCATGATGATGAGCAGGGCACCACCAAGATCAACCTGTGCTGTGCGGGGGGGCCGCTCCGTCTGGGAGACAAGACCTACAGCCGGGGCATCGGGGTCAACTCGAACTGCACCCTGCGTATCCGTCTCACCCAACCCGCCGCGAAGCTCCTGGCCACCATTGGCGTGGACCGCAATGTTGATAACACCGTGGCCTCGCTTCGCTTCCATGTGAAGGCGGGTGAGACCGCGCTCTTCGATACCGATGTCATGCGTCCCAATGGTGAGGTACGTCCCATCGAGGTCCCCCTCAAGGGTGCCCGGGAAATCGATCTGATTGTGGATGATGGTGACGGCCAGCGGGCTTTCGACCAGGCTGACTGGGCCGATGCCAAAATCGTGCTCGAGGATGGTACTGAACTCTGGCTCGATGAATTAGCCAAGGCCTCGGGGTATGGCACTGAGCTGCCCTTCACCTTTGTGTATGGCGGCAAGCCCTCCACGGAATTGATGGGGGGTTGGAAGCGTACCCTGGAGGACAAAGTGGTGGATGCCACTCAGCGCCGCCGCACACTCACCTTGACCGACCCACAGACCGGTCTGGAGGTGCGTGCGGAATGCCGGATCTACACCGACACCCCCGGAGTGGATTGGACCCTTCACTTCACCAACACAGGGCAAGCGGATACTCCAGTACTGGAACAGGTCAAGGCGGTGGATGTGAAGGTTTGGCCGGGGAGCCAGGCGAAGCCTCCGGTGTTGCATCGTCTAAGGGCTAGCAGTGGCGCGGATGACTGGCTGCCTTATGACACCGATTTGCCAGCGGGCCACAAGGAGGAGTTCGCGCCCAATGCGGGACGTTCCTCGATGGGAGCCTGTCCCTTCTTCAATATCGAGTGGCCTGGCGGAGGTGTAGTGACCGGTATCGGCTGGACCGGGCAATGGTGTGCCTCAGTGGAGTACACCGATGGAGCCATCCATCTTCAGGCCGGGATGCAGAACCTGCATCTCTCGCTCAAACCTGGTGAGTCGATCCGTAGCCCCCGGATTATGCAGCTCTACTGGTCAGGGAATGATCCCTACACCCCCTATAACCTGTGGCGGCGGACCATGCTCAGCCACATTGTCCCCAAACTGGATGGCCATCCGGTCCAGCCTCCCATCTGCCACATGAGCACCTCCTTCTATGAGATGGATAAGGGGACCGCCGAGGATGTGCTTTCCTATCTCAAGTCCATCGATGGATTGGGATTTGAGTACTTTTGGCTGGATGCCTTCCGTGGGAAGGATGTCTTCCCGACCATTGGGAATTATGTGCTACCGTTGGAGCGCGAGGTGGACTTGAAGCGTTTTCCGGGTGGGTTGCAACCGATCGGCGCGGCGGTCAAGCAGGCGGGTCTCAAGTTTGTTCTGTGGTTTGAACCGGAGAGGATCTGTCCAGGTACCCTGATGGCCCAGGAGCACCCCGAGTGGGTGGTGCTACCCGGCGGAAATGGTTGGGGGATGTTCAACCTGGGTATTCCCGAGGCGCGCGAGTATATGACCAATTACCTCAACCTGGCCGCTAAGGAATACCAGATGGACTGCCTACGCAGCGATAATGCCGTCTTTTTCAGCGGCCTTTGGGCGCAGGTGGATCAGAAAGAAGGCCCGGACCGGGTGGGATTGGCGGAGATCCGTTATATCGAGGGTCTCTACCAGATGTGGGATGACATCCTGGCGGCGAACCCTCACCTCTTCATCGACAACTGCTCCGCCGGTGGGCACCGGATCGATCTGGAGACCTGCTCGCGGGCCATTATGTTGTGGCGCACCGATGCCACCATTGGTCCCTTGATGAGCAAGCAGTTCAATCAGGCCGCACTCCAAAATCAGGTGATGAATGCCGGATTGAGCCGTTTTGTCCCCTGCAATGTGACCGGTCAGATGGGAGCCACCCCCTACCTGTTCCGTAGCGGCTTCAATGGCGGCACCTCCTTCGCCGAGGATGTCCGCCCGGTGGACTATCCCCGCGAAGAACTCAAGAAAGCCATCATCGAGGGTAAACGCATCCGGAAATTTTTTATCGGAAATTTCTATCCCTTGACCGAGGTTTCTCTGGATACACGCGCCTGGGAGGTAATCCAGTACCACCGTCCCCAAGAGCAGGATGGATTGGTGGTGGCCTTCCGCCGTCCGGATTCTCCTTTTGTCACCTACGAACTGCGGGATTTGCGGGAGATCGATCCCGAGGCTGATTACGAAGTGAGTGTTTCGAAGGGGTTTGCGCCGGAGGCCCCTGTAAACATGAAGGGAGCAGCCCTCCTCACCTACCGGATTGAGATACTGGATTCGCCGGGGTCGGTGATCGTCGAATATGTGAGAAAATGAGGGGGTATGAGGTAGCCATTAGCAATTTTTTGTTGCACGCCATATTATTGCCGACTATAATATGGCCCTCCATTATCTCTCCATATTAAAGCATAACGCAATATGCTTTAATATGGAGTATGGGTATACGATCATATTAAAGTGGAGTGAAATAATGGCCCCCACAGAACAGGTAATCGAGCGCAGTGGGCGCTATATCCACCAACCTACAGGCTACCGTGCTTTTATCCCGGCCACTCTCCCACCGGAGCCCCCGATCGCTCTCGATCCCTCTCTGTTGAGTCTTCTCTCCGAGGCGGATCATGCCCTAGGCCAGTTGGATGGTGTGGCCTCGATTCTCCCCAACCCGGATCTCTTTGTCGCCATGTATGTCCGTGAGGAGGCGGTCATCAGCTCCCAAATCGAGGGAACCCAGAGCACCCTGGAGGATGTCCTTCAATATGAGATGGATCATAGCGGTCACCAGCAACCACGCGATGTGGTGGAGGTGGTCAATTATGTACGCGCGATGAATCATGGCCTTGAGAGGCTCAAAGAACTCCCTCTCAGTCTACGTTTGATCCGTGAGATCCACCGGGAGCTGATGGAGGGAGTCCGTGGACAGAACCGGGAGCCAGGTGAGTTCCGCAGGACCCAGAACTGGATTGGACCGCCGGGGTGTACCCTTGCGGATGCCGTGTTTGTGCCTCCACCGCCCCATGAGATGACTTCGGCACTGGATAACTTTGAAAAATTTCTTCACCTCGATACGCCCATGCCGGTCTTGATCCAATGCGGGGTGGCTCATGCGCAGTTTGAATCCATTCACCCCTTCTTGGATGGCAATGGGCGTGTGGGACGGCTGCTTATCACTTTCTTACTCTGTCATCGTGGTATCCTGAGCCGCCCATTGCTGTATCTCAGTCATCACTTCAAACGGTACAGGACTGAGTATTACGACCGTTTGATGGCCATCCGTACTTCGGGAGATTGGGAAGGATGGATAGGTTTTTTCCTGACAGGGGTGAGAGAGGTAAGCCGTGAAGCGGTAAAGAGGAGCCGTGCTATTCTGGGGCTTCGTGCAGATTACTCGAACCGGATTCAGGCAAGTCTTGGGCCGGTCACCGCCAATGGATTCCGCTTATTGGATCTGCTTTTCCGGACCCCTTGGGTTACAGCAGCTCAGGCCCAGGAGTATCTACAATGCTCTTTTCCCACCGCAAACCAGATGATTTCAAAGTTTGAGCAGCTGGGAATCCTCCATGAGGTGACAGGGGGCAAGCGCAACCGGCAGTATGTGTTTTCAGAGTACCTCGACTTGTTTCCCTCCCGGCGGCGGATTGAGGAGGTCATGCCCGTAAGAAAACAATGACCTTGTGTCATCACGCGATAGGAATTCACCGGACCCATCTTTCTCTATGGCAGGGGGGAACTACTCCTTGCTTCTGGTAGACAGGTTTTCCCGCACAAAGTATGTTTTCCATCTTCCCCATCTGCCCCGGAAAGGAGTTTTTTCTCTCATGCGTTCAATTCTCCGTTATGTCAATCTTCCTCTTCTAGTCAGTGTGTGTCTTATTTTGGTGGTCTCTCCCGTATTCGGTGAATCCACGCAGATCCCTCCCATTATTAAGTGGCTGGTAGTGGGTCCCTTTCCAAATCCCAAGACCACCACTCCGCAACCTGAGGGCGCCACCCGCACAGGATTCGCGTCCGATTATTTGGGAGGTGAAGCCACGGCGGTCCTAACCCTTGGCGGCTCCTATTCTTTTTCATCACCAGATGGAGCCACCCAGGAGGTGGTGGTCCAAAGCGCTATCGCCGATGCGCAAGGGAAGGTCGATCTCGCCGCAATTTATCAGAATGCTGACCATGCCATTGGTTATGCCTTTGCGACGCTTGTGGTGGACCAGGACCAGCAAGGAGCCTTCTTCTTCGGTTCGGATGATTGGGCCAAGGTGTGGGTCAATGGAAAGAAAGTCTACTCGGCCTGGAAAGGAGAGGCGCGCTCTCTCGCTCCTAAAGAGGAACACTTCACCACGGACCTTAAAAAGGGTGAAAACCAGATCCTGGTAAAAATTGACCAGAATACCGGTCCCTGGAGTTTTTCCCTTATTCCCACCACTCCAGAAATTATTCAGGAAAGAACGCGCCAGATTGAACAAGCCAAGATCCTGACCGATTTCATGAATACAGATATTCAATGCCGGGACCGGAATGGATATATCCGTGAGGACAACACCTTCCCTGAACTGGTTTGGAAGGACCCGGAAGTGGTCCAGAAAGCTATGGGGGATGTCCCTCTCTCGGTTCATTGGTATAACGCAGATTTGAAAGAGGTCACCTGCCCTGTGGAGCCGGGACGCTACCTGGGTGAGGTTGAAGGCAAAGCCACCAATGGCAAGATGATCCGGCGGATGGTGTGTGCCTTCCGGACCCCCGACAACTTCTACTTTTTCTGGCCCCCTTTCAAAATCAGTATCGAGCCACGGGATAACTTTGCCATTTCACGTCAGGTCTGGATTGAACAACAGGGAACCATCTCAAAAACAGCTCATTGGCTTCTGATCGAAAGTCTGCTTCAGAAACCCATGGGGGCGATTCTCTTTTCCGGTCTCTATGACCTGAAACCCTTGGGCCATGAGCCTGGCCAGTTTGAAACACCAGAGGCTCTTCACCAGGATATTTCCTTGGAGCTGAAGAAGAAGATTCTTGGTATAAGCAAGACAACCCCGCTCTCTCCCGCCTCCACCAAACTCGGGACACCATCTCCGGTGCTCCATGAAGGCACTCTCTCCGAGGCGGGCATGAAGGACAATGCTCCTGAATTGATTGATGGGGCCTGCACCAACTGGCACAATAAAACCAATCTACCCTTCACCATCCTAGTCGCCCGTCATGGAGTGATCGGCTATCACCAGGCCTATGGAAATCCGGGAAACTTGGAGAATCCGTTGGAGAACCGTTATGAACTGGCTTCCCTGACCAAGGCTTTCTCGGGCTTTCTCTTTGGTATGTTCATGGACCAGGGATTGATTGGCTTGGAGGATCCCGTTGGCAAATATCTGCCAGACTTTCCAACCACTGGCGATAAACTGATTACCCTACGCCACTGCCTTACACACACCACCGGTCTGAATGGCCATGGTGAATGGGGAGGGATGAATAATCCCTGGTTGGATAATGTCATTGCCAATGGTATTGAGACCCTCAACCCGGGGGTCAAGGTCCAATATAACGGGATGGGTTTTGATCTGGCCGGAAAGGTCATGGAGGTGGTGGATGGACGCTGCATTTTCCGGATCTTCTTTGCGTCGATCTTCGATCCGCTTGGTTTTGAGAAGACGACCATGAGTGATTTAGCCTTCAGTATCAATTGCCGTGCCCGTGACCTGGCTACATTTGGTCAACTCTTGTTGAACAAAGGCTCCTATGGCAACCGGCAATTCATGTCCGAGCAAACCTTTGCACAACTGATGCCGCGCAAGATGAAAGAGATCTACCCGAACCTTGAAACAGATTGGGAATATGGTCTGGGGTTGTCCTGGATGAGAACCAAACACCCGGATGCCGGTAAAGGAGACATCCCCGCCGATCAACTGGTCCTTTCCAAAAACACCTTCGCCCATGGCGCCGCCACCAGCACTGTGCTGCGGGTGGATCCAGATAATGACCTGGTTGTGGCGATTACACGGACCGAGGCGGGCGAGGATTATGATAACCAACTCGCGCGGGTGTTGCTGGCGGTGGAGGAGGGGATGGCGGATACGGTCAAGCGGTAAGGAAGAAAGGGAAGAAACCCAACTTGGGAGATATTTTGGCTCTTTGTGCTCATTTAGTTGTGGCTCAACGTCTGAACTCCACACCATTCAGGACCCGATCAGGCTGGGGTGGGAACTGTTGGTGAAGGTGGAGCATTATCACCTGTCTTCTTGTGCTATCCTCATGGAACAGGGGAAAGGGAATGCTTGATCACAGGGAAATAAGGGATCCGATCCATGGATTTATCAACAGATCGGAAAAAGAAGCATCCATCATCGACACCCCTGTTTTTCAAAGGCTAAGGGGGATACGTCAACTTGCACTTGCAAACCTAGTGTATC
>CAYRBI010000066.1:0-29176 GCA_964422415.1 uncultured bacterium | reverse complement strand
CACCCGCTAATAGTCCGTTTGATCCCCATAAAATGCAGTTCGTCATGGTTGGGGGGACATTTCTCCAGTGTATATCGGCAACCTTATCGCCAATGATTGTACAGTTGTCCAGGCTCACATAAGGTTGGGGAGACTCTCCAATTACCAATTGCCTCCATTTTGTTGCCCAGTTGTTGGTGATTAAACAGTTCCTAAGGATTGCCACATTCCCATTTCCATCCACCAGAACTCCACCTCCTTCACTCACTGGTTCCTCAGAGTAAGTAGAATATGCGAGGTTGTTTTTTACAATGCAGTTCTCCATGAAAATATTTGAAAGGCTACATAATATGCCACCGCCGCCACCTCCAGAACTTACATTATTACTAATCGTGCAGTTGGTCATATTCACTGTCGAATACTCTATAATTTCTATCCCTCCCCCTTGCGTTCCAGCATTATATAAAATTTCACAATCAATAAATGTTGGTGTTGCATTACTCACAGCAATCCCTCCACCAAATGTTATCCCCTCAACTGGATAGTTTCCTTCAATACGACACCTTGAGAAAGTTACGTTAGCTCCATTATATACAAGAACTCCTGTAGATCCAGCATTCCTCATTATGAATCCATCTACAAGACTACCTGATACACATCCCATCAATCCTTTCGCCAAACCCTCTCCATTGATAATTGTTTGATTTTTGGAAGGATTTCTAAGAATTTCATCATTGTCCGTTTCATCCCCGGCAAAACCACCCAATATACTAATATTTTTTTCTACAAAGATGTCACCACTATAGGTTCCAGCGCTAACCCATATTACATCTTCCCCAGACGCAGATGAAACTGCAAATGAGATTGATTGATATGCGGTAGCCCAACTGTTCCCATCTGCTCCATTCCCTGATTGTGAAACCCGGATGATCTTTCCATATGATGACGGGCAATATATCATCACTGACAACATCATTATAATCTGCAAACCGAAATTCCTATAGACATGATAAAAAATATCATTACTACAAATTGTTTCATTTTTCATCATATACACCTCTTGTGAGTTGGTGCCACATTCTTCCTGTAAATGAGTTCTCCCCTGTCCTAGTGGAGTGAGCGTAACGAGCGTAACTAGAACAGGGGAAAGGTTGGATCTTCAGGTCGGGGAGGATCATGTCGAATCTCTTTTCGGTGGACCCCATCACGAGAGGAGATCTGAATAGGATCAGTGTTTCCAGCTGGAAAGACCAGGTGCGGAGTTGAGGCTCAGAGAGAGCAAACGGATTTCCCCACAATGTGAGTGGTAAAGAGAATGGGGTTAGATTCATGCCATCATCCGTTTGACATATCATTATGTTGATATTAAAGTTAGCCGGAATCCAAGAGCTACCACCCCGGACTTCTGGCGATGATCCAGGTACCGGCAACATCGTAGCGCACATTTATTCACCATGAAGGATAATCGGATGACCACACGACAGATAGCGCTTTTCAGTATGTTGTTTTCTATCCTCATCAGTCCTTTGATCCTGGAGGTTTCAGCCATGGCGGCAACTACCGGAGAGGCAGTCAGGAACACCCCGGGAGTCTTTGTGGGCACGGAAAAAGGCATGAAGTGGCTGGAGGCCGAACCTAAGGCAGAATACGCGGCAAGGCCGTTGACCATCGAATGCCGTGCAAGGATATCGGATGCCCGTGTCTTTAATATTTTGGTGGCGCATGGATTCAAGAGCGCACCGAACCACTGGGAGCTGTACACGGAGACAGGCACCGGACATCTCGCGGCCTATATCCCGGGCAACGATCCGGCAATCATCACTTCGGATGCCGTGGTGACCGACGGTACCTGGCATGTTGTGGCAATGGAATTGAATCCAGCCGAAGTGATTCTGTCCGTAGATGGCCGCGAGGTCAAACGGATGGCATCGGCCGCCAAAGATCCAGCGGTATCGGATGATGCTGGTGTGCTGGCGATCGGGACGGTTCTTGACAAAAACCCGTTGAATCTCGGTTGCACAGGCCAGATCTCCTATGTCCATCTGCGGCGGGGTGTGCATCCCACTGGGGAAGTGGCCAAGAATCCGGTGGTTGAAGCCGGTACGGTGGGTCTGTGGATATTGGGCGAAGCGGCCGCCGGTGCTGTCTACAAAGACTTATCAACACTGGCCAATGCCATGCATACGGGATCCTTGCTGGGTGGTCCGCTCGAGGAGATCGAAAAGGCGAGTTTTCATCCCGGCCCCGGCCCTTTGGATAGTGAGCCTGAATTAGTCGAGTTGACTGCAGGTGAAGCGGATCATCCGGAGGGGCCAGTGATCCTGAAACTCGATGGAACTTGGCAGATGGCTGAGGGAGCAAGTGATGGAAGCGATGAAGAATCACGCTTGGGGAGCGAGTGGTCCGGCTCGATTCCCGCCACCGTGCCCGGCAGTGTACATACCGCGCTGTGGAAGGCCGGGAAGATACCAGACCCATACTTCGGCTTGAATCAAGCACTCGCCCGCGAGCAGAGCTACAAGACCTGGTGGTTCCGCACCACATTTACCCGGCCCAAGAATTCGGCGGGGGAGAGGCTGGTTTTTGATGGTGTCTGCTCATCGGCGACCTTTTGGTTGAATGGGAATAAGCTGGGAACCCATATCGGGATGTTCGGCGGACCGGAATTTGATATTGCTGATCTGCTCAAGGATACGAATACATTGATTGTCCGGCTGGATCCTGCTCCACGCGGTGAACCGTTCCAGGCTTGGACGAGTGATGTGGTGTTCAACAATGTTTACGGCTGGCACTACAGCTTTATTCCCTCACGTGGCATCTGGCGGCCGGTGAGGGTCGAGGGCGCGCCGGCCGTTCGTGTTCAACACCCGTTCCTGGCAACACGCGATGCCAAAGCAGGGGTGGTTGATCTAGCGGTCGATTTGGAGGGCCCCACCACAGGGTTTGAGGGACGGCTGGAAGTAACCATCCAGCCGGACAACTTCGAGGGAAAGCCGTTACATTTCAGCCGTGAGACCCGCTCGGACACAACCAAGTTGCCGTTGCATCTGCGGTTTACAGTGCCCAATCCGCAGCTCTGGTGGCCAGTCGACTTGGGAAAGCAAAATCTTTACCAGGCTAAGGTGAGCTTCATTCCCTCCACAGGCGTGGCCGATTACAAGGAGACAACCTTCGCGGTACGTACGATCACCTTCGATCCATTCCCCGGTGGTCCTTTTAAGAACATGTATAACTGGACCTTTGTCATTAACGGGCGGCCATCTTTTGTTAAGGGCAATGGCTGGTGCACGATGGACTCGCTCATGGATTTCTCACGCGAGCGTTACGAACGTTTCCTGACACTCGCCGCACAACAACATATCCAGGTGATGCGTGGCTGGGGCAGTGGCATGCCTGAGACCGATGATTTTTATGACCTGTGTGACCGTCTCGGGATCATGATCCTGCAGGAATGGCCGACTGCCTGGAACAGCCATAAAGTTCAGCCATATGATGCGCTCGAGGAGACGGTACGTTTGAACACACTGCGATTGCGCAATCATCCCTCCCTGGCGATCTATGGCGGCGGTAATGAGTCTGGAGATCCATTCGGCCCTGCCATCGACATGATGGGCCGGTATGCGCATGAACTCGATGGTACGCGGCCATTCCATCGCTGCGATCCTTGGGGAGGCAGCGCGCATAACCATGATGCGTACTGGTATCGATTGCACATCGACTTTAACTTGGGCTTGGCCTTTCCATTCTTCGGCGAGTTCGGTGTCCCCTGCTTTCCGAATTACGAATCAGTGCAGCGCTGGCTGCCTGAGAATGAGAAGAACCTATGGCCGCCAGCACCAGATGGTAGCTTTGCCCACCACACTCCAGTCTTCAACACACGCGAATGCATGGACCGGCTCAGTGACCTGGCTCACATGTTTACCAAGGGCGATACCATGCAGGAGTTCATCCAGGGCTCCCAGATGGCCTCGGTCTCTGGAATGCGTCATACGCTGGAACTGGCGCGCACGCGTTGGCCCGAGTGCACCGGGATCATCTACTACAAACAGAATGACAATTATCCCGGCGCGAGTTGGGCCTGCATCGACTGGTATGGCGCGGCTAAGATGGAGCACTATTTCTTCCAGGACAGCTTCTCCCCATTGAGCGCCTGCATCCGGATCGAGAAGTTCAACACCAAGGGTCAGGAATTGAGGATGCCGGTCTTCCTTTTGGATGATACAGAAGCCCTGGAGGGGAGCTCCTGGGAGGTAATTGTCCGTGCCTATGATGGCCAATTAAAAGAGATCAAGCGCCAGAGCTACACGGGAACTGGGGTGATCGATCGTATCAAGCAGCTCGGCGAATTCACCCTGACCGCTCAGCAGAATGATGTCGCCCCGCTGTTGACGGTGGTGGAGATCATCAAAGATGGCAGCCAGGCCTTCCGCACCTTCTACTGGACCAACTTCGAGGCGGAGACCGGCTGTATGTTCAATCTGCCGGTAACAACCCTGACGATGAAGGCTGACGGCAATAATATGACTATCGTAAACACCGGGCCGCTACCGGCGGTGGGTGTCAACTTCGCCTGCCCCAAGGTCTCAGATAAGTTTATGGCTGATGACAACTTCATCTGGCTCGATCCGGGTGAGAGCCGGACGATTCAGGTCAGTCATCCGAATGACGTCACAATCGATGCCTGGAATCTGGAGGGAAGGGAACTGCCATCTCCCAGATAAGTCCCGCGCCTAAGACAAGAAAATAGATCAACACAAACAAAGGCCGCGCCCAGGGATCTGGACGCGGCTCTTGCTTTGTGGACCTGGCAGGGTGTTCAAAGAATAGCATCCTGTTGAAAAAGAGTGTGACCGTGGATTCCCGCCTTCGCGGGAATGACAGAATAAGTGGAATCCCTCAGAAAACATCTTTCCCGCGAAGGCGGGAATCCACGGTGCCTACAGAACAAAGAATTATTCAACAGGCTGATTAAGTGTAGTCATCTCCAGTGAAATGGCGGGTAGAGTAGTGCGTGTGATGGATGGGAAACACCCTCAATGATTCTACTTCTGGGAATTTTCGAGCCTCGTGGAAAAAACAATCCGCGCAATTGAGGCAGGAGGTAGTTTTGTTTCCACACGATTACCCTCTTGTGCCTCCAACGTTTCATTCCTCTCGATCAACTCTGTCTCGGTGTTACCGAGAGAACGTGGAACCAGCATTTTCATCTCTGCCACGAATTCCGGAGCAAAGTCCTTTAGCGCCAAGGACAGTGACATCTCATTTTCGCAGTTACGGTTGACAGCGGTAACAAAAATGCTCTTGCCATCTGGTGCCGCCGATGCGCAGAGGTCCATATCCGCATCTGCTGGCTGGACTGGAATTTTAAGCAATTGAGAATTTTGGTGGACTTTGTACAACTCAAATACTCTTCCTGCTAAATCCAACTTCGCATCGAGAGGTGTAACTGATATTGCGCCTTCATTGATGGGTTGGAAGTAATACGCCTGTGCTATTCCCAGCTCCTTGGAATCACGGCAAAGCCGGTTCAACATGCTTGCGGTGTGCACCGCCATCGCCACAGTGCCTTTTACTCCCCAATTGGTGTTCCACTCGTCCAGTGTCACCTCGCGTTTGATGTTCTTGGAAAGAGTCTGGCACGAGAGGCCAAGCGAAACACTTGTCTTCGCCATAGAGCTGACAGTAGGATTTATTTCTACTCCCGAAACGTAACCATGGTAGGAGCCATAGGAAAGATATTGCCCAGCCTGTTCCATCAGACCTTTATTCCACTCGTCCGTCCCATCCTTTGTAAAATCAGTGCAGCCCACCAGTGTGATAGATGGATCCACTTTTTTCATTGCTTCCGCGAACAAGCGGGACCGTGGCACGAAGACAGCCGCTGTGTTCATTCCATTGCGCCCGAAGAAAGCGAGTTCATTTCCCACAAACCAGATCTTCACGTTGTAGGGCTCGGGATGACCGCGCTCAATTCGTACTTTCCCCCATTTTGTTTCTGGCCCTCCGTTGCAATACTCAACCCACGCGGTGGCCTCCTCGGGTTCGCCAGGCTCATTCCATATGCGAACGGTTAAAGCGGGCTCGCAATTTAACTCACGGCACAACGCAATGAACTCATCCGTGCTCACTTCCTGTGTGTCATATCCATCCGAATCAGTTAGTAGGAACTCCAAAGAGCCCTGGCTGATCACAGGACGCTCATCTACCGGCAAAAGCCCCTCTCTCCACTTGTAAAAATCGGAATAGCAACCCCCAGGAAAACGTAGCGCGCCAGGTTTCATCTCCTTCAGCAATGCGATCACATCACGCCGCATTCCGTGAAAAGCGTCTGATGGCTGTAACGAGGCCGCACCGATCCAGAACTTCCCCGCGGTTTTGCAGCCGATTTCCAGACGGGCGTTCTCCACTGTCGCTGAGGCTGAAAACTCACCCGTCCACGTTGTCCATTCACCTGGCTTGAGTGTCATCACTGCTTCGCCAATGGTCTTAGCGCCTGAAGTGTCTGTAATGCGCATCCAGATATTTTTGTCCACACCATCCGTTTTTAACTGCCAACGGAACGAATACTTTCTCCCCTCCTTGAAAGCCAACACACCCCCTCTGTCCGAACCGTAATCATCAGGAAGAAGAGATTTGGTCCAACTGCCTTTTGGGAATAGAGGTGCGTCCACCTGTTGGCTCAAACCGCCGCTTCCGTCGCTCTCCATCCGTAAGGAGGCCCGGCCTGCATAAGGAACTTGGTCATCGATCACCATCTGGGTGGAGGTGGAAATCGCGTTCCACCGCATGGGTTGCCCTTTTTCTAAAGCGGCGAATTTGCGATTGGAGACCATTTCCGCGCTCAACCCGCCAAAGATGCTCCGCCGTGTTACCTCAACGTTATGCCCAAACAACAGGGGAGAAATCGGTTCTCCTTTTTCGCGGGCGTCAATCTCAATAGAGAGTCCTTGAGTGGGTTGGGTAGCGGCCGGGCAATCACTTTCAGTAACACACAATGTAGCCGCTAACACAACTAATGTGACGTGGCGTGCAAACATGAATCTACCCCCATATACATGCCTGGATATGACCAACCAGAAGGTTGTATAGAACTTCTGTTTTTAAAGTCCGCCAAATAGACTTGCTCAAGCAAACCGTAATTGAGCTTCATCGAATAACAGCTACTTTGGCATTCATAAACATTCCTTGTCAAGCCTATAAAGTTCATGTGTATCTGTGATTGCTCTTCTCGTCCTTCTGCCCTGTTACACAGTTTCAGACCGCAGTATAGACCTACGAATTTCCTCAGAATATGACTTGTAAATTCATTGAGGGCAGCTCATCATGTATGTCAACCATTTATCAGCATTCCGCTATGAGATAGTCGAAATGAAATCAGATGAAGCAGAACCGGGTCAATTGTTCTGATTGAGGGACCTTGCCCTCATTACCAGACAAGTATGGAGGATTCGATCAGATGAGAAATCGTACTTATTGTGATTTGGTCAGTTTCGCCATGGCTACTTTCGCCAATGTGCGTTGTGTTTTCGATATCATCCTTCTTGTCTGTTTTGTTTACGTATCGACGGGAGGAATAGCTGCAATGACAACTGAGGAATTTGCACGTGAGGTGGAACGTGTACTCCCAGAGGAAAACCCTTACGACTACCACAAACGCCTCTCGGAAGGTCCGGTACATATCCCAAGGCGGGTTCCCGAAGCCAGCCCACGGGAGGGTGAGATGGCCATACCAGAGGAGGGTTGGAAGCTGGTATGGAACAAAGTCAGCTCGGTGGTTCTTCACAACGCAGTTCAAGACTTTAAGGACTATTTGACGACTTCGATGAATGTCAGTGTCGAAGTCGAAAGCAAGGATTCGTTGAATGATTGGCGCAACCTTGAACGAAGCATCATCGTCGGAACATATGAACAAATGCCCGGATGCGGAATCGATCTAAAGAATCCGAAGGATTATGAGATCGTAGTGACTCCAAAGCAGATTCTCGTATGTGGTTATGACGAACGTGGAACCATGTACGGTCTCTATAACCTTGAAGCCCGCATGAATTTACGTGAGGCGCCAATCCTGCGTGGGGATTTAAAGACAGTGCGGCACAGCCTCTACGACATGCGTATGGTGCATTCCTGGATGGGTTGGATGGAGTGGCCGGACTCGCTGTTTTCACATTTAGCTCATGATGGCTTTGACGGCATCTTTGCCTCGTGCTATGCAAACCCGAATGGAGACCGGACTACCGCCGAAAACGAAGCCGATTTTTACTCCCGGATGCTATTCTTGATCCGCCCGCAGGATCCTGCGCAGATGCGGGACCTGATCAACCGGGCCGCACGCTTTGGCATCAAGGTCTATACACCGATTATCTATCATTATATGGGAACTCCGGAAAGCGAAGAAGGGCTGCGCAAGTTGGTACGCAATATCCTGAAAGAGTTTCCGGACATCCAGGGTTATGTACTTTTAACCGAGGGTTTCTGGTACAAGCAATGGGGCGGCGGTCATGGCGCGAGCCCGGAGTACGTGCAAGACTGGGCACGGAACTGGGGCCGGGCGGTGGGCATCGTGGCCGAGGAATGCCATCGCGTCAATCCCGCCATCGAAATTCTCCCCTGGGAATACAACATCGATTTCCGGATGCAGAACGCCGGAATGAAAAGGTACTTTATCCAGCAACTTCCCGCCGACGCAATTCCGCTGCTCACCTGGGAAAACGGCAAAAGCTTCGAAATCGACGGCATGAAGGGATACTTGCGCGACTATTCGCTGAACCAAATCGGGCCCGCGGAGGTGACCGATGCCCAGATTAACGAGGCACGCCAACGGAACATGAAGGTTTATTGCAAGGCCGACACTTTCGCCTCCTGGCAATTCGGCACCATCCCATACCTCCCATTTCCATACCAGTGGTGCGAGCGATACAAGGCGCTCGAGAAGTACGGTGTGAACGGTGCGCTTGAGAGTTGGTCTAGTGGATACACCCCCAATATCATCGCCGAGCTCCGGGCTTGGTATTGCTGGAGTGATGTACCTCCTCTCGATGAATTGCTGGGGGCCATAGCCGCCCGCGATTTCGGAAGTGAGAATAAGGAAATGGTTCTAAAGGCATGGGATTCTTTCAGTCAGGCGATCCGTTTGGTGCCGGACACCGGTCCGAACATGGGAACCAACAACGCTATCGGCAATCCATTATTCTTTCAGGAACCACCTCTCCGGACCACCACATTCACGCATTCATGGACGGACCATAACAAGTGGTTGGGCTATTATGGAGGGCAAATCAACCCATACTGGCCATTTACTGTTTCGCGCATGGTCTTCTACCCTGACTTCACGAATCAGACAAACCAAGCCGAACTTTACGCGCGGAGCGCCACCGGCCTGGAAGTTGGACCAGAAACGAAGGTCCTGCCGGTCTTTTTGAAATACTTGCGGCAGGCTTCCGGCCAAATGGAGGAAGGACTTAAATTGTACCGGGCTGCAGCGCTTGGAGGTCCCGAATCCAAACGGCGGGGAGCCCTTCACGAGGTAATCATTGCCGAGCATCTGCAGCGGATGATGCAAAGCGACTATGCTATTCTCGAATTTGAGGATCTACGTCTCCAATTGGTATCGGAGAAGGATCCTCAAAAAGCGGGAACGATACTCGATCGAATGGAAATCATCGTGAGTGAGGAGATCACCCGCACGGAACTGTCGCTGCTTGCCGCCACCCGCGACTCACGGCTCGGTTTCCAGTTCGAGCAGGACTATGTCTACACGCCGTACTCGTTACGTGAGAAGTTGGAGAGTCTACGTGATACCCTGCAGCAACAATTGCCGGAATACCGTTTGAAGATGGGTGAGATGCAGAAGTAGGTGGGTGTGAGAAACCGAACGGTTCATTGAAGAAACACGTAGTACTGTTGGCACCATGGTGGTGCCAACAGAACCTTGAATAATTCAACTGGCTACAAGGTCAAGTTATCCTCATTCCTTCACTGGATATGGTTGGCTGAGTCCACGCCATACCTTCAGACCGGAAAGACGTCCCACTTTTGGTGTACAGGCACACAGTACTCTTCCAGTTGCATTACCATGCAAACTGAATGATTGAATAAGATAATCGTTGAGATAAAGTTCGGCGGTGCATTTATCGATCCATAACCGGAAAGAGGGGGCATCGTGGGATTCCAGTTCCCGGTCAACACGGCTCCATGGAAACTCATCCGGGGCATTTGGCTTAGCTGTCTTGGGACCAAAATCAACGAGTCCAGTTTTATGAATGCGGATAATAGTGTTGTGGTTTCCATCACATTCGATGATGATCTCAATTGGATCATTTGATTGTGATGGGAGGAAATGCAGCGATCCCTCAAGAATAACTCCAGAACCAAGAGTCCCCCAGTCCCCTAGAAGGACTTCACCTCCATTGCGGTTATCGATCGTGGACACATTGAGTTGGTTGCCTTTCAGCTTATCGTTTCCTTCCCAATAGGCTAGTCTCATGGTCCCCTGAGAATCCACCATTGCCCTTTTGAATGGAGCGAAGTAACAATCCTCATGGCGGGGAATCAATTGGTAGTTCACCAGGGTGCCTTGTGGCGTTGGACAGAAGCGTGAGAAGTATGCATGGAGATGTTCGGTGGAGGTGAGCAGGTGGAAATTGTGCTTTTCTGGCTGATAGGGACCCTGTAGCTTGTCGCTTGAGAAGGTCAACATCCCACCGTGCCCCTCGTAGCGCTCGAGCCCCCAAGTTCCCACCATCATATAATACCGGCTATTGAATTCTATCACGCCTCCCACCTCGATATTATTCATGGGTGTGCGAGTTCCCCAGTCGATGCGCGGGGGAGGCAAAGCGCGCCAATCGATTCCATCCTCACTCTCTCCAAAGCCGAATCCCGGATGGAAATCCTTGGGATTCGCGGTCAAAAATGCATAATAACCTCCGCCGGGACGGGGAACTGCATTAATGCCATCCCAACGGCTCTGGTTGCTCTCATTGGTTCGATACCAGCGTGGATCAGGTGAAAATTCATGTTCCTTGCCAAGAAATGTCCAGTGGATTAGGTCGGTAGATTCCATGGCAAAGATGGTCTGTTGACCTTCATCATCCTTGGGGCCACGCCATTCAGAAATGTTCATCCGGAATTTATGGTCACGTTCAAAGGCGGGAGACTTTACAATACTGCCCATGGCAATCCAGCGCGCATCCTCGGATTTATGAAGGATCATCCCGTGCTCATCCCAAAAAACGCCATCCTTGGAGGTGGCCAGACAGATCCCGTAAAGGTTACTGGGATCGCTTACCAGATAGTAAAGATAATAAATGCCGTCATTAAAGAAGACATAGGTATCCCAAAGATTTTTATTCAATCGTGGTTTAAAGAACATTATGATTCCCTTTGTATCACTCGCTCATCGGATTGGTTGATTCGATTCGCACGATGCAGGTGGTCTTAAACTCGGGCAATGTATAACTTTGGTCAGGTATATGTTGAGCAAGAGAATCGTTCTCTTGCATGTCCACGTGAATCCGTGTGATTCTCTGATAGGGGGCCTTTAGGGTGAGGTTAATATCCCTAACCATGGCGAATTCCATGTTAAGGAGATAAACCAAATGGTATCCAGGCCCATGGAATACTGTGCAACGCAAATCCTTTCCCTGCGGCTCAATACTGAAGGTTTTACTCAGAGCAATCGGTCCTTCAGATTCCTTAAGAGACTGAAGGGCTGAGGCCAGGATGGCTTTGGTTTGACCGGTTTCTGGACGCCAGATCATTTGCGGGGGTGTGTCACCCGCGAAGACCCTTCGAGGAAGGTCCGAGCCAGCATATTGAAGACCATAATCCGGAAGTAGGTTACCAGGAGCAACTGTTGCCTTGAGCGGTTCGCCATTCTCATCGAAGTCCGCGAAACGGCCTCCGCGGATAAGAAATCCACCACCGGCGGCATATTCTGAAAGGCGGGCAAAAGCATCTGTAGACAGATATGGACAATCTGGGACTAGTATCCAGCGGTATTTGTTGAGTTGGCTACATCCCTGTTCAATCTCACGCAAGGTGATGACATCCACTGTTGTGGGGACACGTTCAAGAATCTTATACCAGCCCATGAAACTGCGGACATCATTCCGTCCAAAAGGAGGATCCTCAGGCACGGAGCAAACAATGGGATTGAGAATGGCTCCCTCGACCTCGATGGTGGCTCCACGCACGATATCCAGAGCCTGACGGGCATCCTGGATCATATGTTTGATATCGGTCATAGGCCAATCAGGAAAAAAGTTAAAATCCTTGGCCCCATTCCAGCAGCAATAAAATAGGCTTTTGGCGCCATGCTGTACCGCGGCGTGGGTATTTTTCACATGAGACTCTAGCCCACCGCTCACACCCTTAACAAAATCCAAGAGGTCCATATCCCACATCGGTTTACCATACTTGCGGGCAAGATCGAGTCCGGCGGTCAAACGGAAACTGTCACCTGATGTGAAGCACAGTTGCATTCCGAGAATGTCCAGATCATCCGAAGCTTTGGCAACGGAATCAAGCCTAACTTGCGACCAGTTCACATAATCCCATTCCGCGGATTGTGCCCAAGAAAAGGTAATAAAAGAGGCTCTTGGGCGGGAGGGATCAATCTCCTTCACAATGCTTCCCATGGAATTAATGTATTTAGCGGCGGTCTCATTCCAATAACCAGTCCAATCATTTGCGGCGGCGATTGTATGGGTAGGGTGTGGTATTGACGCATTATTTGCTGGATAAGAGTAGGTGACTTGGGCGAGGCCTTGCCGTTCCTTCTGGAAGAGATCACCGATCTCGACACCTGGAGCGGGCACATCAGTAAACAATGAATAGTGTCCACCCCAGGCCAGATTCAACTGGGTAATGTCGTGATACTTACCAGTCAACCAGTGACGGAAATCTGTTTGGTCAGCCAGGCTGTATTGGTCGCTTTGTGGAAACCACCATTCGATTCCAGGCATGTAGTGTGTGACTGTCCTGGAGGTGTCGTGGATGGTTAAGAAACTGGCAAGTCTCCTGACCATTTCTTCTTGAGCCTTACGGAAGATCCGGGACCCGATTTGGGGCATGGAGCCGGGTTGACCGGAAAATCCAGCGGTTCCCTCGCCAGCCGCAAAGCACTTCTTTTTGAGCCATTCAGGTGAGCAGATTGGATTGAACTCAAGGAGTAGAACCAGCTTAACCCCCTCCTGATTGGCAATCTCAATCTGCCGTTTGATTGAAGAGAAGTCAAAGGAATCTTCTGCTGGCTGGACAGTTCCCCAATTACAGCGTGCCATCATGGCATTAGCGCCGGAATCGGAAATCTGATCGCTCCCTGCATCCACGAAGGGATAATGCCAAATGAAACCCACATAACCGGGATCTGGAGATGATGGATCATTCACTGGACCGGCATAGACGTTGAGTGGCGCGGCAAATGCCACAACTACAAAAAGTCCCAAGAATGAAGTAAACATGTGTGCAGAGCCTCTTTTAATCCGCGCCAGGGGGCGATCCGATCCCTTTCTCGACACGATGATCCAACACTGGGACCGGGGATCTATATTGAGATCCCCGGTCTCAGATCAGTTCAGTACAGTCTCCAGTCCTCAATCCTTGTCGCCACACCCTCATAGGCGCCCATGTCCGGGGCTGACCCCTGGGGTCTGAGATTACCGCTCAGGTCCACAGTGATCCCCAGGTTGGCACCCGAATTGAGCGCAGGTGAGACTGAGGTGAGTGTGTACTCACCAGCTCCAATAGTAGAGGAGGGCAAGGTGAATCCAGCCACGGTACCTGTGATATTGTGAGTTCCCGCGAGAGGAGAGAGCACCGGATCGAAAGCGGCGGTAGCGCCATTCACCAGGTTGTAATCGAGGGTAAGATTGTTGAATCCAGTCCCACCTGAGGTGGCAAGACCATAATCTGCGGCTTGATCGATGACATTGTTCTCGACTGATACAGAATACCCGCCACCCTGTGCCAAGTTCATCCCACGTGGCGCGTTGACAATGGTGTTGTGGAAGACATTCATAACCGACTCATTGAGGGTCAGTCCCACGGCACCGCCATCGAAGAGATTGTTGACGATCCGGCTCCCTTCAGCGGCATCACCCACCGATGCCAGCAGAGTAAGTCCGCCTGAGCCATCCGTGAATCTGGATTGAGAGAGGAGGGTACTGACCGGCGCGGAGGTACGCACCACATCGCTGACATTAAATCCATACAAATTGTTCACAAACTGGCTGCGCTCGAAGGTCACGATTCCTCCAGCGGCGTAGTTGGTGCCATAGACAAGGCCAAAGCCGGTAGGACCGCCTAATGCGGGTTGACCATTACCGCTGATTACGGAGTCGCTGATCGAGATATGGGAGGTCCTGAAGCTGCCGATACCGTGCCGTCCATTATCTTTGATCGTGGAGTGGTCGACGATCAGGTTGAATCCCAGGTCTTCGGCAGTCGCTGCATCCATCGCCACACCATCGTAATAGTTGTTGTGGATAACAGTGTTTTTCAAAGATATAGTGGAATCATTCAATTGTGCGATTCCAATCCCATTGATGGCATCATGAATATCACAATCCATAAGGGTCGCCTCGAGTCCCTCCTGTATTCCAGCGCCAAGAACAAAGCAATGGATACCGGGATGATGAATCTCACACCGTGTGAGGTTGATTTTCGTGTTGGGACCGGGTGCGCCACTGCCACCTGCATCGATGTTGATGCCATGTCCCCCGCTACCATTGTGGATTACGGTATCAGTCATATTCAGCACCAATTGGTTGGCTCCATAAAAACCGAAACGGCCAAAATTGTAGAATTCGCAACTGGCCACGTTAATGGTCGCCCCATTAGCTTCGGGACTGTCCACCGTGAGAGTATCGTAGGTCACATCATGAATGACCGTGTTGGTGAGGTTCAATGTCAGTGGAGAGTATAGATAGACACCCAGCTCGATCCCATTGGTTCCAATGATGGTTACATCCTTGATGTTCCTGGCCCCCTGACCATGACAATGGATGGCGCGTCCCACGGCGGCTGATGGAATGAGAGTGAAACCCTGCAGAGTCACATCCGCCGACCCAACCATGGTCAAACCAAGGACCATTCCGTTGCGGCTACTGGCTCCGGTGATGATCGCGCCCGCTGGAACCGAAGTAAGCATGACATTATTCAGGTCGAGATTCTCGTTGTAAGTTCCCTTGTCGATGACCCGCACTTCTTCTCCAGGGGTGGCTGCAGCAAGCCCACTGGCGATGGTCGTGTGATCGGCTCCCCCACCTTGCGCAACAGTCTGAAGCGCGAATACTGGGAAAGATACCATGGGAAGGAAGGCAAACACCGTGAAAATTCCTAGGACGGCGATACACTTCAACATCATCTTGTCTCCTCTTGGATGGATTCAAAGCCCTTTGGCTATCCGATGAACGGGGTGCACACACCCCCATTGGGTGTCGCTATCATCATTCATTTCATGTTCTACAAGTGGTGGTCAAAAGACTATAGCAACACCGATATAGCGATAGTATAAACCTGCTCATGGGTTGTCAAGCCGAAAGCAAAAGGGATTGCCAGGAGAGTAGGATAAAATGAACATAACATACTGATAAACAAGGTGTTAACGCCATATTATGGAAGTATCAACAAAATCTCCAAAAGGAATTGAGAAAACTGAGGGTAGAGGCTGGATCCCTGCGAATTTGAAAATTTTCAGTTGGACAAGTTCTTCATACTTGAAATGATCTTGACAAGAAAAGGATCAGACTCTATGGTTATTGAACATATCCTATAATCAGACATTTGATAGGGTGGAGGAATCCCAAATGAACCATCGAATTTCACAAGATAATCTTCGGCGGAAATGCGCCATGTACGGCTTTACATTGATCGAATTGCTGATTGTTATCGCCATCATCTTAATTTTAATCTCTATCGCCTTGCCAAATTTCCTGGAAGCTCAGTTGCGCGCCAAGGTGCTCAGCGCCAAGGCAGAGATGAAGGGACTTGAGACAGCGCTACGCTCATACCAACTGGATCACCGTATATACCCGGCGGACAACTTCGAGCGCAATGATTTCTGGGGGCTGCCGATTGAGTCCTTTGTAGTCGCACGCGAAGGCGATCGGGCCATGTGGGCCCAGTTGACCACTCCTAACCGTTATGTGAGTAAAATTCCATTGGATGAATTCCTTTCCGCCGAAAAGGGCGCTGACAATCTTCCCCGAGATCCGGCCAATAACGTCTACCGTTTCTATGGCCGTGGTTGGCGGTGTCTCGCGTCGGGAAACACCTTTATCTCTGGAAAGACCTACGGGTGTAACGTGTCAAGCGCGGCGAGAGGTAAGCTTTCCGGTTCACGTTTTGACCCAGATCTCGGATTTTCTGGCCAGTGGCTCATTCTCTGTCCCGGTCCCGACCGGATTCACGATTCGGGTGAATGGGCCATGTTCCGGCTGTTCGTAAACCAGGATCCATCCTATATCCAGGTGTTTAATTCAGCCAATAAGGGCTACCCCATCTATTCTCCCACCAATGGCACTGTAAGCCGGGGTGATATCAATGTGTTTGGTTCTTGATCGCTGGGTTGGTATCTGGCTGTGAATATGTCCTTGATTACCTGTTGCCGGAACAGGGGTTCGCTGGTGGACCCATCGAGAGCTGTCCTCAAGGATCTCCGCATTTATGACATCACCCTCTGACCGTACGGCGAGAGGATCTGTGACGGCTGTGTTGTCCCGGCCCCAGGCCCCGGCATCCATGCGGTCTCCGGCCATTGACAAGGCTCATCGGAGCAGTAGCTTCCTCGTCATTCGTGAGGAGCCTGTGTCCATGTCTGGTGAGTCCGATCATATAGACCGGGATACGATGGGATTGCCCTACCGCGTTCCGCGTGCCAACGCGCAAGAGGTCTTAAAGGCCCTCAGTAATGAGACTCGTTACCGGATCGTCGAGATTCTCCAGAATGGACCCTTGAGTGTCTCCGAAATTGCCCGGGAAATTGGCATCAGCCAACCCACCGTGACCAGCTATATCGGCATTCTTGAAAGAGTGGGGTTGGTTTCTAGCCGCATCCAACGCTCGCCGAGAAGCTTTAATAAACTGTGCTATGTGTTGTTTAACAATGTAAGTTTCAACTTTGAAGGACCAGGCCTTCATAAAGAACCGGATGTCTATCGAATCGAACTCCCGGTGGGCCATTACACCGCCTTCCAGTCCCAAGGAATCAGTCTCCTGGCCTCGGAGTCAGGAATTATTGCATCCTCAAAAGAATATGCGGGATTCTTCCATCCCAACCGTATGGAAGCCGAGCTGCTCGTGGTGACTAACGGCGAGATCCATTATTTTTTCCCCCACAACATCCCGGATGAACACGAGGTTGTCTACCTGGAGCTTTCGATGGAACTCGCAATCGCTTTTCCGGATCATCCTGGAGAGGTGGAGGTCCTCATCGCCATCAATGATTGTGAGATGAGTCCGTTCCGGCTTGATTACCGCCGTGTCGATGAAGAAAACATCAACATGGCGGAATGGTATCCTGGGGGATTATCACGGATGGGGACACTCTGCTGCTGCCGGATCGATATGAACGGGGCAACAATCAACGACAAACCAGCAGGCAAGATCACTCCATTGGATCTTGGGCTTGATTTCATGCAACCCATCGCAGTCCGCATGAGGGTTCAATCAGATGGTCCCGAGGGGCGTGGCATTGCCATCTTCGGTAAGGCTTTCGGGCGTTATGAGCAGTGTATCAACCTTGCCATCGGCTTTCACCCCAGAGAAGCTTCGATCGTTCAGGAACTCGGCAAGGTACCATCCAGTGATAAAGAGAGAGGGTCATAAGATGCATGAGAGAATCATCCTGAATCTTATGTACCGCCGGGATCAACCCATTGAGATTAAAATTTCCGATGGGTTCAGCGAGGCTGCGTCAAGCCGGGGTTATTCGGTCATGAATGGACTCGTTCCCTTTGATCCACGGGAGGAGGTGCGCCGCCTCGTGGCTACTTTGGGAGACCGGGTATGTGCGCTTGCGATCCAACCCTACCGTCCCAACCGTGAGCTCGCGGAGCTCTTGCTTACACCTCCCATCCACAATCTGCCTCACATACTTATTGGGCACTACTTCAAAGATATCCGGATCAACGCATGTGTCATTGACAATTATGGCGGCATGTATGCGATGACTGAGCACCTCATCAAGATGGGGAGACGGCATCCCTATTTTCTAGGTGAAATCAATGCGGGTAGTACTGAGGATGAAAGGTTTCAGGGATTCTGTTTCGCTTGTCTTCACCACGGAATTCGTGTTCCCCCGACCTCCATGGCCAACATGAATGATTTGGGTCTTGTGGTGAGGTCCATAATGGAGAACTGCCCGCCGGCGGATGCGTTTATATGCGCTGGTGATTTCCTGGCGCGTGAGGCGATGGAGATTGTCTCAGGTCTGGGAATCCTTATTCCCGAAGACTGCGCGGTAGCCAGTTTTGGTGATGATGTGGATGTTGCTGAGTTCTGTAATCCTCCCCTTTCGACGGTATACCATCCGGCCCGGGAGATGGGAGCTACAGCCGCCCACCAGCTCATCAACCAGATGGAGGGTAGGATTCCCTCGAAACCCTCCACTTTTGTTCTGCCAGTCAGTCTTCACCTGCGGAAGAGCTGTGGAACACCCCCCGGTTTGTTAGGAGATGGGGAAGTCCTGCGTGAAGTACCGTTCTCCGGCTTCGTGGGTGTCAAGACACTTTTAGAGGACTGTTTGTAAACAGTGGCGTTGATACGAGTGTGATGTTTGCATCCGGCATCAGGATTTGGAATTCTCACTTCTTTACCGTTAAGTCCGGCCATCTTTTTTATCTTTGTGATCCGGCTGTTTGGGTCCGTTGGCGATGCCCATCCGAAACGTCTTGTTGGAAGACCTTCCTTGTTCCCATCGATCTCCGGCATCGCTTGGATAAGCAAGCCTCCTGACAACATCCCTTCACCAGAAATTCTTTGCTACATGCGCATTGTCTCTGTCTCAAATTAATGACAACTAACACAGCCTGATAATCTCACGATGATAGAGACAAGTTAAATGAATTCCGTACTCATGCAGTAGTTGCGGACTTAAGTTATTAAAGCCATCAACATACTTGACACTAAGCGCTGCCAAGAACTAAAAATGAACGTCCAAATCTATCCTAACACAATAGAGCAAAGTGGTGTATTATATATATGATTATTCAAAGGTGGCACGATACTCATGCGCATCCTGATCGCTGAGGACAGCGTGGCCTTGGCCAATTCGCTCCAAAAGGCTTTCGTGGCCCATGGCTACGAGGTGGATATAGCGCTTACGGCCCAAGCGGCCACCGCCGCCTTCATAAATACCCAATACGATGTGGCTGTGCTCGCTTACCACCTCCCTGATGGTGCAGGTGACGCCCTGCTTGAGACCTTCTGTACTCAGAGACCTGAGTGTGTCTGCATCATGATGACTATCGACCCGAAGCCGGAGTTGGCCATGGATTGGATAAAGCGAGGCGCTGCGGCTTATCTGCGCAAGCCGTTTGAACCGGAATACCTCGTTGAGTTGTGCACCCGCGCCTGTCGCGAACAATCCTTGATGCGTGTCAAAGATTTGTTGGAGGTGCGCACCCGTGAACTACGGCAGAAAGACGAACTTCTAATATCCACACAGCGTCTGGCCAAAACCGGTGGTTGGGAGTGGAACGTGGAAAAGCAGACCATGGTGTGGACGGATGAAGTTTACCGGATCCACGATTTTGAGCCAGATGAATTCACACCGGGTTCTCCAGAGCATATCGCCCAAAGCTTGGCATGTTACGCACCAGACCACCGGTCAATGGTTGCGGCTGCTTTTCAGCGCTGTATCGAGCAGGGCGAACCCTATGACCTGGAATGCCCCTTCACCTCCGCCAAAGGCCGCACACTTTGGATTCGTACAGCTGCACAGCCGGTGCTGGAGGGGGGGCGTGTTGTGAGGGTCATTGGCCACATTATGGACATCACTGAACGTAAACAGGCAGAGGAGAAACTGCGTGACAGCGAAGAGAAGTACCGGGGATTGTTTAATGAATCAGTTGTCGCTGTTTATGTGTTTGATGGGAACAAAAATTTTGTCGACTCTAACCAAGCCGGAGTGGACCTCCTAGGTTATACCAGGGAAGAACTCCTCAATATGAGCATACCGGATGTGTATGCGGACCGTGATGTCGTGTTGCCAGCGCATACACAGCTTCTTTCGGGTGTAAACGTTTACAACTACGAACATAAACTCAGACGTAAGGACGGTACAATCATAACCGTATTAAACAACTCAAGGCCACTTACGGATGATCAAGGAAATGTTGTCGGTATGCAGAGTACACTCCTCGATATCACGAATCGAAAAAGAGCTGAAGCTGCACTTGAGGAAGAATCACAATTCAGACGCGCCCTGTTCCAACAGTCACCAGACGGAATACTCATAATTGACCCACAAACTACACGATTCCTGGATTTTAATACAGCGGCACACCAACAGCTCGGATATTCCCGGGAAGAGTTTGCAGAACTCAGCATATTTGATATTGAAGCCAGGGAAACCATGGAGGAGACAAAATCACAGATTGCGAATGTGATCCGGAATGGTAAGGGCGATTTCGAGACTCTCCAGAGAACCCGGCGGGGAGAAATTAGGAATGTCCACGTAACGGCGCAATACATGGATGTTCAAGGACATCCTGTTTATTACTGCATCTGGCGTGACATTACCGAACGTAAACGGGCCGGTGAGCACATGGCCCTTATGACCCGGATGCTCGATGATGCTCCTGCTTCAATCACCATTTATGACACGGATGGGCGATTCCTGTATGCCAACCGCAAAACCTTCGCCTGGCATGGCTATGATGAAGATGAATTCATGTCAATCAACTTGCACGATCTTGACGTGCCGGGGAGTGAGATTCCGATGCTGGAGCGAATCCGGCGGATTGTCGAGGTTGGCGAAGCGAACTTTGATGTCGCCCATTACCGCAAGGATGGCTCGATTTTCCCTCTACAGGTACTTGCCAAACTGGTCCAGTGGCAGGGCAAGACCGCCATTCTCAGTATCGCCTCTGATATTACCGAACTTAAAAAAGCGGAGGAGGCGTTACGTAGAACGACTGAGTTACTCAACTCTGTACGGGAGGCCCAGTCGCTGTACATCGAGCATGGTGATCCCCAAGCCGTGTTCAACGCGTTGCTTCAAATAATCGTTAAGTTGACTGGCAGCGAATTCGGATACCTGGATGAAGTGCTGCACGATTCCGATGGAGCCATCTTCAAACAAAACCTTGCTCTTTCAAACATCGCATGGGACTCTGAGTCCAAGGCGTTGGATAAACAACCGGACGCCCGTGATCTCGAGTTACATGATGTGAACAATCTGGCTGAACGTCAAGTAGTTCTCAAGGAACCGGTTATATCGAATGATGTTCAACATGATACGCATGTGAGTGGATTTCCTCCCGGTTGTCCTCCGATCCACGCTTTCATGAATTTGCCCATCCGTTCGGGCGGTGATGTTGTGGGAGTGGTGGGTGTGGCCAACCGGTGCGGTGGATATGACCAAGAAATGGCACAGTTTCTTGAGCCTTATCTGAACGCCTGTGCTGGAATCATCGAGGCTGTCCGCCTGAGTACCCGGGAGCACAAGGCTGTTATGGCATTGCATGAGAGCGAAATTCAGGTGCGCAAAAAACTTGATGCTGTCCTACAGCCCGAAGGGGACATCAGTGAACTCACCCTTGCCGATATTATCACCACCGAAACAGTCCAAGAATTGATGGACGATCTTTACCACCTTACGGGTTTTGCCAATGCCTTGGTAGATCAAAATGGGAAAGTGCTGGTTGCGACTGGGTGGCAGGACATTTGTACAAAGTTCCATCGCGTCCACCCAGAAACGCGGCGTTTCTGCCAGGAGAGCGACACCCGGCTTACCCTGGGCGTTGAACCAGGTACGTTCAATTTATATAAATGTAAGAACAACATGTGGGATGTTTCAACCCCCATTATGATTGGAGGTGAGCATGTTGGTAATGTGTTCCTCGGTCAGTTTTTCTTTGATGATGAGGAAATCGATTACGAGCTGTTCCGTGCCCAAGCCCGCAAATATGGATTCAACGAAGATGAATATATTTCCGCGTTGAATCGTGTCCCACGGTGGAGTCGTGAAACTGTGAATAGTGTCATGAAGTTCTATTCCAGGTTCACGGCATTTGTCTCCACCTTAAGTTACGGTAATCTGAAACTGGCTCGGACATTGGAGGAGCGTAAACAGGCTGAAGAGGAACGGGTAAAACTGCAACAGCAATTAACCCAGGCCCAAAAAATGGAATCAGTAGGGCGTTTAGCGGGAGGAGTTGCGCATGATTTCAACAATATGTTGGGTGTGATCCTTGGACACGCGGAGATGGCCTCACTTCAGGTTGATCCAGCCCTACCAATCTACAGTGACCTTCAGGAAATCCGCAAAGCTGCTGATCGTTCAGCTAATCTTACCCGCCAACTGCTGGCATTTGCCCGCAAACAGACAATAATACCCAAAGTGCTGGATTTAAATGAAACCGTTGCAGGCATGCTTAAGATGTTACAAAGACTCATCGGCGAAGACATCCATCTCAATTGGCAACCTGACATGAATCTATGGCCGATCAAAGTCGATCCCTCACAGATTGATCAGATCTTAGCAAACCTGTGTGTCAATGCTCGCGATGCTATCACGGACATCGGTGTTATTACGATCGAGACGGGGAACCGAGTCTTGGATGAAGAGTTCTGCGAAAACCATGCAGGATACATACCCGGAGAGTATGTCCTGCTCATTTTTAGTGATAATGGTTGTGGTATGGGCAAGGAAACCTTGGACAAACTATTTGAGCCGTTTTTTACCACTAAAGGGCAGGGGAAAGGTACCGGCTTGGGTCTCGCAACAGTTTATGGCATTGTCACGCAGAATAACGGTTTCATCAATGTCTATAGCGAGCCGGGTCAGGGAACGACATTTTCGATCTATATGCCACGGTATGAGGGTAAGTCTGAACAGCTAAGGATGGTAGGGACAACGGAAGTTTCAAGAGATCATCACGAGACCATCCTATTGGTCGAAGACGAGCCCGCGATCCTGATAATGACCAAGAAATTGCTTGAGAAGTTGGGGTTCAAAGTTCTTTCTGCATCAACACCCGGTGAGGCGTTTAAGGTGGCGGCGGATTATACTGGAACGCTTCATCTGCTGATAACTGACGTCATAATGCCCGATATGACAGGACGAGAACTAGCAAGGAGCATCCAGTCCCTATACCCCAGTATCAAATGCTTATTCATGTCTGGTTATACTGCTGATGTCATCGCACACCATGGAGTACTCGAGGAAGGTGTTCATTTCATTCCCAAGCCGTTTTCCAGGGATGAATTGATTAACAAGGTGCACGAAGTGCTAGAAGAGAAGTAAGGAAGAGAAACATTCCGTTTTCACATTGATATCCATGTGCCATGGCTTGTTAAGTCCAAACAAGATGTGAGTATTATCCTTCCCCAAGGTCCCCTCCGTGCCAATATTGATGAGACAGTCAGGTGGAAATAGTTTAGAGTATCTGTTGGTCAGGGAGGCATCCATGGAATCGGGGACTCAGTCCAAGTCAGGAGAAAACCGGGGAGAGGAGGTTTTGGCCAGATCGTCCCGGCGGAGATCTTCCAAAGAGTTCTGTCTCGCCATCCTCAAGGAAGTTGTTGGTTGTAAGAAACCAGGTGAGATTGGAGCCATCCTACACCGTGAGGGACTCTATTCCTTTTTCCTGCACGCCTTGAGGCTGAAACGCAAGAAAAGTGCCCTGGCGGTCAAGCAAGCTAAAAGAGTGGCTCCATACTCACCAAGGATGCCCATGACGGACAACTCGCACACCACGAACGTGAAAACCGGCGCCTGCACGGCAAATTCCAGCACGCCGAGTCCATCATCGACATCATCTACCATTGCTGTGGCGGTTTACTCGATTTCATAACCCTCAGCAAATAGGAGGAGCCACAATCATGAAGCGTATTCTGGTAGTATTGATGTTTTCAGCCATCGGACTGACGGTGGCCAACATAGAACAGGCACGCCCTGATGAGAGGAAGCCTCCTGCAGAATTCCTCGCAAGCTTACCGATCCCTTCAGGTGACCCCTCTCTCTGGCAATGGGACGCATCAATACGCGACCGGGTCATTGAGGTTCTTGGTTCAGAAGGGGAACTTTGCCTCCATCATCCTTCGGAAACGGTTGTTCCAAATGGGATGGAGTACCCGCGCACAACAGAAGGGCTTCCTCCACCTGTCGGTCGAGGATCTGGTGGTGTCCTCTATCTGAATTGGACAACCGGACTGAAAATGCTCATGGACCTGTCAATCGATGTGACTTTCCATACTGAGCCGAAGCCAGCGGGAAGTGTATACCTGCAATTATATGACTTTCCTATGATCGTCCCCGGTACCAATATCAAGGTGGGGCAGTATTTCGGATTTCAGTATTGGTTTGATAAGGGGCAATTGAAGACTCAGTTCATCTGGTCGCGTTGGAATACCAGAGACAAGGCTGATGCATGGGTGGCGGATGGTGGTTGGATTGAGTCAGCGAGTTATGAGAATGACTTTGTTGGCATACGGTACCCATACCAGTGGAACAAGGGCACCTACACAGTCCATTTGGCCATGCGCGAATCCGACACCGCCGGCACATGGTACGAAATGCGGATTTATGATCATCAGAAATCTGAGTGGAAAAAGATCGGACGGCTTCGATTTCCACGGAGTGCGGACAGTCCGCCATTCCTCGAGGATAATGGTGGCAGCTGGGTTGAGGTGTTTGGAGGGACTGAGTCTTCCAAGGACATTGGCTTGTTCCATTTTAGTATTGGTGGTGTCTATACCTGCGGACGCACGGTCCGGGCAAGGAAGGTTGATCTCCGGTATGCTGATGGAACTCCGAACTGCGATATGGCGATTGATGCTGATGGAAGAAGGGTCCACGTGATGTACGGTGGCCAGACAAGGAGAGTTACTCCACCGGATAAGTATACGATCAGAACGGAGGAGTAACAGATGAGTCATCGCACCCAACAAGCGCCTGAAAGAGAGGGCTATTCCATCAATGTCAGCCCCATTAGTCCGATCACAACCTCCTGCGAAAGAGCTTCAAGACTCACACTCTCCACGGGAATCCCTGGTTTAAGGCGCCGGTTGAGTACCATGGCACGGCAATTGGCACCTAACTGAATTCGGGAGGGCAAAGGATACGGAAACGCAAACCGGTCTCGCTCTACAAGGTAAGTGTGTTTATGGTCTGAGAGTGTCCAGAAATTGGTGGGTGGTATAAGTTCCAGATTCTCTTCGGTCCCATCTTGGTAATGGATATGGAAGACTCCATTCGCAATATGTGTCTGCATGACATTAGTTGTACCGGAAACCAGAAACCAAAGGGCTTGTCCTGTCTTACCAACAGGGACTGTGATGTTATCCGGCCAGTTGTCGTAAAGAGAAACGAATGACACATTCCGCTCCTCTGAGTTCCACCGGAAAGGAATCCCATCGGGAGTCCGTAAAAGTCCATCCGCGCCCAGTAGATCTTTAACCCCTGCAAGGTCAATCTGAGGAAGGCCAGGTTTCCAGTGGTAGTAGGTCCAAGGTGAAAAACCGTCGGTTCCCAGTTGAACTGAACAGGTTTGAACACGCGGTGAGAGGTATTCCTGTTCGTAAACTTTGCGGATATCTCCATTCAGGCTGGCAGAGAGATCGATAGTTTGCCACTTGGCATCTTGGGGAACCTCCACAAGAGTCTCTTGTCCACGGAGTTTTTCCCCATCGGGATCCGTGATGTGGATTTTATAGAGTCTCCATTGCTTCAGGTCTCCATACTGGACCTCGGCAAAAACAAGCTTGTGTCCCGTGTTGTTTCCCAGTACCGCCAACGCTTTATCACCTTGAATCTTCTGATCCGTAAGCACATGGGTGGGATCCTCGATGGACAGGATCTTTCCTCCTGATGCTTCAAGAAATAACTGTTGACCGGTAACTGCCTCCACATTGACGGGTGGTTGGAATGACAGAGGGTCTTCCCAGAGGATAACAATTTCCGCATGGGAAAGATCAAGAGTCTTGATTGTGATTTCGCTCTGCCCAAAACCTGCACTGGTTTCATAGGGGATATCATTTCCATCAAGTTTCACACTCAGTACCCGGCTGGCTCGGACAGGAAGCCGGAACTCGATTTGTGAGGACTGTGCCAGGGTGACCTCATAGCGGGCCTGATTGGCTTCCTCATTGAACACCAAACTGAAATCGGGTGTCTGGATCGATGCCTCTTTCCACGCAGAAGGGAATCCCGGGCAGATCCGGACCCATCCGTTGGGACGGTCGGGACGGAAACCGAAAAGTCCCTCGACAACCACCCGGCAGAAGGTGCTGGAGACATCGGTGAAGTCAGTCCCGCAGGATCCATGTCCCAGGTTGCCGGGAACCACGCTGTTGTACATCCATTCCCGGTAGTTCCCTTTGAGCAAGTTCCATCCCTCCTCCGGCAGGCCGGACTGAAAGTACGCCAGGGAAAGATGGTAGTTCTCCGCTGGATAGAGTTCACGGACCGACCAGACATAAGGGACCCAATTCGAGGTCCAGCAACGTTCTCCACCCAAGGGTGATTTGACACGTTCGAGTCCCCACTCCGAGTAAAACAGATTTTGAGCTGCCTGTATGGGTGTGAGCATCCCCGCGTCAATCGGCATAAAGATCGTGTACAGGGAGGTGTCCTCATGGAGCCGGTGCCGACCAAGTGTTTCACGATACTCCCCAAGGTATCCCTTCTCTGGAATCCAGAGGCTTTTTAGCATGTTTTCTTGAATGTGCGTGGCCCTTTCCCGGTAGTTTTCGGACGCAAGACCGCTTGTGCTTTCAGAGAGATCTGCCGCCGCGAGATGACTGGTGAAGGCATAGGCTGTCTCGTGAGCAGTATCACCACCGTTATACCATACCGAGTCAGTGGCCCAGGTGTTGATGTAGCTCTCGTAGACTCCATCGCCGTCGGGATCAAAGCAATCTCTGGACCACTCAATCTGCAAGGGAAGCGAAGTCTTCAGGACTTGTTCAATGTCCTTCGAACCGGTCCAGCGCCAGGCATGGACCAGCATATCGAAATAGACGCTTTGCATATTGTAAAAAGCTTGATCCCGCTGAATTCTTCCACGTCCATAAAAACGGGAATCTGCTGCCTGTTCTGAGAGTCCCATGGCCGGATCCGCCTTGGGACTCACCTTGTCTGACTCCTTGACCTGTGCTTCGGTGTAATACCTTGCCTCTGTCAGAACTCTGTCATGCCAACCATAGGCTGTGGGGCCATAGAGCGCACGCCATCCGGGGAAAGGCATGTTCCAGGCCATGGCTCCATGGACATAAACAGGGGGGTAATAAGGCCCATCCATGGCGAAAACGGAGAACTTCACCCCCAGATCGAAGGCCGGATCGGGGGTTCTCACATCTATCCGGTTGGAGAGCGCTTGGATTCTGGCCTCAGCCTGGGCAAGAGTTTTTACGGGATTGATATCTGGCGTCTGTTTGCCTTCCTCAACCGAAAACATCTTCCAGCAGACTTCTCTTGTTCCGGTGGTGGATTCGATAAGTCCTGTCAGAAAGGGGAGACTGCCACCCTCCGATATGACAAGTTGAGAAAGGTCTTCGAGTTTCGTGCCATCACAGATCTTTATCCTTGATGCCAGACTGCATTCAACCTTAACCAGCCGTTGGGGGGAGGATGTCGTCGGAGATTTCCTGGGTGGTTTGAAAGTAAAACCCATACCCTCGATAATGAACTCATTCTCTTTACAACTAGTAGGATCAATACCCTTCTCAGTGAGAGCTGGTGTGAGAGTCGGATCATAAGCCCATAACATTCCAGTCGAGACATTTTCCGGGAGTGGTGCCGCACAGCCATATCCCCACACCACTTGATCTCCTTGGGTAAGCCCTTCAAAACGGAGCCGGACCACCATTCCAGGTTGCTCCGCCAGAGACCGGACCTCAAGGTGACCGGTCCTTCCGGGAAAAGCTCCATCCTGTAAAACCCATTCGACCCAACCAGGGTGGAAGCGTGTTTCAATCCAGGAGAACTGGTGGGCCCAGCGGCCAACCCCATTATTGAGGAGGCCGGCGAGGAAAGTCCCGCAGTCTATGGGATCATGGATGAGCCGTATTTGGGGACGGTCACCGGTCATGACCACACAGGGCATATGGTCTCCATACAGGGGACGGTTGAAGAAGTGGGAACCATTGATTCGTGTGATCGCATCCCCACTCACAGAGTAATTCGCTGAAAAAGCATTTGGCACAGGTGGTTCCTCCCGGGAACTGGCGGCATGAAGATCGAACATCCAGAGAATAACCAAGCATACAATCCACAAATGAGAGCGCCTCATCGTCGTTCCTTCCTCTAGACAGTTTGGGTAACCACCTTCCAGATGGGCCTGGTAGGTTACATTACCTGCCACTCTGATGAGTATGAGAAGATTGGGTTCCGGGGACAAGGAGGTGGGAAGAAGGACAGATCTGCTGGAATGCCGGCCAAGTACTACAGTTCTGTTTTGTAGTTGGGATCTCGTGTCCGAATACTGTCACTATACTCCGATGGACTTATTTCTCTTCTTCAGGAAGCCCGTTATTTCAATCACCAAGACTCACCTTTGCCCTCAGACAGCAAATACTCTACTCCATACTGTCACATAGGGCGGCTCGATTGGATCCATATCCACTTCAAGGAAGTATCCTGATCAACAATGGTGCGATGGCCATGGATAGCCTGAATGCGAAGCTGATTCGATATGTTTGCTCTGGACTATGGACTTGATTCACGAGATCCATATGTTCCTGCTGGGTTGGGTATTTCAAAGGATACTCTGGCGCATTATGGAATGGGGCATGCAACGGATTCATTTGGTGTCTTTCTGACGTCGGATGTGTTTCTCAAGGTGTGCTGGAAATGTTGACTATTAGTTTAGCTGGGAGTGTACTGCTTCCGGCTCTTGGGAATGTTGGGATCTTTCCTTTGGTTGTGTTGTTCCCAGTTGAGGATGAAATACTGTGTGGTCGCGGATTGGTTTGTCACACCTCCCAATACCATGAGAATCACTGACCAAAACGGAAACAGGCTGCAGAT
>CAYRBI010000065.1:0-29403 GCA_964422415.1 uncultured bacterium | reverse complement strand
TCTTCAACATACTGCCCCAATGGGTCTTTGCCCACAAGAGTAAGGGGTGGAAGATATTCCCTGCGTAAGGAAAGCCGTGGATGCCTCAGTGTCTTCATCAACCATTCCAGCAGGGGAAGGACACAACACCCGAAATGTCCCGGCAACAACAGGTGGCGTGGAATCAAGCTAGCGGTGGCCTCCGCGAACTGGAGCCCCTCCGCCAGCATCTCGAGATAGCCTTCTGTCCCGGCGGCACCCCGGGCGCAGGTGTTGTTGCCAAACTTGATGTCACCCGCGTAAACATCCACCACCCCCTCCAGCAGCCGATGCGACTGAGGGGTTAGCAACATATTACTGTCCCAGACCACCGTGTACCGGTCCGGAAGAACGGCGAGGAGATCAAGCACCGCATGAACTTGTATGGTCGCCTCGCCTCCCACGAAGAGCAGAGTCCGTGCCCCCTGGTGTCTCCTCCGCTCAACTATCTCCCGCATTTGAGTAACATCCCAGGGATTTCCGCGTTGGGGCTCCAGGATGAACTCCTCCACCGGGCAGAACCGGCAGTGCATGTTGCATCCGGTCAGGTAGATCGAGTGTGAGGGGATGATTTCGAGCTCCTGAAGGAAGTTCAGATTCTCCCGGAACCAATAGGCGCGTTCAGCCAGTCCGCACACCCCTACCTCGGCCGCCAGCCGGTTTACTCCGCAGTTCAATGGGCACAACCGGCACTCGCGCAACATCTCCCGCGCGAGCGTAGCCCTCTCCCTGAGTTCCACCTGGCCGATCTGGCTCATGAGATCCCTGCATGTTGTTCACGCTTCAGCGTGTGCGATGCCCTCCCCAATTCTAGCCCAATACCCTCTATGGCGTCCGTCTCAAATAGAGGTAGTTGGCGCTGAAGAGAGAGTAGTAGCCATGGTAGGGAGTATCCGGTTCTTTAGGGTCGATGAACCCAGCGGGTGACAGCCGGTAGTTCTGATGAATCACGCGCGCGGTTTCTTCCGTGAACTGACTCCAATACCCCTCGTCTTTCCAGGAATCCGGATTCCTTTCCAAGTCGAAGGGGAGCACAATGGCCTCGAAGGCTTTTTTCTTGATCATTTCACGGAAGGGGGTTTCATCGATCATGTGTTGATTGGCCAGCTGGGTCATAATGAAGGGATCCCAGACTAATTTATGACCGGACAGGAGAGACAACCCCGCATCCTGGCTGAAGACCGGTTCTGGAATCTTCTGCAGCTTGTCAACCAGCATCTTGGTGACATCTCCCGTATCCTGTTCGGGTGTCGCGCCCCAATCGAAGATCTTCCACTCGCCATAGAAATGGGGGATGTGCACGGGGAAGAGGATACTTACAGCCAGGATGACCGGAACTAGTAAGCGTAAAGGTTTTCCTTCCGGAAGGACTACACGCAGTTCCGCGAAGGTCAAGGCCGTAGCCCAACACGCGGCCAGGGTGAGTTCGAACATGTAATTGGTTGCAGCCCCCACTTTTCCCACCAGGCAGAAAGTCCCGATCGATAGGGGGATACACAAGGCCGCAAGGTCCCATTGGCGGGTAGCGATGGCCCGCGCCAGGTAATAGAGCAGAAAGGCCGCCTGGACTTTCATCATCTGCATCACCGCGTTGTGCAGCATGACCCAGACATCTTTCCAGTGAAACTCATTGGCGTTGTAGACCACAATGTGACGGAAGAACTGCCCGCCCGTCAGCAGGGTCAACAACACGAAGACACTGCCTCCGGCCAGGAGTAAACCTCCAAACCAGCGCGCGGCTTGGCGCGGTCCATCAGTGCGCCGTAGATACAGATACCCCGCCACTGGCCCCACCCACAGAGTCTGACGGCAATACAAGGCCAGTACAAACAAGATCAGGGAGGTCTTCAGGTGGTTCCGCGTGATCAGGAACATCAGTCCCAACGCCTCTAGGCCGATCCCAAACGAATCCACGCGATGGTGGGTTCCCCAGTTGTAAACCGGGTATGCGGTGACCCACATCAAGGCCCCAATCCAGGCGGCGAGTTTGTCCGAGGTTTGGAAACGGATCATCCGGAATAAACAGAATCCAGTCAGTAGGGTTCCTACCAGAGACAGAAATCGTCCGAAATGGAACTGCAACCCGAACAACTTGATGCCCACAGCGGTGAGAGCGGGGTAGACGGGAGGGTAATGGACCACGATCCAGGGTGGATGCTCGATGGACTGGTAAGGATTGCGCAGATTCGCCAGCTCATTCGCGTGGCTGAGAATAAAGCCCTCGCCATAATCGATCTGGTAGGGATACATCGCCAGGCTGACCGCATGGTAGAGGAACAGTACCGCATACCCCACCAACACGGTCAGTAGGGCGCCATAAACGAAATGCTCCATCCCCTTTCTGGGGGGAGCTGGGTTGAGGGTTTCTTCCGAGGTCATTGTTCACTCACTCGTCCTTGGATTTGGGCGGGAACACCACAACATCATACGCAGGATTTCTCTCCGAGTGCACCTTCGCCTCTTTCCCCGTGCCCTGCTATCCTTCTGGGGCAATGAACATTTTCATGGTGCAGCGTTTCGATACCGCCAATGTGGGGTGCGCCGAACGGATCTGGCGTCAGGCGGAAGGATTACTCGCCCTGGGGCATGAGGTGACCCTGGTGAATTGTCCCCATGCCGTACGTAGACAGAGTCTGCCAAGATTGCGTCCCGATGCCCCTCCAGGTGTACGGGTAATTGAACTCGGTCATGCCAGCTCCGCCATGCCCCGTAATACGCGCCTGCTCCTCGAGGAGGTCCGCCGGGCTGACTTGGTTCACCTCTGGAAGCCTTACCCCGATATGGCCTTGCCGGTCCTCTATGCACTGCGAAAGTTTCCCCGGCCTCTCCATTATGACTGGGATGATCTGGAGGGCGGCAGAGAAGGGATTGCCTGGCGGATGACTGGGTCTTCCCTGGCGGGAAGGCTGATGGCTTTCTGGGAACAAGAGATTCTCCTTTGGGCGGATACAGTGACTGTCTCCAGCCAGGCCATCCGGGAATTGGCTCTCCGGTGTGGTTTCCCACCGGAGCGCATCTTCCCCGGACCAGTGGGGGCTGTCTCTCCCGTTCTCAAGGAGGAGTGGAGAGTAAAATGGGGCCAAACCCTTACAGGTACCATCCCGATCGTGTTCATCGGCCAGATGGAGGCTGAGGATTTTCCTCTGGAGGTCCTGGCCGCTATTCAGCTGGTCAGCAAAAATTATCCCAACCTGCTTTTGGTGATGGTGGGGGATGGCAGCGCGCGGGCGGGACTTATGACCGAGGCCGGATGCTTGGGTTTGGCGGATCATGTGCGCTTCACCGGGTACCTCCCTCGTGAGGAGACCCAAGCCGTCCTCTCCCATGCCAGGGCTTTCCTCTTCCCACTCAAGGATGACCTGATGAGCCGCTGTAAGTCTCCACTCGTGGTGATCGAGGCCATGTCGCATGGAATCCCTATCGTGGCGTCCGCTGTGGGAGAGGTCCCGGCCATGGTGGGAGAGGCGGGAGTCCTTGTCGATGGTCTGGACCCGGGTGCTTGGGAGAAAGGCCTAAGGATGATTCTTGATCATCCAGAGGAAGCCACCCTGAGGGGGCAGAGACTTAAAGAATTCTTCCTGCGCGAATGGACCTGGCGCAATTCGGTGGCGTCATTGGCGAGGGCCTACGACACCGCCCGTTCGGAGTTCACGCTTTAGCGTGCTGGGCAACCTGAAGGTTGAACTCCGAACCCGTTTGTTGTTCACGCTTCAGCGTGTTGGGCAACCTGAAGGTTGAACTCCAAACCCGTCTCTGAACCGGTCTTCACACCAACAGGAAAAACGCCTGTAAGGCCAGATACCCTCCAATCAGGATGAGTAGTGTCCATTGGAGCACACCCCAGCGTTGTTTCTCAGGGGGGGGGATGGGTTTCCGGAGCGCTGGTGTTTCATTGTGAAAGAGCTTATCGGTTTGTTCGGTGTGACGGCGTTTAATTTGGTTGATGGCCCGTTGGATTTGCCGGCGCAGGCCCGCACCCACGGCTTGTTCCATCTGTCCCTCGAGCTCCGGAACATGCTCCAGACGGCCACGGCGCTCTAGAAAACGTGCGATCGCTAGCTGGGTTTCCTTGGAGGGATCATGCAGGTATGGCAGGAGGAGGTTGGTATAGCTGGGATCGAAGGTGTCGGCGAGATAAAGCAGGGCAGCTTCCCGTAAGAGCGGCTGACCATTCAAGAATTCCGCGAGTGTCGCCTGTCCAACCTCATAGCCAAACTTACGGCAATAGGAAATAACTCCCTCACGGACCAGGCTGGAGGGCATCTCCAGCAGGGTTATCAAGACCCGGTAGACCCTGTCGGTCCCAAACTGCGAGAGGAAATGGAGGTGATGCAGAACTTGTTCCTCATCACTGACAAACAGCTTCGAGATGTGAGACTCCACCTTGGTGAGGAGGGTCTGAACCTCCTCGATCCGCTCGGAATCATTCCCTCCCTCCACAGGCATCTTCTCGAGTAAGGCCAAGGTCAAGGAGAGACACCCCGCTGCTTGAAATCGTTCCGCGAGACTGGACAGGATGACAGAATCGCACTCGGGGTCTTCCAGGATCATCAGGGCGCGTTTACGCGCCGGAACCATGGACCCATCCTTCAAATGTGACAGAACCAGGTAATAAGCCGCGATCCTTCGCAGACGTGGATCATTCTCGATTTCCAGCATCTTCTCCAGGCAGTCGATGGCCTCGGCGAAACGATCGAGTTCATAATGGGCGCGGCCCATAAGGCCATAACTGATTGGTTGCAGCGGACCCGCCGCCAGCGCCTCTTGAAAGCGCACCAGGCAGACGGGGTACTCCTCAAGTTCAAAGTGAAGCCGTGCAAGGTGTTCCAGAAAGAGCGACTGCTTTTTTTCGATGTCGATGGCCTGGAGGTAGTACTCCTTGGCCAGGTCATGGCAGCCCATCTCATGGTAGGTGAAGCCCAGGTAGAAATAGGCGATTCCACACGAAGGATCGAGATCAAGGGCGGACTCATAGGAGAGTTTCGCTCCCTCCAGGTCGCCCGTCTCGAACTTGTGTTTGCCTCGTTCTAGCTCTTTCTTGACATCCGAGCGGACAAGAAAGATTACTGTCTGTTTACTGGGAGCCCAATGCCCCGTCTGTGGAGAGGCGGCGGTCTCGATTCCCGGGATTTCCCTTTGCTGTTTGGCCATGTCGGGTCGTACGGATCCTACGTACAGAGTCGCCGAGCCCCCTCTTCGACGTTTATGCTTGGTGCCCTTTCAGATTGGTGGAGAGGAATGAACCTCCCACCACATCCCAGTGTCAACACCGAAGATTATCGGGCCGTCCCCCTCGCATCTAAACGTTGATCTTTGTTGATGGATTACCTGGATGGTGGACCTGTTTTTCAAGTCGATCCGCCCTCTTCAGAATGGGCGGAGATGTGCCGATAACTCACTGGATGAAGTGTTTACCATTGGTCTTGGTTCTGCTTCTTGCCTCTCTGGAGTGTCCCGCGCAAACCCCAGAGGGAACTACAGCCCCCAATGGGGAGCAGGGCCAGATCTATCAGAGCCGCGATAAACTCAGGCGCGGACTGTCTAATGCCGCCACAGGCTGGCTGGAAATCCCATATAAAACCTTTACCCAGACTATGTTTGGTGACCGGACCCCCTTTGAGGATCTGTTCATTGGGTTAACCGTGGGAACCGTCAAGTGTGTGGAGAGGACTGCGGTGGGAGTGTTCGAAACCGCGACTTTTATTATCCCGGGCTATGATCCTCTGATTGAACCAGAGTATGTAACCTTCAGTTTCGAGCCGGTTAGCACAAAGAAAAAAAAGGAACTTGCGGAGGACCCACGGGCCGGTTTACATGTCCGTCCTCCCCAACCGCAAAAACCTTGACAGGCAAGGCCGCTGCGATAATATCTCCCCCAGTTTGGATCTGAGCAGGAGTAGCTCAGTTGGTAGAGCTCCACGTTGCCAACGTGGTTGTCGCGGGTTCGAGTCCCGTCTCCTGCTCCATCGTATGCCTCCTTCCGTGATTTCCTTCCAAAGGTTGCTGGTGATACGGGTCTTGTTGTGACTCTCCGCTTTGAAATCCTTTCTTCCTGTGATCAGGCTCGTTCGGGACGGGTCGAAACCGCCCATGGAGTTTTTCACACACCCGCCTTCATGCCGGTGGGAACCCAAGGGACAGTCAAGGCGATTCTTCCCGAACAATTGCATGAACTAGGCGCGGAGATCATCCTCTCCAACACTTATCACCTGTATCTGCGTCCGGGTACTGAGGTTATCGAGCCTCTGGGCGGACTCCATCGCTTCATGCACTGGGATGGCCCCATTTTGACCGATAGCGGAGGCTTTCAAGTCTTCTCACTTGCCAAACTGCGCAAGTTGACTGAAGAGGGGGTCCATTTCCAATCCCACATCGATGGCTCACGCCACCTGCTTTCGCCGGAAAGATCCATTGCAGTTCAGGTGGCCCTGGGCAGTGACATCCTCATGCCCCTGGATGAATGCCCATCTGGAAAGGCGCCCCGGCCAGAGGTCCTGAATTCACTGGAACTGACGGCGCGTTGGTTGGGAAGGTGTGTCCAAGCGCCCCGGAAACCTCATCAGAACCTCTTTGGTATTGTCCAAGGGGGGATGTTTGAGGACCTTCGTTTGTGTAGCCTCGAAAAAACCGTGGTTTTTGACCTTCCGGGATATGCGCTGGGAGGTTTCTCGGTGGGAGAGGAAAAAGAGGTCATGCAACGGGCCATGGCCGCGATTACCCCCTATATGCCCTGGGACAAGCCCCGTTACTTGATGGGCGTGGGTCTGCCACAAGACCTGCTCTTCGGCATCAACCTGGGCGTCGACATGTTTGACTGTGTTTTCCCCACCCGCGCGGGACGTAATGGGGTGTTGTTCAACTGGAAGGGCCGTCTGCACATCCGCCGTAATCAATACCGCCTGGAAGAACGTCCCATCGATGAGAACTGTGGTTGTTACACCTGCCAGAACTACTCCCTCGCCTATCTGCGTCACCTCGACAAGGCGCGCGAGATCAACGCCAGTGTGTTATGTACCATCCATAACCTTCATTTCTACCAGGACTTGATGAAGGCTTGCCGGCATTCCATCGCGGATGGAACCTGGCCGCACTTCTACACCACGTGGATGACCCAATGGGCCTCCAAGTCCATTGAATGAAATAGCCGGTGCGGCTCACAAAGAATCCTCTGGATCTTCATGATCACCCCACCTTGAAGATTGGATTCAACTGCTCTGCTAGTGTATAGAGCTCCTCAAGTTCTTTCCCGGTGACCGGTGTGAACCGTAAGGCGGTATCCATAGCCATGCGGAAGAGAGTCTCCTCACCAGGAGGGATGGCCGCCGTGATGGGTTGGCTGAGTGTGAAACGCAAGCCCAGCTCAGCCTCATGTGGATCGGAAAGCGGCTGATACCAGCACTTGCCATAGGTTGCCTTGAGGGGGTCATTCTCCGGCCAGGATTGCCGCGCCATAGCCTTTAAAGCGAGCCGTGCCACACCTTTCGAAGCCGCCCGCTCCAGGACCTGTGGACCGAAGTCACCCCGTGAGTAACAAGCGAAGTTGACTGGAAACAGAATGGAATCGAAATCAAAACGGTCCATCGCCGCGAAGGCCGCTTCGATTGTATGGGCGGAGAAACCGAGAAAACGCACCTTGCCCTGCTTCTTGGCTTCGATAAAGACCTCCATGGCTCCCCCTTTGCCGAAGGCCACATCTACATCTTTCTGAACATCCACCAGGCCATGGAGTTGGTAGAGGTCAAAGTGGTCTGTGCGCATCCGTTCTAGAGAACGGGCGAGTTCCAACTCAGCCTTCTCCTTGGTCCTTTCTCCGGTTTTGCAGGCCAGGAACACATCCTTACGGTAGGGCTCCAGAGCAGGTCCCAGCTTGATCTCGGCATCACCATAACTCGGTGCGACATCGAAATAGTTCACCCCGCGTTCAACTGCTTCGGCCACCAACCGGCTGGCGGCCGCGGGTTCGGTGTTGGTGACCACAATCCCCCCAAAACCAATGATGGAGAGATTGACACCGGTATTTCCATAGGGGCGCATGGGGATTTTAGGAGCATTGGAAGACCCACTCTCTCCGGCCTGAGCGGAGCGGGACCATTGTAGAACAACGGTGGAGACAGCTGCTGTCTTGAGGAATTCACGGCGATTCACGGCAGAACCTCCTTGAGCCAGTGGGATGCCTCTTATTCTAGCGTCCGGACAAAAGAAGGGTACCCACATTTGAGGGGTTCTCAGATACAGACTTCGGATTACCATCTTGTGAAATGCGGATGGCGGGGGATGAGATGGCGCCGTCCATCCGTACATTGAGCTCATGAATGATTGAATTTGAGGAGGGAATTCTCATGGACTTTGTCCAGTTGGGCAGCACAGATCTGAATGTCAGCATGATCTGCTTTGGGACCTGGGCGTTTGGAGGCTGGTGGTGGGGAAAGGCCGATGATGCGGAGTCGATTGAGGCAATCCACGCAGCTTTGGATGCGGGAATCAACTTTTTCGATACGGCGGATGTCTATGGCGGGGGACGTTCCGAGACAGTCCTGGCCAAAGCGCTGGAAGGACAGTCCGATGTCATCATCGCCACCAAGGGAGCGGTTCAGTTCAATGACAAGGGAATGACCACCGTCTCCAATGAGAAAGCCTACTTAAAAAAGGCTTGCGAGGCCTCGCTCAAACGTCTCAACCGGGATGTGATCGATCTTTACCAAGTTCACTGGCCCGACAACAAAACACCTGTGACCGAGCCCATGGAGGCGCTAGCCGAACTCCAAAATGAGGGGAAGATCCGCCACATTGGCTTGTCTAACTTCGGTATCAAGGATCTTGAGATTGCATTGGATACAGTCCGCTTCGAGTCTGTCCAGCCTTGTTATAATCTGCTCCACCGTGAGATCGAGGAGGAGATCCTTCCCTTCTGTGAAGCGAATGACATCGCCGTGCTGGCCTATAGTCCCCTGGCCTCGGGGCTCCTGACTGGAAAGTTCGAAGCCAATGCGAAATTTCCCGAGGGAGACCACCGCCGCGATCATCCCGACTTCAAGGGGGAAACCTTTAAACGCAACCTGCGCATTATCGAAAACCTGAAGGCCTATGCGGAGAAACTCGAGTGCACGGTGACGCAGCTTTCCATCAGCTGGATTCTGGCTCACCCCGAATTGACCTGTGCGATCTGCGGCGCGCGGCGTGCCATGCAACTGGATGAAATCGTCGAAGCTCTGGATTACCCACTTTCGGAAGACCAACTCGAGGAGGTCAATCGAATTGTCGAGACCACGGAGTAGGCTGGCTGGCCAGATTGTCTTGTTCATATTGGTGCTGGGGGTGTTGAGCCTGGGCGCGGGCTCATCGTGGGGAGCTGGAGACTCTCCCTATGCCCACTGGACCAATGGCCCTTCTCCCGATCCCGCCTTCTTCCCCATCGGGGTCTGGCTCCAGGATCCCAGGGATGCGAAAGCCTACAAGGCCGCGGGAGTCAACGTCTTCATCGGGCTCTGGAAAGGACCCACCAAGGAGCAACTGAACCAGCTCAAACTGACTGGAATGCCGGTGATCTGTGACCAGAACGAGACTGGCCTGATCTATAAAGATGAGAAGATCATCATCGGCTGGATGCACAGTGATGAGCCGGATAATGCCCAGCCCTTGCCCATCGGAGTGGGGTATGGATCTCCGGTTCCGCCCGAGGAAGTCCAGAAAATCTATCAGAACCTGCATGAGGCGGATCCTACACGGCCCGTGCTCTTGAACCTGGGGCAGGGGGTGGCCTGGGATGGCTGGTGGGGACGTGGTCCCCGGAGCGGACACCCGGAGGACTATCCGCTCTATGTGAAGGGTTGCGATATCGCCTCCTTCGACATCTACCCACTCGCCCATGAACATGCCGATGTCGCCGGCAAACTGTGGTATCCCGCCGAGGGAGTCCAACGCCTGCTGGCTGCCTCAACTCCCCCCAAGATCGTGTGGAATGTCATCGAGGCGGCGGGGATCCACTCCAACAAGCGGCCCACCCCCGCGCAGATCCGTTCCGAGGTGTGGATGTCCATCATCAATGGCTCACGGGGCATCATCTACTTTGTGCATGAGTTCAAACCGGAGTTCTGCTCGCGGGTGCTCCTCAAGGATTCAGACCTGTACAAGGGAGTCAGCCAGATCAACGCCGGGATCCATGAACTGGCCCCGGCGATCAACAGCCTAGCGCCAGCCGCGGAGATCGAGGTGGTTTCCTCCAATCTCGAGATCCCCTTGGCAACACTGGCCAAACGAGCCGGCGGGACAGACTACCTGTTCACTGCCGCGATGCGTGAGGGAGTCACTACGGGGCAATTCAAACTGAAGAATCCCGTTCTCTATACCTCGGTGGAAGTGCTCGAAGAGTCGCGGACCTTGAACATCGTAGAGGGGGCGTTCTCCGATGAGTTCAAGGATTATGGCGTGCATTTGTATCGCTTCAAAAAATAGGTTGTTTCTGTTGAGTTCTTCTGATTGGAGGTCTTGTTCAATGAAGGCTAGCAAGTATTCCCATCTTTCTTTCTTCCTGCTTGGTTGTGCCATCCTCCTTTCCTGGTCCGGCGCGGGGCAATGTGCGGAGAAATTCCACCTCCGTGTCGATCTGACTGCCCCGGAAAACCGTGGCAAAGCTATCCCAGTCCATGACATTGCGAAGTTAGAGTATACGGACGAGGGCGAGGTCATTCATATTGGCGGTATCGATCCCTATGTGGCTGGGCCATTCCGTGATTACCCCGAGAACACCCCGCTCTGGTTCCGTGTCCGGGTGAAGTCCGACACGGAAGGTATGATGCAGGTCTTCTGGGCCACGGAATCCATGCCGGCCTCGGAGGAGAGAGCGATCCGGTTCTCGGTCAACTCGGGTTGGGGAGAGTATGAAGTTCCGATGCCATCCCTGGGGAAGGGTGTCCAGTTACGCATTGATCCGCCGGGAGATAAAGGAGTCTGCATCCTGGCCTGGCTGGAGTTCGAAACACGCATGGTTCCGGTTACACCCGAATGGCCCCAGCCACCCACGCAGGTGGTCCAGAAAACGGATAAAACCAAAACGCTCCAATCCGGAGATCTCACGCTTACATACGGAAGCGCTGGACTGGGTAACTTCGAGGTTTCGGTGGGGGGAAAACCCTTCGCGCGGGGGCTCTCGAACTCTTTGACCGGTACCCTCAGGAATGATGAAATCCAATGGACACCCTACGGCAAAGAAGCCAAGGGTGACCTCGAATTACAGGCGAAAAAGGACAATCTCACCGCCGAGTGCAGCTTCGTGGACGCGGATGGGGGTCATTGGAAATTCACACAAGCTTTCACCCCCGCCAAAGTCGAGGGAGCCATCGATGTGGAGACCACGATTACAGTCGATCAGGACCGCAATGTGGTCTATCTGCCGGTGCTGATGGTTTTCCCCGGAACCGGTTCCTTTGGAGCCAAGAAGGATCAGGCGCTCTTATCGGGGCTCGAGTATCTTGCCGATGAACCGAGCAGTTCCACCGCCGACCTGAAAGGCCTGGAGGCTAAACGCCAGGTACCCGATTCGGTCAAAATCACCTTCCCGTTGATGTCGATCATAGAGGATGGAAAGTACCTTGGCCTGATCTGGGAGAAATCGCCCAACATCGCGGCGGTGTTTGACTCACCGGACCGTCTGTTTGGCTCCGGCGGGCATGTCATGGGCCTGATCGCTCCCGGCTCGGAGGGTACCAACCGCGAGGAGGGCAACCTGCTCCCCTACAAGGGGCTGATGCTCAAGGCCGGACAGCCGTTAGTCCTCAAGGCGACCCTTATTGGGGGTAAAGGGGAAAGCGTCGTCCCGGCGATTGAAAAGTATGTCCAGCTGCGTGGTCTGCCCAAACCGCCGGACCCAGGCACGGACCTGAAGGATTTCCTCCACCTACAAGCGAGAGGCTGGCTGGAATCCGCCATCCGCCGGGAGAACACCTATGTCCACTCGGCTGCGGTCCAGAACATGGTTTATGTGGCCCCCTATCACCCCTGCGCGGAGGTGGCGATGTGGATGGAATGGCTGGCTCTGCAGGAGGGGAGCAACGCCCTCAAGGAACCGCTCGAAAAGGCCGCCAAGGAGACACTGGCACCCCTACGTCATGATGACATCATTTTCTCCCGCTTGTCCCATGTGCCGCCACCGTCGATCCCGCTGGTGTTTGGGGATGTCGAGGAGAACCTCAACCGGGTGCGTGAGAATGTGACCAACAACCTGGGACGGTTCAATGAAAACGGAGTGGTGGTCTACAAGCCTGAACCCGGAAAGAATGATTACGGCAAGACCCATTATGAGAACCACGCCAATGGCCTGACCTCCATGTCGCTCCTTCAGATTCTGGAGGGAGCTACCCTACTGGGCGATCAGGTGTTCATCGACAAGGGACTGGCGCTGCTGGATCAACAGAAGGTGTACCGCAACACAGTGCCGCGTGGCGCGCAGACCTGGGAGGTACCCCTGCACACACCGGATATCCTGGCCTCGGCCAACATGATCAAGTGTTATGTGCTGGGTTATCAATTGACTGGAAAGAGGGAGTATCTGGAGGAGGCCAAGTATTGGGCCTGGACCGGTCTCCCCTTTGTCTACCTGGTGCCTCCGGTGGAGAAGCGGGTCGGGTTGTATTCCACCATTGCAGTGTATGGCGCGACTTGGTGGATCGCGCCGGTGTGGATGGGGCTGCCGGTGCAGTGGTGCGGGCTGGTGTATGCGCACGCCCTGTATGGCTTGAACCAGGCCGCACCGGATCCTGTGTGGAAACAGGTGGCCGATGGCATCACCGCCTCGGGCATCCAGCAGGTCTGGCCGGAAAGTGATCCAAATTACCGGGGCCTGCTGCCGGATTCCTTCCACCTGCGTTCACAGGTGCGCAACCTCACCGCGATCAACCCCGGCACCCTCTTGGGAACCTCCGCTGGCAACTACTGGAGCTCACCACTCTACACCTTCCACCCCTTCCAAGAGAATGGAGTTCTGTTGCATGTACCCGGCGCGGTGAGTGAGGTCCAGGCAGCGAAGAACCACCTGACCTTCAAGGCTGAGGGCTGGCCCAAGGCTCCCTATTGGATGCTCCTCGCACGGGTTCCCTCCGAGCCCAAGGTTGAGGCGGATGGGAGGCCAGTGGCGAAAGGCGAGGACTGCGCCTATGACGCAGCCGCCAAGCGATTGATCCTCAAGGTGGAGGGGAATCCCATGGTAAGCGTGGCTTGGTAAAGTTCATGGAGTGGCGGTTTCAATCGCCGGGTGTTCGCCGCGAATGAATTCGCCACTCCTTCCTTTGTCCCTACTCTAATAGTTTCAAGTACTTCTGCCGGGCCTGCTCATACCAACCGAGGACCTTGGCGCCAGTGGCATCTGGGGATGGAAATTCGGTCCGGAGTTGCCCCAGGCGTTGTTCGATCTGGGAGAGGAAGGTTTGTGCTTGGGATTTGTTGATCTTCTGGTGGCCACTGGAAAGGACATAAACAGGGCTGGAATGGGCATAACGGACCGGGGCGTTGGGATCGGTTTGGGCCTCGAAGGCCCGTGCCACGACCCAGCCCCCTTCGCTTGCGGTAAGATCGAAATCCTGGGCAGCATATTCAGAGGTGGCGGAGACCGGTGGGCTGGCGACCACCTCACCGTTGTAAAGGAGTTCTACCCGGCTCAGAGGACGTACCGAGCGGGCTCCAAAGACAACTTTCAAAGGTTTTCCAGAATACAAGATACTCTTGAGTTCACCCTTAGCGAGGAGATCTCTACCGATGGGGTCCTGGCCATTGACCGTGAGAGTCAGCAATGGGCCATTGGTCGCCCAGCTCCTGCCCGCCTTGATCAGGTCCGTGAAAGCCCGGAAAGAGAAATCATTGATCTTGGATAATCTCGCCAGAACACGCGCGCTACCAGCACGGTCCAGAGGCGAGAGGGTCTTCTCGGCCGCTAAGCTCGCGGCGCTGATGGGGATGTGGAATCCGCAGTCGAGGTACTGGTAATAGGCCTTGAAGCGTTCTATCACCTGTGCCTCGGTCCAGACCTCATCGGCGTTATTCCGTGGTCCCACAACCCGCATCGTATCCACCCAATCGAGCGCCGCCGCGACAGGGACTTCCTCACCCTCCGGGTTAACCACATCGACCATGCCCATCAAGTTGCGTCCCTTCTCCAGCAGGGGGAGTTGGCTGGCATTAAAGGGAGTCTCACCTATGGACATCAGCGAGGAAGCCGAAATGAGATTGAAGTCACCGAAATTCCAGTCACACCCACTATAGGCACGCGAGGCGGGGTGATGAGTCACACCACGTTCCCTTTTTCTCTCCGGTTGTGTCACATCGGCGGCGGGGAGAGTCTGACAGGCCACATTGAGGTCAGCGGATCCCAGGATGACTGGCATCTGGGACACCGGGACGCGGAGATCCATGTCTCCGGAGATCCACTTGCCTTGTTTCTGGCTGAAGATCGAGGTCATCTGCAGGTTGGCTGTTTTCCCCGACGCAGTGACCGAAAACACTACATCCGCGGGTATCCACATCATCCCGCGGTCCACTTGCAGCTGGTATTTAAGGCCCGTCTCCAGGTTCAAGGTGAAAGGCCCTTCGGTGTAGAAATGGTCAACACCCTCCATGAGGGTGAAGCCCTTACCCACTGGTTTGATGGCTACTCCCTGTGAATCCATTACTTTACAGCGGACAGGCATTGCCTCTTTGGTCTTTTTATCCACAATGTTGACTTTCAGTTCTTCCGCCCAGCCATTCCAGCCAGATAACGACAGGGTCAGGACTGTCAGAACTGTACGAAGAAAAAATCCCATGATGTGATCGGGTGCCATCCTCATTATAATTGTTCAGCATCCTTATAAGTTGGTGGAGATTAGCGTGCCAAGAAGGGCTTGGCGCGCCGGTTGAGACGGTAGATGAATGCCAGGATCTCAGCCAGGGCGGCGTAGAGCTCCTCAGGAATTAATTGTCCTAAGTCCAGCGCGGCTAAAAGTTCGACCAGATCAGGATCTTCATGGATATGGACACCATGCTCCTTAGCAATCTGGATGATCTTCTCCGCGATATGCCCCTGCCCCTTTGCAACCAGCCGGGGTGCTGGGTCTTGCTCGGGATCATACCGGAGGGCTACTGCCTTTTTGCGCGGGGGTTGATCGGCCATGGGCTGTTTCTAAGATTCTTCTACCTTCCGGGTTGAAGGCTAAAGGATGATTCCTCTGGAAACAAGAGATCTGACCCGAACCGGATAAGTGTCTTTAGTTCCGTGCGGCGGGTGGCAGGAATGGGACCACGGTGAACCGGCTAAAACCATCGGGACGTCCACCCTGACGCCAGATGTTCCCAGTACTCTTGGTTCCGTTGGTGGGTGAATAAACCGTGTCACCGAAGAAGCCTACCCCCCTGACCGTATCCGCAAAGGCGTCGAAGGTGTTGTCTGGCCCGTTACTGGAAAGCAGATACCAGTTCGAGTCCTTGTTGTCGGGGTGGGTGTTGTCCTGAACATAGCCATCCGGACGGATTGGCCAGTAATGGTACAGGATGTTGTAGGGTTCCTCGGGGAAAGGATCGGGTAGACGCCCCTCGCTGATATACGGGATGGGAGTGGTCAGGTTGTTCAGTCCACTCGGATTGGTCTTCCCACGCGGGGTGGTGCGAAGGGGGTAGAACTTAAAATCCTGGTGGTATTGTTCCAAGGCGTTGGAGACAACGCGTAGCTCGGCATTGGCTCTAACCGCTAACGCGCGGGTCTGAGCGGCCAGGAAATTGGGGAGCGCGATCGAGATCAAAATGAGGATGATCGCGATTACGATCAGAAGCTCCACTAGGGTGAATGCGCGTGAAAATGAGTGTAGTGTCATCATTTGTAGAATGGGATTATACCCAAATGGAGACAAAAATGAAGTTGGTACTTGCAATTTCTGGTGGCATTGCGGCCTATAAAACACCCCGGATCGTGTCGTTCCTGGTCGAGGCCGGTCATGAGGTTCGAGTGGTCTCGACCGCGAATGGCCTGCAATTTGTCAGTCCTCTGACTCTTGCGGCTATCTCTGGTCATCCGGTCCGGAGCGAAATGTTCACAGGAGAAAGTGGTTTAGGCCTGGAACATATCCATCTACCCGAATGGGCAGACTTGATTTTGGTGGCTCCCGCCACAGCCAACCTGTTGGCCAAGGTAGCGAATGGATTAGCGGATGACCTTGTGTCTACTCTCATCTGTGCGGCGGGAACTGGCGAGGATGCCGCCTGCCCCGTGGTCTTCGCTCCAGCGATGAACACCCGTATGTGGCGTCACGCGGCTACCCAAGTCAATGTCCAGAAGATCCTGTCCTGGGGAGGAAAGATCATCGAGCCGGAGAGTGGACGCCTGGCCTGCAACGTATATGGTGAGGGGCGGATGCCGGAGCCAGAAACGATTGTCGAACACCTTTATGATTGGGGCCTGCTGTCCAGAGCCGCACGGGAGGAGTAGATTATTTCTAATTTCTGAATGGGGTCATAACATTCCCCCCCACCCTACCCTCCCCCGCCAGGGGGGAGGAGAACAAGAAGAACCTTCTCTCTCCTTCCGCCACCGTTAGGGGTGAGGAGATCGCATTCCCTCCCCCCTGGCGGGGGAGGGTAGGGTGGGGGGGAAAAGAGATTTATTTTCCTCATTTCCCAAGGAGGCTATCCACGATGATCGTCACATGTGTGCATGTCTGTGTAAAATCTCCGTTTGTCCAGGATTTCATCAAGGCCACACTCAAGAACCATGAGGGAACCCGTAAGGAGCCGGGGAATTTGAGATTCGATGTGCTCCAACTTACCGAGGATCCGACCCGTTTCATGCTGTATGAGGCCTTCGAGTCTGAAGAAGCCTCCGCCGCACATAAAACCACCGAGCACTATCTGACCTGGCGGAAAACGGTCGCGGACTGGATGGAAAAACCCCGTGAGGGCATGCCCTATGATGTCCTGGCTCCGGCGGACAAGTCTCAATGGTAATCCCACCCTTCACCTTCGCGCGCCTTCCCCACATTGTGTTTGGATGTGGCAGGATCTCTGGCTTGGGTGAAGCGGTGGCGCGGTATGGCCAGACCGCGCTGGTACTGACAGGCGGCCACTCCTTTGTCCAGTCAGACCGTTGGGAACTTTTGGAAAAAGACCTTGCGGAAAGATCCATCCGGCGCCTTCACCGGAGTTGTGTGGGCGAACCCTCGCCGGAGCTAATCGATCAAGCAGTTGTGAGTCTGCAAGGTGAGGGGATCGCGGTGGTTGTGGCGATTGGGGGTGGGAGTGTCATCGATACGGGCAAGGCCATCTCGGCCATGCTCCAGGAGAAAGGTTCTGTCTTCCCCTACCTGGAGGGTGTCGGGACCGGGAAGGTGCACAGTGGAAAGAAGATCCCCTTTATCGCGGTTCCCACCACGGGTGGTACCGGCAGCGAGGCCACCAAGAATGCGGTCTTGGGGAAGACCGGTCCGGAGGGTTTCAAACGGTCTCTCCGGCATGACAACTTCGTGCCTGACCTGGCCCTGGTGGACCCCGGGCTCACTCTGGCCTGTCCCCCCGAAGTCACCGCCGCCTGCGGGCTGGATGCTCTGACCCAGTTATTCGAGTCCTTTGTTTCGACAGGGGCCTCACCGTTTACCGATGCCCTCGCGTTAGAGGGTCTGGGGTGTTTCGCTGGAAACACCCTACACCAATGTGTGCAAACCCCGGAAGACATTGAGGCACGATCGAAGATGTCATTGGCGGCTTTGCTCTCCGGAATTACCCTCGCGAATGCCGGGTTGGGGGTGGTCCATGGCCTGGCCTCCGCCATTGGTGGCCTGTTCGATATCCCGCATGGTGTGGTGTGTGGAACCCTCCTGGCCGAAGTCACGCGAGCGAATATCGAGAAGTTGGCTTGTGTGAAAAATTGGAACTGCGACGAACTGAAGAAACATACCTTCGCCACGATAGTCCTCAAGCTGGGTGAGGCTAGCGCAAGTAATAAGGAACTCTGTGAGGCTTTGGTGAAGACCCTTGAGCGCTGGACCGGAGAACTGGGGATCTCCCGTCTGGGGGCCTATGGCGTTTCCGAGGCGGACATTCCCAAGATCGTGAGTTTATCTGAGCTCAAGAACAATCCGGTGAAGCTTTCCAACGAGGAGATTGGGGAAATAGTACGGCGGAGGTTGTAGATCGTCTTCAGCAAAGACCTCCAGAAAAGCGTATGGAATCGTTACTTTGATTTTCCATACCCGCCGGAATGAGGGGGAATTCTCATTCCGGCGGGCTCAAAATCACTCGCTGGACATTCCGTGCTGGAAGGTAATCTTCTCCCGTAGGGATTTTACCCACTCTGACTGTCGTCCTTTCGCCTCCATGAACTCGGTGAACGAGCTATACTGGTCCTTCATTTGCTCATACTCCGCCAAACAGGTGGCCTGGATCTCTTTCTTCATCCGGACACAGTCAAAGGTCTTCAAGGTCGTAGGCATCATGAATCTCCAGTGGACTCCGAATATCAATTTGATTATACCCCATCGTCAAATTGACACCATTGAATCCACGAATCCGGTCATAATTTACGATATCCCTGAAGTTCCAACTCAGAATAAGATCAGCTTTCGCTACGGCCGCTGTAGCGACATGCAGCGCATCTACTTTACTTTTCGACCTCACAACACCAGCCTCGAAATAAGCCTGTGCCAAAAGTTCAACTTCTTTTGACACTGGGACTTCTATAATACAACCCACTGGCAGTTTCTCCACATATTCATGGACTACCTTTGGGGCTCCCACAAGTTCTCCTAGGGTGATACTCGATACAAAAATAAGGTACCTCCCCTGGCATACGAGATTGAAAAAACGAATCGATGCGTCCCGAAACTCCTCGTCAGCGATACCGCCAAAGACAGATGTATCGACGTAGACATCAATTCTTTTCACCTGACTGCCCCCCAATATACTGGTGTTTGGTCTATGTCAATTTTCTCCTCGTGATTACTTCCCCGTCTTCCCCAAGAACAATCCCGCGTCGATGTACTGACCACCGTCATCCTGATGGGTGTGGATCGCAAGGGTATTCTTTCCGGTCTTGAGGGCTTCCTTCACTTCCTTGGTGACCTCTTGGAGCGCATAACCATTGTTCCATCCATCGCGCTCCCAGATCAATTTGCCATTCAAGTAAACTTCGGTCTTGTTGTCGAACCAGATATACAGAGCCGCCACATCCAGGGTGATCTCCGCGACGGAAAACTCCTTACGGAGCCAAATGTCTTTTGTGGTCCATTCGGTGCCGAGTTTGTGCCCTTCGCCAGTGTTGCCGAAACCGCCTTCACCAGTCTTCCAAGCGGAGTCATCGAAGCCCGCCGCGTTCCATCCCTGTGCAGGAGTTTCGAGGGTGTACTTCCAACTTCCCGCGGCGGCACGGTCATGCGCGGTCGAGACAGCGATGTTCCAGTCCACATCCCTGGCGGGAGTCTCAGCCACCGGTGGGTTGGTCTCATAGGCGGCAGTCCGGGATTGAATCGCATGGAGCCGTGGCAGATCGAACTTCGGTTTACGGTCATAGGTGTAGATGCCGTTGCGTTCCTGCTCTACATCGGTGAGCTGGGTGTAGCAATAAGCGAAGAAGTTGGGGTTATCGAGGTTGGCGTCCATCAAACCCTTAAAACGGGCATAATACTCATCCAGGGTCTTGGGCGCGGAGCCATATCCCCAACCACCCTCGACATCCCAGCCGATACCGCCGAACTCACTTACGAAATAGGGCTTGTTCCGTCCCGTGCTGGAGCCGGTGTCATACTTGGCCGGAATGGATCCCAAGTAACCAAAGAATGAATCCCACTTGGCTTTGTAGGTTTCCGGATTCTGGTCATAGTCATGGGCATCGCACGCATCCGCTCCCGGGTGGGTGTGGGCATAACCGCTGCTGTCGAGTAGGGGACGGGTCGGATCGATGCGGCGGGTCAGGTCGAGAATGATGTTCTGAATCCGGCCTGCGTCGGGCGGAGTTTCATTGAAGGGACACCAGCCGACAATGGCCGGGTGGTTGCAGTCGCGCGCGAGGATATCCTTCCACTCGCGGATAACCGGTTCATCGATCCGGGTATCATTATAGTTCAATCCCCAGTTGGGATACTCGCCCCACACGATGTAGCCAATCCGGTCGGCGTGATAAAGGAAACGTGGCTCGAAAACCTTCTGGTGGAGCCGTGCGCCATTAAAGCCTGCTGCCATGGACATCTTGATATCGGCCTCGAGCGCGGCATCGCTTGGTGCGGTCCAGATCCCATCTGGATAGAAACCCTGGTCCAGCACCAGGCGCTGGAAGACCGGCTTGCCATTGAGCAGGATCGCCCGGCCCTTGATCTCAATCTTGCGCAGACCGAAGTAACTGCTGACCTCATCAATCACCTGGCCATCCTTGACCAGGCGGAGTTTAAGGTCATACAGGAAGGGATCTTCGATCGACCAGGGACGGATACCGCTCACAGCCAGGCTCAGGTGGGTTTGGCCCCACTCGACTGGTACGGCGGCTTTCCCAACTGACTGGCCTTCCTTGATGGCCTCGGTCTCGAGGGTGACTCCCTCGCGCGCCCCGGCCACACGCACATGCAGCGCCACCCGTCCACTCTGGGGATCGGTTACCGCGAAGTGATCCTCGATGTGGGTGCTGGAGACGGCCTCCATCCACACGGTCTGCCAGATACCAGTGGTACGGGTATACATGCAGCCAAAAGACTCGACTTGCGGCGACTGCTTGCCACTACCCTGTAGGCCAGTCCGGTGGTCATCATAGACCTTCAAGACAATCACATTCCCGGTTTCCTTGAGGGCATCGGTGATATCGAAGGTGATGGGGGAGGAGCCACCCCGGTGGAAGCCCACTCCGGTGCCATTCACCCAGGCGGTGGTCTCGGAATCACAGGCTCCGATATGAAAGAGCACCCGTTTCCCCGCCCACTCCTTGGGGATCTCGAGGTTTCTTCGGTACCACACATACTTGATGAAGCCGGTACGTGCCAGTCCGGAAAGTTTGCTCTCACGGCAGAAGGGGACAGTGATCTTATCGGGCAGGGGGGCATTCAGAAAACTGACGTTCTCATCATCAGTCTCGGCAAACTCCCAAGTGCCATTCAGATTGAGCCAGGTCTCGCGCATGAAGTCCGGACGTGGATGCTCGGCGCGTGGGATGTCTGCGGCCTGAACAGCGATGTGTGTGGCCGTGGGCAAGGCCACGGTCAAGAGGATTGCTCGTAATGCGGATGTCATCAAAAAAACCTCCAAAGGGGAATGACTGAAAGACCATCGTGACACAGAGAGGGAGGAAATGAGAAGGGCGGATACCCAGTTTTCCGGGTTCGACTAGGTTGTCCTGACGGTTCCATCACTCCTCATCTTGCATTCCCCGAATTCAGGCTGAACCAAAACGCATTCGCATGGACAGGTTAAAAAAACCAGTTACACACGCTACTTCTATAAATCGCAACCGTTGCGTACATTAGTAGAAATCCACGCCGAAATCCTTTTCATAGAGAGGGAGACTGATTGGCTCCCAAAAGAAGTCATCGGGGAGAATCGGTAAGATGACGACTGTAGAGTTCTTAAGTCCACGTTTGTGCGGGAAACGGTTTGAGGGTGCTGCAATCCCCTTGGAGATTCTCAAGGACCTGGCGGTTATCGAAGAGATGGTCGTCGAGGTCGCCAAATGGAGGTACCTTGAGAACAACCCCAAGCGTAAACGTATCCCCCGAAGGTTCACCGAAGGCATTGAACTGAAACTCACTCGTGTGGATGAGGGCAGTACCATCGCCGTTATTACCATGATGGTTACTTCACTCTACCTCCCAACGATTCCCTCACCTACTCAAATGTACTTCGAAGAGGCCCGCGAGGCGATTGTGTCCGCTATTGAAGCAGCGGAACATAACCAACCAGTGAGTCAGTTTCTTCCCGTTGATTCTTTTGTCTATTTCGACCGGTTTGGACGCAGCCTTCGTGAAGGCGAATCCATTGAATTTACTACCCCCAGCCATCCCAATCCCGCTCGGTTAACCCGAGATTCACGGCGGAGGTTGGTTCTAGCACCCTCATCTGTGAACGAGCTCACTGAGGAAGTTGTCCTTCGCGGCTCAATCCCCGAAGCTAACCAGGATAATATGACCTTTGAACTAAAATTGAGCGATGGACACAAGGTGAAAGGTCCTCTCCCTGAACAGCATCTCGACACCATCCTTAAAGCTTTTACTGGTTATCGGTGTGGTATCCGGGTTTTTCTTCAAGGCATTGGAAGATACAACCGGCAAAATCGTCTGCTTGGCTTCGAGTCGATCGAGCATATCAGTTTACTTGATCCACTAGATGTGCCCGCCCGCTTGGATGAGTTCCGGAGTCTCAAGAATGGCTGGCTTGAGGGTAAGGGGCTACCCCCCAGTCACACTGGCCTTGAATGGTTATCACTCAGTTTTGACCATCTTTATCCAGAAGACCTATCTTTACCATATCTATACCCAACAGAGGATGGTGGTATCCGGGCGGAATGGTCTCTCGGAATGAGTGAGGTAAGCCTCGATGTCAATCTGGAAACCCACCATGGATACTGGCACAAACTCAATCTGGAATCTGATTTGGATGAAGAAGAACATTTAGATCTTGATGACAATGCTGGATGGGATTGGATCATCACACAGATCCGGAGTATGGGGGGGGATGAGGCATGACCCCTGAAACCTTACTCCACCGGCAAGTCCATCCTTCCTGGCTTCAAGAAGGCCGCATTACATCACAAGTTTTTAAACCCACACCCAAAGATGAAAAGAAGGTTTCTGTCTATGATGGTGACCAGATCACCCCGGAAAAATCATGGGAGCATTACACCATTATCTTAAAATACGAATCGATAGGTGTCGTGGATGTAACTCTAAATGACTGCGAAACACAAAAACTGATTGTCGAACCCGATCCAGAACCCTTTCCGGAGCATGTCGTCATCAAATTCGATGACTACTCCAATTCGCAGATCGAAAAAAAGGCCAAGAATCTAACACGTGCCGCGGATGCACGTGGATGGCAATATAGAGTGGATAATGGCGTGTAAAAAACACGATCCCTCACTTGAAAAAACGTCAATCCATTTCCGGCATGGAAATCCTCTGCTTTCTTGTGTTGAAATGTGTGGCCGAATGCTTACTCGGCAATGATTTGGGAAAGATTTCCGAATGAGAACTAGGACTTATCCCGGAGGAATGTTCTTATGAAGACCCGTCTCGAAAAAGATTCCCTTGGCGAGCTCGCCGTTCCCGCGAAGGCGTTGTATGGAGTTCACACCCAGCGCTCGCTTCACAATTTCCAGATCAGTGGGAGGCGTCTTCATCCCACGCAGATCAAGGCCATGGCACAGATCAAACAGGCCTGCGCCGGGGCTAACATGGAACTCGGCTCCCTCGACAAGAAGAAGGGCAAGGCGATTATGGCGGCCTGTCAGGAGATTGCAGGAGGGCTGCACCATGAGGCCATCCCGCTCGATATCTTCCAGGCCGGATCAGGTACCTCCAGCAACATGAACATCAATGAGGTCATCGCCAATCGCGCGGCGGAGATTCTAGGCGGGAAGCGTGGCGACCGCGGCTTGGTCCATCCCAATGATGATGTCAATAAGGGGCAATCGACCAACAACGTCTTCCCCTCCTCGATCCGTGTAGCGGCGTTGGATCTCTCCAAGGGACTTTTAGCTGCGCTCAAGGTGCTGGTCTCCTCCTTGGAGAAGAAAGCGCGTCAGTTCAAGCGGGTTGTGAAGAGCGGACGGACCCACCTGCAGGATGCGGTTCCGGTGACCCTTGGCCAGGCATTCCAGGCTCATGCCTCGGCGCTCCGCAAGGACATGGAACGCATCCGTGACACCGAAAAGTTCCTGCGCGCCATCGGAGTTGGTGGCAACGCTGTCGGCACCGGGCTCAACACTTATCCGGAGTTTCGTCCCCTCATCATGAAGCACCTCACGAAGATTGTGGGACGCAAGTTCGAGGTGCCGTCCGATCCCATCGAAACGACCCAGTACCTGACCGACATGGCCCACCTCTCGGCAGTCGCGCGGCTTATTGCCATCGACATGGGCAAGCTGTGCAACGATCTACGCCTGTTGGTCTCGGGCCCGAATACTGGTCTCAATGAAATCTTTCTTCCCCCAGTCGAGCCGGGTTCTTCGATCATGCCCGGAAAGATCAATCCCTCCATCTGCGAGGCGGTCAACATGGTCTGCCTGCAGGTCATCGGCAATGATGGCGTGGTTTCCGCCGCCGCCGCCGCTGGGCAGCTGGAACTCAATACGCACATGCCAGTGCTTGGTTGGAACCTGCTGGATTCGTTGGATATCCTCACGCAAGCCTGCTTGCACCTGGCCAAAAAGTGTATCGATGGCATCACCGCCAATGTGGATCGCTGCCGTTGGTATGTGGAGAACAGCCCCAGCATTGCCACCGCGCTGAATCCCTATATTGGTTATGACAAAGCCGCCGGGGTGGTTAAAGAAAGCCTGAAAACCAAAAAGCCCATCCCGGAAGTGATCTTGGAGAAGGGTTATCTCACTCCCATGCAACTGGCGGAGGTGCTTGATCCCATCGCGATGACACAACCCAATCTGAAGAAAAAGAAGTAGTACAACGCTGTCCTTCTGTGTGAAAGAAGACTCACTTGAACAAACGATTGATCCACAAATATCCCTTGATATTGGTTGGCCTCTGGTTTTGTGGCCAAATTATCATAATTATCTGCTCGATCCTACTCTCCAGTGGTCATCTACTCTATACATTTGATGATCCCTATATTCATTTGTCAGTTGCCGAAAATATATTACAAGGGGGGTATGGCATCAATACTGGTGAGTACTCATCTCCTTCATCGTCCATTGTTTTCCCCTTTTTACTAGCAGTTACCGAATGGATTGGGATGGGTATCTGGGGACCGCTCTTGATCAATATCCTTGCTATGGCGGGAGCGGTCTTCATCGTGGGCTTGATCATTCAGAATTTTGTCTTCCCTCAAGGGTATCTCGAATCAGGGGCATTTCAAAACAAGATTTGTTTTTTAGGATTCGGTCTCCTTCTTTGTTTAGCAATGAATAGTTGGGCACTTGTCATGACTGGGATGGAACATTCCTTACAGGTCTTTACTGAGATGCTTGTGGTTTGGGGATTTCTAAATTTACTTTTCAATACTCCCCACTGTACCTCTTGGCTTGTGGTAGCGATTTCCACACTTCCTTTGATTCGCTTCGAAGGAGCTGCCCTATCAATTCTATCCGTAATCGCCCTTATATATCTCCGGCGGGTACGTTGTGCGGTGGCCGTAGTAGTACTGCTTATTCTATCTATCATGGGGTGGTTTTCTTTCACCTATTCACTTGGCCTGCCCGTACTTCCAAGCTCCATTCAAATTAAATCTATTATTATTGCGAATATTATGGGGCATGGAAGCTTGCCAATCATAGCATTTTCTATTTGTTACAATTTACTAACCTTTACCACAAATATTCAGGGGTGCTTAATACTAATTGGGCTACTTTTTATCTGCGGTCTTTCACTCATAATATGGCGGGATGATCTCAAGTTGGTGATTGTAATGGGTGGTTTTTCACTGGGAGTGGGACTTGCCCATATATTGTGTGGAGATATTACCTCGCTTGGGCGATATGAAGCGTATGTAATGGCTCTAGTGGCCGTCTCGTCTTTGGTTTTGTCCAAATCGATTTTTCACATACCCACTGTGAAGATGGTAATGGCGTTAATGTTATTACTTATTTCATCAGAAAATTTTCTCTTTACTCTTAAAACCCCTTTAGCTTCAAGGGGTATCTATCAACAACAGTACCAGATGCACCGTTTTGCTGTCGATTACTGGAAAAGGCCAATTGGAGTTAATGATCTTGGTTTAGTGAGTTACCGGAATCCTACATTTGTGCTGGATCTTTGGGGTCTTGGTTCCGAGGAAATCCGTCAAATGAAATTTAAGCGTCAATTGAACGCAAAAAGTATAAACGATGTGGTTACCCGGAGGGGTGTCGACTTGATGATGATATACGAGGATTGGTTTAAAGGACTGATCCCTGAGCAATGGACAAAGGTGGCGATTCTGAAAACATCCAAAGTCGCGGCTTTTAGTGGTCAAGTGCAAATCTATATCACCCCCAAGGTGGACAAGGGGGAGATCGCGGATCTTCTTGGAAAGTTCAGTAAAACGCTGCCCAATGGTTCAGAATTGTTTTTTCCCCAGCCCCGGCCTCCGGCTCGATGATTCCGGCCCATTGTTTATCCGCCATTGGAAAGATCCGCCACCTCGAGTTATTTATCTGGCTTCCAGGAAGCATCTCCTGGAGAACAAGATGGTGAACATGGAACCAATGCTATCTGTGCCACTTTACGGAAAGAGGTTACCATATCGATTACTATGAGATATCTCCCTCCCCTCCTCCTCAGTGTTGTTTGCGTATGGCTTACCAGCGCCCAGGCTTTCGAAAATCCCCCGCTCAAGGTGTGTGTGGTCTCGGGTTCGTTCGAGTACAACTCGGATGAATCTCTGAAACCCTTCTCCATAAACCTGGAGAAAGAATACAACGCCAAGGTCACCTTCCTTTCCGCGAATGGGGAATGGGAGGACTTTCCAGGGCTGGAGGCTTTGGACACCTGCGATGTGGCCCTGTTCTTCACCCGGCGGTTGCGGATTACGGGAGAGCAACTCGAACAGGTGAAGCGCTACTGCCTCTCCGGGAAACCGATTGTCGCTGTACGCACCGCCAGCCATGGTTTTCAGAACTTCCTGGAATTTGACAAGGAGGTGCTGGGAGGAAACTACACCAGCCATTCCTCGGGTGAGATTACGCAACGGGTCCAAGTGGTGCCGGAGACCAAGGACCATCCGGTGCTCCAGGGCATCACCGGTTTCCAGTCCTTCGCCACCCTCTACCGTACCTCTCCACTCGCGCCTGACTGCACGGTCCTGATGATGGGATCGGTTCCCAATGAGAAACCGGAACCTTGTGTCTGGGCACGGACCTACAAGGGCGGACGGGTGGTCTACATCGGATTGGGCAAGACCGAGGACTTCGAGAACGACACTTTCCAGCGTCTCCTGGTCAACTCGCTTTTCTGGACCTCAAACCGTGAGGTCGAACGTCAACCGCTCCCGCAGGTGTCGATGGAACAGCTCCGGGGAGAGGGCATTTCCTCCCTTCTCCCCTTTAAACTGCCGTTGCGAGGACGAATCAGGAAAGGCGAAGATTGGGAAGAGGTTCAAAAGACAGCTGATCTTCTCCCCTCCAAAACAGCCCTATTGATCTGTGACCTGTGGGACAAACACTGGTGCGACAACGCCACCAAGAGGGTTCAGGGGATCGCGGAGGAATTGGCTCCGGTGGTCAAAGAGGCGCGCAAGAAGGGCATCCTCATTATTCATGCCCCCTCCGACACCATGGCCTTTTATGCCGACCATCCCCAACGCCGGCGGGTAGCCCTTGCTCCGACAATACAACCACCCGCTGAAAAGACAATCGAGGAACCTCATCTTCCCATTGATGATTCGAATGGCGGCTGTGATTCAGACAATCCCGTGCAATATGCCGCCTTCACCCGGGAGAACCCGCTCATTGATATGGGCCCTGATGACATCATCTCGCAGGAGGGGGGGGAGATCTACAACTACCTGACCGCCATGGGAATCAATAACATTCTCTACACCGGGGTGCATACCAACATGTGTATCCTGGGCAGGAGTTTTGGAATTCGCCAGATGACCCGTTGGGGTATGAACTGCATCCTGATCCGCGACCTTACCGACACCATGTATGATCCAAAGGATCCGCCCCATGTATCACATGAGAAGGGAACCGAACTGGTTATCGAGCATATCGAGAAGTACTGGGCTATGACGACCACCTCGGATGAGCTGATGAAGGCGCTGGAGCCCAAATGAAGCCTCTCCTCTTCATCATACTCCTGGTCACGGCCAGTACCTGTGTGGCGGAGAACCCGTCTGCCCGTCTTCAGGACCTTACGCCGGAGTGGGAAACTCCACCGGTCCGTTGCCTGTGGAACTACTTCAACCTTTACAACCCCCGGGTGGTTTACGATCCCGGTAGCGAGTATCCCTTCAAGATGTGGTTCTTCGGTTGGGCGGTCGAGAAAGCTACCCTGACGGATGAGGTATTCTTTGGGCGCTCGAAAGATCTCTTAGCCTGGGAAGTCTATTCCGGTGGAGACGAGTGGGACACGGCCATGACTCCGGGCCGTTGGGTCCCTGTTGTGGTCCCGGGGAAGGAACGATATGACTCAGCCGCCAGTGGCGATCCATCAGTGGTATTGAAGGATGGGATCTATTACATGGCCTTCTCCTCGGTAGGGTTCGACTTCGTAAAAGAGGAAACCACACCTCACCCCAACCCTCTCCCACAGGGCGAGGGAGAAAAGGACCGGATCTATCTGGTCAACTGCATCTTGGGAGCAACCTCCACGGATGGGATCCATTGGGCCAAAAGCTCCGGACCGGTCCTGATCTGGAAGGATGAGTTCACCAACCGTTGGGCGCTTGCCGATGGCAAGATTGGCCCAACACCTGTGGATTACTATGGGAGTTATCACCGTCCTTCCTTGCTTTTCGATCAGGGGTGTTGGCGTCTCTGGTTCGACTACTACCACCCGGGCACCTTTGTCTCGCTGGGACTGGCGGAGAACCATGGAGATTTTCTGAAGGCCTCGGATTGGAAGGTCCTACGCGCTGAGAAAGAGCCACTTCTAAAGGACTGGCCCAACCCGGCGGTGATAAATACGGGCTCCAAATTCCTGGCCTTCTCGGATGCGCCTGGATATCCAGCGGAGATGGGAGGAGATGGAAGACAAATCACCCTCGCTGAGTCTCGGGATGGGATTGATTGGAAGGTTTTGGGTCACATCCGGCCTGAGGGCAGGGCCTCCTCGCATGTGCCCGAACCGTTTGTAATCGAGCGGGATGGAGCAAGGTGGCTGTATCTGTTTTACTCATGGAAACCGGAACGGAAAGATGGGGAACCTTGGGACTATCGTTACAAGGAGATCCGCTTCATCCGGCGGCGGCTGGAGGATGGTTCCGGACCCTCAGCGAAATGACTGGCTTCTTCGAAAATCCCACCCTCGCGGGTGTTTTCATCGGTTCCTTCATTATCGGCCTGTCAGGCGCGGTGGCGCCGGGGCCAGTGTTGGTACGGACCATCGCCCATGTCCCCCGGCATGGATTCCTGGCAGGTCCTTTCATCGTTCTCGGACATGCGATCCTCGAATTGGCCTTGGTTGTGGCAATCATTCTGGGACCGGGACAGATCCTCACCCGCGATGGAGTGTTTACCGGTATCGCCTTGGCGGGCGGTATTGTGCTTCTGTGGATGGCTTACGGAATGATCCGGAGTCTGCCCCAGGT
>CAYRBI010000064.1:0-29470 GCA_964422415.1 uncultured bacterium | reverse complement strand
GCGGAGGTGCAAGTCATCTGATCCGGGAGTTCGAAGTCATAGACCTCTACAGAGACCGGAACCTGTTGATCGACTCCATCACCGGAGAGGTGGATTGTGCCGTTATAGGTTCCCCCTGGAATCCCCTTGGGAACCCGGACTCGTACCCACAGAGGATAGTTCTGTCCAGGTTTCAGAGTGACCGGTCCCTGAAAGGGGGGAAGAGGATCCGGCCAGAGACCAGCGGTGGTGGAATCATCCGTGGCTTGAGCCACCGGGACATAACGGACCTGGAGCAGATCCACCTGACCGGGGGCAATGATGGAGTCATTGGGGCCTTTCAACTCGGAGATTGAGGCAGCGAATTGATGGATTTCACGGTAGGGGAAGATCACCAACTGAGCGGCTTCGGCCTCATTCTTTGCCGCGCTGATACGGAGTGCACTACCAGTTTGAGTGGGAGCTGGATGGAAGGGACTGACCTTCCAACCCGATGAGCACCACCACAGAACCATCTGCTGATTGGGGCTATTCAGTCTTTCTCCAAAGGTGAGCTCGGCTCCACCCGCCATGGCAGCATCCAGTGAAAGGGTTTTGGCATGTTGCCCAGTGGCTGGCTCCTCCGCCCAGGCCGGGACGGCAACTCCGAGTAATAGCATGATCAAACACATGGAGGAAAGATTCTTAATGGAAGATTTCATTACGGGCATCTATATCTCCTTACCGGTGTCAATTCAGATTCTGTTTACTGACAAGTAATGATTACCATGCCGCAAGTTCAGTCAACCCAGTGGGAATAGATTGAAGGGAAGGTGCTTTCATTTCAACTTTTCGATGGCACGGGCGATATTATCCCGCTGCTTTTCGATGGGGACAGGAATCTTGGTGAATTCGGTCATGGAGGTGGTGATTTCTCTGGGAACTTCCAACAGTTGTCGGTAGGTTGCGGGGACTTTCTTGGCACTGGCCAGACGATTCCTCAGGATTACCAGGTACTCGTAGTCTTCGATCCCATCCCGGAGCATCTCCAGGCGGATGCTGTCGACCGGGGCATCCAGGACCGGTTTCTTTGGATTCCCCTTGGCAGCGGATTCAGGGGGATAGAGAAAACGTCCATCTCCATTGCCATAGGGGATGGGCTTGACCTCATTACGGACTTTCCGGGTAGTCCAACTCATGGGATCTTCATAGGGATTTTGTGGCGAGGCGGGATCGGGATAGACCCCACTGTCATTCCAGGAGTTAATTCTCCAGACCAGGATGCCATTGATCTTGCGTTGATAGGTTTGCCAGAGCCAAACACGTAATTCGGTGGCCGGGTGGTCAATGAAGAGGGTGCAGTAAGGGGCTTTGGGGGTAGTGCACAGATACCACCAGAATTTTTCTCCAAGCGCCTGGCGTGGACGGGCATCCTCCATTTTGAAGAGGAAAGAACGGGAGCACCAGATGGAGGGGCCTCCCATCAGCAGAGGGGTGACCTCCTTGGTGATGACACGAGGGATATCCGGTGCGCTCTCCTTGAGCTTGTGGAAACCATTCATTACGAAGGTGAAATCGCTTGGGCCGGGTTGATCGAACCAGTAGATATAAGATCTCTCCAGCCACCCCTTCTGACGCAGATGCTCTTGAACCTGTTGACAGTAATTGCGGAAGGCGGCCTGGTATTGTGGGGTGTCTTCCGTGAACCCCAGCAACTCGGGTTCTTGGCGTGAATGAACCCGGCCGCCACCCAATCCGGGAATGGGCACCTCGAAATTGGTGAAATGATAATACTCCACAGCCTCCTGAATGGCTTTATCCCAGCTGGTCCAATCGATGGTGGGCTTCAGTGAAGTGGGATCAGTCTGGGAACCTTTTGTGATTCGGGGCCATGTCACCTGGAAAGGATCCAGTGGCGCGGGATCATAGGGATTGATGTGATGAGCACTGAGGGTCTCCCAATACTTCGCGAGCAGGAGAAGCTTATGTCCGGGATCAGTGACTGCATGGTACTGGAAAGCGGTGCCTTCCGAAAAACCCATGGAGGCGGTACAGGTCATCTCATCCGGGAGGTCGAAGTCATAGACCTCGGCCCAGATCTGAACCGTTTCATCGATTTGATTTCCCTTCACAAGCAGGGTGCCCCGGTACACTCCCCCAGGGATTCCCAGGGGAACATGAAGGCGGATCCACAGAGGTTGGTTCTGGCCAGGCCGGACAGTGAAGGGGCCTTGAAGGGGAGGGAGGGGGTCGGGCCAGAAACCTTCGGTGGTGGAGGAATCAGTTGGTTCGTTGACCGGAACATAGCGGACCTTGAGGATATCGACCTCTCCGGGAGAGATGATGGCTCCCTCTGGGCCTTTCAGTTCAGAGATGGAGACTTGGGAAATACGAATCTCATTCTTGGGGCGGATGACCAGTTGCACCGCCTCCGCTTCATTCCGGGCTGCGCTGAGACGGATCGCGCTACCCTCCAACTGAGGCGCGGGATGGTCAAGGCTGATCTTCCATCCCGAGGAGCACCACCACAGAACCAGCTGCGGGTTGGTACAGTGCAGACCTTCTCCGAATGAGACCACGGTTCCTCCTGTCATGGCGGCATCCAGCGAAAGAGTCTGGGTTCCACCTTCTCCCGCCCAGACCGTGGCGGCCACACCCAGCAGAAGGGCGATCAGGCTTGTTGAAAGTGGTTTTCTAAGCACTGGCATCAGTCCTCCATGGTCACTCTCTCATTCCAGCAGTTGGTGTGAAAGGGGGCGGAGAGGACTCCGCCCCCTCATTGAGTGTGATCACTAGTGTGCTATTTCTTCACGGGCGCGCGATCAGCCGCAGAAGGTAGTGTGGGGAATGGCGCGTGAGGTTCTGCCTGATACCAAAAGGCGGTCGAGGCAATGTCATCGGTCATCTTCTTGTACTTCTGATCAGGGCCCCATCCCAAGGCTTGAATGGTGACTTTGATGTCCTCATCGAAACAAATGGGGTCCATGATATGCCAACGGTACAGGCTCCAGAGCGTTGGGGGTTCATCATTTTCGTTGGCGGGTAAGACCGTTCCAACATAAGGCGTTGAATAGGGTTCCTGGAATCCAAAGCTACCGCAGAAGTAGTCTTCCGTGCCAGTGCCGCAAATGGTGGGAAAGTCCTTATCTCCATCCAGGAAGAACTTGACTTCCCCTTCGCCGAACCAGCCCTTCTCATGCTGCGTCCAAGCCAGGAAGGTTCCCACATAACGGCCCTTTCCTTTGACACTGTCCAGGATCACATAGGGGTTGACCTCACCGGTCTTGGCACGGCGCCATTGGGCATGAAAAAATGCGGCGTTCTCTGGAATCTCTTTCTCCGCGTAGGTGATTTGATAAGCGAGAAGTTCTATGTCGTCGGTGCCCTCGTTGGTGTAGGTGACCTTGACATGAGAACGGAATGGCATGGGCCAATAACAATTAAAGGCGTTCCGCATATTAACGACAACAGCAGCGGAATTAACACGTGCGATCTTATCGTGGCCGACTGCGAAGAAATCGCACACAGGAACCTCAATTGACGGTGTCTCTTCGGAATCCCAATAGAATCGTAGGATATGGGAGCGGCTCCAACTGGCGTCAACCAGCCAAATATGCTGGATTACCCCTGGACCATTGACATCCATTAAGGTCGCTGTCTCTCCAGCATTGACACGCAGGAAGGGACGGACTTTCCAGCCCTGGCCCAGATCATCGGCGGCACGTCCCGCCGCGGGGGGCTTGGTTTCGGAGGGATCCGGGATGGCCATGCCGCCCTTGCCCTTTTCACCAGTGGGATTTTCCGCGCTGATGGAACGAGTCTTTTCCTTGCCGAGGAGTGGGAGTGAATCCAGCCCGCCGAAAGGAGATGTGGGTGGGAGCGACTGGGCGGAAGCCGTGGGTGCGAGAAGCATGGTGACCAGACTACATCCAATAAAGGTACAGAAGTTCGCTAGCATGATGTGTACTTCCTCCTACGATTTGGTACCTCCCCTTTGCTGGGGGGTGTAAAGCGGGGGTGGGACAATACGGTTCCAGCATGATGCCCGCCTTAGGATTTTCACCTTAGGGTGTCCTCGCAGCGGTCTCTATCCAAAATCAGTTCATTGACAAACAATGATTGCCATGCGGTTGGTTTAGTCAATCCGGAGCAAGAACCTCACCCCCCCTCCCCTCTCTCTCGGGGAAAGGGGCAAAGGCTCTGTCTGAGAAATGGAGGAGTATTATGAGTGAAGACGCCATCTGGAGTGGAAGCCCATCACAGCTTACCAATACGGGCAATTTCCTGATCGCGGCCGTGGGGGTGTTTGCGGTGATCGTCCTCTCCATCATGACCGCGTTGGTGCTGGCTGTGCTGGTTCTTGTACCACTCGGATTCGGATTCTGGAAATGGTTACAAGTGCGTTGTATGAAATATGAGCTGACCAGTGAAAGGATCCGTTCCACTCAGGGGGTTTTCTCCCTGCGCCGTGAAGAACTGGAACTCTACCGTGTCAAAGACACCTCCTTAGTCCAGCCCTTCATCCAACGGCTGTTCTCTTTGGGCACCCTGATTCTGATGACCTCGGACCGTACTGACCCGGAATTCAAGATCCCCGCCATTAAGGCACCCAATAACCTCCTGGATGAGATCCGTAAGCATGTGGAGATTCGCCGTGATCAGAAGCGTGTGCGTGAAATGGATTTGGATTGATCCAATATCCATTCCCGCGTGGGCTTCAAGTGTCTCCCGGTCACGGGTACCATAAGGGAACGATAACGGGAAAGGCCCATATGATTGGGTCTTTCCTATCGAGATACATTCTGTTGGAGAAGAACTGATGCCGTTGTTGGAGTACACCTGTTTAGATTGTGAAACCACCTATGAGGTTTTGAGTGGGGTCAGCGAGGAGGGCGAAGCCCTGACCTGTCCCGCATGTGGGAGTTCCAGAGCCGAGAAGGCCTTAAGCACCTTCTCAGCGAAGGTGGCTCCCAGCGCGAATGGCTGCCCGTTACCAGCGGCGGCCCGTAGTAGCTGTTGTGGACCCAATTGCGGTTGTCATCACTGAGCACAGAGATGAAGGATTGGAATGCGAATCGGTGTATTGAGTGACACACATGTCCCGAAAGTCTACCGGACCCTGCCGGACAACTTATGGAGGTTGCTTGATGGGTGTGATCAGATCATCCATGCCGGAGATCTGGATGGATGGGACACCTATGAATTACTCAAGAGCCGTTTTCCCATATGTGCCGTAGTTGGCAATCAGGATTCCTTCCCGGCTTGTGAAGAGGTTCCGGAGAAGCGGGTTCTGGAGGTGAATGGCCACACTCTTGGTATTACCCATGGATGTGGTCCCAGTGCCGGGATAGCCCAGCGGGTAGCGAAAGCCTGGACCGGAGGGCCAGTGGATCTCTTGATCTTCGGTCACTCCCATCTGCCCGGTATCCATGAGATCAATGGACAGAAGATGTTGAATCCCGGCTCGGCCACCGATGTCCTCGCCGACCGCCGTACCATTGCGCTGCTTGAGATAGGAGAAACCATTGAGATCACTTTCCACGATCTCGAGTAAAGGATCCCATGCTCCACATTGCCAAGAAAACTGCCCGGGTTGTCTGTGCCGTCATCCTCATTGTGATCGGTGTGATCGGTGGGTTCATCCCCATTCTTCAAGGTTGGATCTTTATTGTCGCGGGGTTGGCTCTTCTGGGATACAAACCGACCGACATTAAAGAGAAATATCTGGAGCTGAAGGAACGTTGGTGGAAACGCCGTAAAGCAGCAGATCCTGAGTCTGACTGAGTTGCTCTCTATGACCAGTTCGTTGAGCAAAATGTCCGCTCGTTGGCTGGCTTCATGGCACGAGGAATGTACCTGCCTCTGTCTGGAGGGGAGGCACCGGGACCTTGTCCTCGTTCCAGGGGCCTGCCATGGCTGGTTGACCACACCACCACTTACGGTTCCGCAAGGATTCAAACGCGCGGTCCCTTCCTGGAATCTGTTGCAGCCCGAAGCCACTTCCTATCTGGTCAAGTTCAGGGTCTGTGGAGCCAATGGCTGTTGGACTCCCTGGTTCGCGAATGAACCCACTACACCGCCCCAGGACAAGCCCGCTGATTCCCGGATACGCTGGGAGATCGACCAGCTGATCTCCGAAGAAACATTAACCACATTCCAACTCAGTGTGCACCTGAAACGTGAATCCGCCGGCCAACCCAGTCCAGCCTTGAGGACTTTGTATCTGGCGTTGATGCGGGAAACCTCACTCCTCCCGCTGGAAGAGGAATCCGTTTCCGGTCCCGGAACGAGAAAGGATTCTCGTTCCAGCGGATCTTCTGACACACAAATGGATTCCTGGTCCAACCTGCTACCGGTTCCTCCGGTCCAGCTGCCCTTCATCTACCAGCATGATCTGGATCCTGAGATTGGAGATAAAATTTGTTCTCCCACCTCAGTGACCATGGTCTTGCAGGGAGCGGGCATTATGGTGGCTCCACTCGAGGTAGCACGGCGGGCTTATCATCCCGCATCTGGGATCTATGGGGTCTGGCCGATGGCGGTTCATGCCGCCTACCAGCTGGGGATGAAGGGATGGGTACAATTCATCAGCGGTTGGCCGCAGGCCTTGAGCTATCTGAAGAAGGGCATTCCCATTGTGGCCGCTATCAGTTTTGCCGAAGGGGAATTGAAAGAGCCACCTTACCCGCCAACCGAGGGGCACTTACTGGTCCTCCTGGGCATGGATGAACAGGGTCATCCCATCACTCATGACCCTCATGTCCCCCAGGAACGAGGCGCCTACATGAAATGGAATCTGGAGGATTTCTCAAGAGCCTGGTTGGGCCATGGCCGGGTCGCTTACGTCTTCCCCTCCAAACACAAGTAAGGAATTTTCCCACTCTTCGCGGCCAGGTCTGGTTTTTTCTTGTTCCGCGGCAACGACCATGGTTTCGGGATGATCGGCCCCCCAGGCTTCCAGGGCGATTTGATGGGCCCGTGTGAGGATTTCAGAGGCTTCGTTCTTTTCACCACTTTCCTTGAGCACTTTACCCAAACAGGTCAGGGGTGTGACCAGGTGGGTATGATCAGGACCCTCGGCGCTCTCGATGATCTCGATGGCCAGCCGTAAAGTGTTCTCTGCTTCACGATGATAACCCTGCGCCAGGTAGATCCGGGCAAGGTTCTCCAGTGAGTTGGCGACCCGTGGATCGTTGGGGCCATAAGCTTTTTCCAGGATCGTCATCGCGCGCGTGTTGAGTGATTCAGCTTCTTTGATTTCACCCCGGTGGAACAGGAGGCCAGCGAGACTGTCTAAAACAACCGCCATTCCCGGATGATCCGGTCCATTGGTTTTTTCCAGAATGGTCAGCGCCTTACGGAATGCGGTTTCAGCTTGATCGTGTGCGCCAGAGGCGTGACAGGCGGCCCCCAGACCCACCAGGGTCTTGGCAGCCAGGGGGTGCTCCTCCTCGGACAATTGTTCGTGGATCTCCACTGACTCACAAAAATACTCAATCGCGGCGGTATAATTTCCGCGTGCGTATTCTAACCATCCCAGGTTAAAAAGCGTGGAGGCTGTCTCCAGATGATAGGGTGGGAGTGTCCTGCGTTGAATCGAAAGAGCCCGTCTGAAATTGGCCGCGGCCTCCCCCCAATTTCGTGCCTCCACAAAAACATGTCCCAGACCGTTCAAGGCTGAGCAGACCAGACGGTGTGAGGGGCCGAGTACTCTTTCCCAAGTGCGCAAGGCCTTGCGGTAAAGGGTTTCGGCATCCCCCAGGTTCTCTGTCAGCCGGCGGATTCCCGCGAGTTCGAAATGAATGGTGGCGAGTGCGACGCCATCCACTGGAATACTCTGTTCAATAAGCCGTTGGGCACGCCGGAAAGCGGTCTCCGCAGCTTCCAGATTTCCCGCTGCACGGTAGGTGCGCGCTAACTCGGAGAGGTCGGAGGCCACCGTGGGATGATGGAGGCCCAACTGCCGTCCCCGGAGCACTACTGTCTGTTCAAAGAAGGGTAGCGCCTCCTGGTAACGCCCATACATACGCAGGACATGTCCCATCCCGCTGAGTGTGTCTGGTGATTGAATAAGACCTTTGGCCTCCAGACTCCGTAATCCCGTATGTGGTCCACTTTCATTAACCGGAATGCCGGTTCCGCTATGTTCAAAAGACTTGGCCGCCGAGCGGTTGAGCTCTTCCCAAGTGGATGGTTTCTCGAGACGGTCCTCGCCCCCAGGCAGGTTCCCCATGATTTTCCCCTTTTCCCCAAAAGATCGGATAGATTGTGTCTCTTTGTGGTCCAGGATTCAAGCATGGAATTGAAAACCGCTAACTTGAGCATCGATCTGCTCTATCATGCACCAACCATGACGAAAGATTCCTCTGAACTAGTGGGGGTGACCCCCGCCGATCTGAAAGGAATGCCCAACCTGGTAGTGGCTTCTCCGGAGGGAGAGGTGGTGGATATTCCCGAACTCGTGGCGGCGGTCCGCTGGGGCTACCATGAGGCCATTGCTGACAGCGATGAATGGATCCGGATGCCGGAGGGGAGTGATCTCTATCTGATGCCGGGGCGCTACCCGGTGGGATATGAACGGCGTACCGGGGAACGGATCGTAGTCCATGAATACCAGGGGGTGCCAGTCACCGCTGTCGCGGCCTTCGTGGCTCCAGCCCACACCATCTTCTACAACACAGCCTATGAAACCACCACGGAGGCTCCCCAGCTGCCGTTGTATGCCTATTGCGCGGTGGCCTGGAGGCGTGGACGGTTCGTGGTTCCAGTCGAAAGGGTTGATCCAGATATACGTCAGGACTGCAGCCAGTTTGATGCAGAAATGGTGCACCGTGCTGCCTTCAAGATGATCGAGGAGAAACCTGATAACCGTCTCGCTCAACACCTGATGCGGAACTGTGTGTTGACTTACAACTGCCCCGCCGCGCGCAACTACGCGCTGGGACGATGGGAGATGCCGCTCCCCACCTCAGCCTCCTGCAACTCACGCTGTTTCGGATGTATCAGCCTCCAGCCCCAGGATGGCTTCCATGAATCGCAGTACCGTCTCGATTTCAAACCCACTGTCGAGGAGATCGTGGAACTGGCCGTGCCCCATTTGGAGAATGCTCCCTCACCCATCGCGAGTTTCGGGCAGGGGTGCGAGGGTGAACCCCTGGCGAATCCAGACCTGTTGGAGGAGTCCATCCGCAAGATCCGCGAGCGTACCCGTAAGGGGACGATCAACTTGAATACGAATGGTTCAAAACCGGAGATCATTCAACGCCTGTTCCGTTCTGGGCTGGACAGCATCCGTGTGTCACTCAACAGTGCCATTGAATCGCGTTATCTGCGCTACTACTCCCCCGTAAACTACTCCTTCCGCGATGTCATTGAGTCCCTGCATGTGGCCAAGCGGGAAGGGAAGTGGTCTTCCATCAACTACCTGGTCTTTCCAGGGATCACCGATGATGAGGAGGAGGTGCGGGTGTTGCTGGAGATGGCCTTCACCACTGGCCTCTCGATGATCCAGTGGCGCAACCTCAATATCGACCCGGAGGCCTATCTGGAGTTCCTTGGTGAGGATCCTGGCCGTCCCACTCTGGGAATGCGCTGGACCATCAAGAAGGTTCACCAGCACTTTCCCAAGATCCGCAAGGGATATTTCAATCCGCCGGTGGGGAACAAGATCTGGCGGCGGTAAAGGGGGAATTCATGGTTACCTTCCAGATTCATCGGGTTGGCCGATTTCACTTGAGATCTCCCGCTTTGCCGCCCTTTCTCAGGTAGGCGGTACTCAGTTCCACTCCTTATGGTGATATCTGATTTTGCACACTCATGAACAGAGGATAATGCAACGATATGTTTGTTCTTCATGGGGGGATTATCCAGGACCAAATCCATCTTTGGGGGGAAGTCCGCAGAGAGCCAGGTCATCCCCCACGTAGAAGTGGAAAACGGTCAAAGGACGTAGTAAAACCGCTCCCATTCGGCGCCGTTCCCGGTGAACTTGGTGGCTTTATTGAGGCAACGCCCCTGAATTTCACCTTTCAGATGGGGAGAATTGAAGACGCTATCGCTTATCTGCCGACACAGGGGGGGATGCCCCTTGCCTCCAGCCCGGTCATTGCTGAACCACCGGATTCCAAATCTGAAACGATAATCCATCCTTGGGGTGTGCATGTGATTCCACTGACTGCCAAAGAGGCGGTCAGTTTGCTTTGCGAGTTGAGAGGGAAAACAATCCTCGCGCCTGGCGCTATCGTGGGATCAGACCTGGCATACCTTGCCGACGTGGTTCGCTTTTGCGGTGGTCTTGTGGCCCATCAACAATTCCTCCCGGGGCTCAAATGGGATGGGATCGTCTGGCAGGCGGTCTGGGAGCCGGTGATTACCGGTCCCGATTCGGCCAATGTGGCCGGCCTGGCCAAGCAGATGCCCACCTCAGTGCGTTGTCTCCTCAAACCCGGAATCCGTTCTGATTGGGAAACCCCCGCCCGTGAAGTGTTAAGCCGATTTCTGGAAGCAACCGTGGATGATCTTGTCCGGTCGAGCTGTAAACCTTCCGGAGAGGCGGTCAAAAGAACCCGGAGCAAAGTAAAGGGGATGACGAGTCCTCATGAAAGATGGCTCCAGGCCTTGCGCGGACCGGATGGTGTTCTCGATGGGGATGCCTCGCATTGGAGCCACTTCGCCAGCCAGATCGTGGATTGGCGGCGTCCGATATCGGTTGCCGCCGCTGCTCCGGTTCGTCTCTGCTTCCGGTTGGAAGAGCCTGGAAAGGACGAAAACGCGATACAAGAGACACCCACTCTGGATGGCGCTCCATGGACAGTTCGATATCTCCTGCAATCCCATGAAGATCCCAGCCTACTCGTTCCGGTCGAGGAGGTCTGGAAAACACGAGGCAAATTGCCTCCGCAACTTAAGGGATCCGGTCCGAAAGTGCGGGAATACCTTTTCTCCGCCCTGGGACAGGCTTCCGGTCTGTGTCCACGGATCGCCGCCAGTCTGAATCTAGCCCAGCCCAATGGATACGAGCTCAATGCCGATGGAGCGCATGAGTTCTTGACCGGGAAATCCATCGCTCTCGAACAGGCTGGATTCGGTGTCTTGCTTCCGGCTTGGTGGACACGCAAGGGGACCAAACTTCATTTGGTGGTGCGAGCCAAGGTGAAGAGTCCCAAGATGCAAATGGCCAGTGGCCTTTCACTGGAGGCCATCACACGTTTTGATTGGGAGGTGGCTCTGGATGGCAAGAAACTCACTCTGGGGGAGCTCGAGTCTCTTGCCAGATCGAAATCCTCGCTGGTCAAGGTTCGTGGCCAGTGGGTTGAGATGAGGGCGGATGAGATCCGTTCTGCCATCGAATTCTGGAAACAGAAGTCCTCGAGCCAGGCGACTGTCCGTGAAATTCTGCAAATGGCCCTTGGGACAGTGAAAAAGGATGGGGGCATCGAGTTTGCGGGAGTCAAGGCAACCGGCTGGATAGGTGATCTGCTCCAACAGTTGGAGGGGAAATCCCGGTTCGAGGAGATTAACATCCCGCCTGATTTTTCAGGAACGCTTAGACCTTATCAGATTCGCGGTTTTTCTTGGTTGGCTTTTCTCCGGCGGTGGGGGTTGGGCTCTTGTTTAGCGGATGACATGGGGCTTGGGAAGACAGTTCAAACACTAGCTTATATTCTGAGCGACCGGCGAGAAGGCGCGGAACATCCAGTTCTGCTGGTGTGTCCAACATCCGTGGTGAACAATTGGGTGAAAGAGGCCGCGCGCTTCACTCCAGACCTCTCCGTGATGGTCCACCATGGAATCGAACGCAAGAAGGGGACGGCTTTCATCCGGAAAGCCCAGGAGCAGGCGATCGTGATTTCGAGCTATGCGCTGCTACACCGCGATGCCGAGTTCCTTGGGCAGGTGGCCTGGGGAGGAGTCATCCTTGATGAAGCGCAGAACATTAAGAATCCAGAGACCAAGCAGGCCCGCGCGGCCAGAGCGCTGTCCTGCGATTACCGGATTGTTCTGACAGGCACTCCGGTGGAGAACCATGTCGGCGATTTGTGGTCGATCATGGAGTTCCTAAATCCTGGATTCCTGGGTTCCCAAAAGGAGTTCAAACGTAATTTCTTCATTCCTATCCAGACCGGTCAGGACCCCTCAGCGGCCGAGCGCCTCAAGCGCATCACGGGTCCCTTCATACTGCGGCGGCTGAAAACCGACAAGAGCATCATCGCCGACCTTCCCGAGAAACAGGAGATGAAGGTTTATTGTTCCCTGACCAAGGAACAGGCTTCTCTTTATGCGGCTGTGGTGAAGGAAGTGGAAGAGGATCTACAAGACTCAGTGGGCATCCAGCGGAAGGGGCTTATTCTCGCTACTCTCTCCAAACTCAAGCAGGTCTGCAACCACCCGGCGCAGTTTCTGGGGGACAATTCCTCTATTGGCGGCCGGTCTGGAAAACTTACGCGGCTCTCGGAAATGCTGGAGGAAATCCTAGAGGTTGGGGAACGCGCTTTGGTCTTCACTCAGTTTGCCGAAATGGGCTCGATTCTCCAGCGCTGGCTGGAGGAATTTTTCGGGCGCGAGGTTCTTTTGTTGCATGGGGCGGTCTCCAAAAAACGCCGGGATGACATGGTTGAAAGGTTTCAGAGGGAGGAGGGACCGCCGGTCTTTGTTCTTTCGCTCAAGGCGGGAGGAACCGGTCTGAATCTGACCCGGGCTAATCATGTCTTCCATTTCGACCGTTGGTGGAATCCCGCCGTCGAGAACCAGGCCACGGACCGGGCCTTCCGTATCGGACAGACACGCAATGTCCAGGTCCACAAATTTCTCTGTGCGGGAACCCTGGAGGAAAAGATTGATGAGATGATCGAGCGCAAGAAGGAGGTTGCGGAGAATGTCGTCGGAACCGGAGAGGGATGGCTGACCGAGCTTTCCAATGACGAACTCAAGAATGTGTTTGCGCTCCGTGGTGGGGCGGTACAGGAATAAGAGACCAGAAAACCTCGTTGTGAAAAGGCATTATTCGATGAGACAACGGAGAATGGAACGCAAACAGAGGAGACTCGAAGAGGAGATGTTTTGGGCGGCCTACGAAAGCGATCCCATCGTGTTACTTGAGGATGGCGAGTACGAACGACTCGAGGCGCTGTTCGCGGGCCGATTCCCTGTGGATGACACCCTTCTCAACGATGTTCCCCCGGCTTACACGCTCGCGGGAGGTGATCTTTGGTGTGTGGATCACCCCGAACGAGAGGATACTCTTTCGGCGAATGAGGATTTAGACGAACTCCCCTTTTGAGGTGATTGAAGATGCGGAGCAGACGTAGGAGTTATAACGGATTCGATTACAATTCGCGCTTCCCACCGAAATCAGCTCCACGTGAGGCCAAAGGGGGGATCAAGTCCCAATCCCAACGAGGCAAGTTCGGGGAGAGTTGGTGGGCCAAGCGCTGGATTGGGGTTCTGGAGAGCTTCAACATTGGCGCACGTCTGGGCCGCGGAAGATCCTATGCCCGGCACGGGCAGGTGTTGTCGGTCCAGATCGAACAAGGGATGGTGAAAGCCCAAGTCCAAGGTTCTCGAAGAGAACCCTATAGGGTTGCGATTCAGGTCACAACACTTTCACTGGGTGAATGGCAAAAGGTGGCTGAGGCGCTCTCGAATCAGGCCATCTTCATGGCGAAACTTCTAGCGGGAGAGATGCCAGACAACATCGAGGAAGCCTTTACTGGAACGGGAGTCTCGCTGTTTCCAGAGAAGGTCAAAGACTTGCAAACGGATTGTTCTTGTCCCGACTGGTCGAACCCCTGTAAACACATTGCGGCGGTTTACTATCTTCTCGGAGAGGAGTTTGACCGCGATCCATTCTTGATCTTCAGATTGCGTGGCATGGACCGGGAGGGTCTCATGGGATTGCTCGGTGGCTTGGATGATCAGCCCTTGAAAGAGGTCACGTCATCTCAGCTTGCCGGTCATCCTCTGAGCGCCCGTGAGCCGCTCCCAATCGATCCCGGATCTTTTTGGGGAGGAAAGACAGGGAAGGGTGTTTATTATGGCGATGTGTCGATTCCCCCCATTTCCGCCGCGCTTCCCAAGAGACTTGGAAGAGTCCCTTTGTGGAGTGGTGAGGAGGATTTTATCTCTGCAATGGAAGGGATTTATCAATCCGCCTCACAGCGGGGTCTGGAGGTCTTTCTGGAGGAACCGGTATTTCTTCAGGATGAATTGCCGGGGCGCGATTGACCGCGCCCCGGCACAATCGTTTTGTCTCTCCCCCCTGGGAGGGGATAGGTTTCTTACTTTCCGCTGGCTTTCTTGAGAAATTCGTCCACGTTTTCCTTGGTGATGCAGACTGTATCGAGGGTGATTTCCTTGGGAACCTTCTCGCCCGCGAGGATTTTGAGGGCGGTATCGATGGCTTCCGCGCCGCCGGTGGGGTAGAGGAAGGTGGCGGCGAGGATGCCCTGCTTGACATACATCATCCCCTCCTGGGGCAGGGCATCGATGCCAACAAAGGCAATGTCCTTCTCGCGTCCGGTGGCCTTGGCCGCCAGGTATGCGCCATGCGCCATGGGGTCATTGTGCGCATAGACCACATCGATCTTCGGATTGGTGGCCAAGGCGGACTCCATCTCCTTGCGTCCATTCGGCTCCAGCCATTTCGCATCGGCCTCGAAAGGAATCTGGATCTGCGTGCCTTCGATTCCTTTACGGAATCCGGAGTGACGGTCCTGACCAGGGGTGGAGGTCAATAGGCCCTTGAGCTCCACCAAGATTCCGGCTCCCTTGAGTTTTTCCGCGATCCATTTGCCGGCCATCTCTCCAATGAGCTTGTTGTCGGCACCGATAAAGCAAGTGTAATCATCGCCGATGACCTTACGGTCCAGCACAATCACCGGAATGCCTGCCTGGAAGGCCTTCTGGATGGGTGGGGTCAAGGGCGCTGCCTCGAGTGGTGAAACCAGCAAGACATCCACCTTCTGGGCAGTGAACTCCTCGACATGAGCCCTCTGCCGCAAAGAGTCATTCTGGGCATCTTTAAACTCGGCCTGTATGTTGTCATGTGCCGCGGCGGCACGCTTGAGATCGGCATTCATCTGGACACGCCAAGGCTCGCCCAGGTTGCATTGCGACATTCCGATGATCCAGGGCTCTTCCTTGGTTCCCTTTCCAGCGAAGGATGGGGATAGGGTAAAGGCCAGGATGGCAAGACAAACAATCAAACGGTGCACGGGGTAATTCCTCCTCTGAGAAACAGGTTCATATAATAGGATAGCATGGCTCTTTCGCTTGCAGGCTGCAAGAGAGGTCTACGGCTGATATCCCACCATGTAGTCATGCAGATCCTCGAGCCGGTCGGTGTTGATCAGATCGATCCCAGTCTCGATTCCCAGTTTCCAAAAGGACTCCATATCGGGGTTGGCCCAGAAACGGACCTTGCGACCCTTGGCATGGATATCAGCCAAGAGGGAGACCAGCTTCGCCTTCTCCTGCGGAGAGATTTCGCCCTCGCCTTTCCATTGGAAGAAGTTTCCCCAGTTCAAGGCGATCCACTTCCAATGGTTGTCCGCTTTAGGATCATCGGGTGAATAAAGTCCATCGCGGCAAGCGTGGCATGGGGAGAAGGAATTTACATGGCGGGTTTTCGAGGTGAGATCCCCGGTAAGGATGAGTGTGACTGGCCCCTCCTGCACCTTTCCATCATTGTTGACGGTTAACATGGGATAATGAGCGAGCAGCGTTTCGAGCGCGGTGTTCAGTTCGGGGCGCTCATCTTTGATATCGATCCACAACAGGAAGGGCTTGCCATCTCCATGGACCGATCCCTTCTTGGTCACCCGCTCCTGGAGTGGATCCAGGTAGAGTTCCTTGAGAGACCCTTTGTAAGCCCCCTTGTTGTGTGCGACCAGGAGCTCGCCCTCCACCAGCCAGATATCCGCCTCCACACTGTAGAAGCCCTGCTCCAAGGCATCGATCAGCGGGATGGGGTGTTCATAATCGTTATGCGAATGCATACGCGGGAGCAGCCCCGGGTCTGGTGCGGTTTTGGGAGCCTCGGCGGCAAGGGGAGCCGCGAACCCGCTGAAGATGAAGAGAACAACGGTCAGAAGGATGGGGATTCTTTTCATTTGATGCAGTCTCCTTGTGCTAGAAAATGAGCTTTTCATAAATAACCGGATCTGAGGCTGTTTGTGAATCGTGGAAACTATGCATATTCCTGGAAAACGGAGCAACTCCATCCGTCCTCTTCCGTGTTCCTTCAATATCTCCATCACTTCCGTGATTCAAACACATATCCCGCGATTGAAATCGTTATTCCACTCTTCCCAATCGTTCCCGGATCCTCTTTTCATCGACTCCATAGAACCGGGTATCGAGTGGATCATAGACCATACCATATTCATCCAGCGCCTTCTGGTAGTGATGGCGCGCCTCCTCGTTGGAATGGGTTTTCGATTCTTCATACACCAGTCCCAGGAGGTAGTCACAATAGGAATCATCCGGGTTCAGGCTCTCCGCCCGTTCCCAGGCTTGATCCCTCTTCACAACTTGCCCCTCCAGGTGATAGCGCGCGCCAAGTCCCACATAATAGGCTGAATAGGAGGCGAAGATCATACGTTCGAAGGGGCTCAAGTAAGGGAACTCCTCCGGGCCTTGGCGGATCGTGTATTCCATCAACTGCATTTTCCTGAATTGCTCCAATCCCGGAGGTTTCGTCTCATTCTGGAGCAGGTACAGGATATTCAATGGGAAGGCCTCGCCCTCTTTGAACACATCGGGGATGGGATGGGGGGAGCTCTTGCCCACATCCCAGGTGGTTAACAACCCCTTGGGGACATCATTGACATCCCAGCCAAAACGGGTGTCCAGGAGCCAGGCCTGTGGGTTGCCCTCAACAAAACGGCAATAGGCCAGCAGAAAGGTCTCGTTATTGGTGAGTGGAAAGACCGCGCACCCGGAGGGAATCGAACGGAGTAGATTCCGTGCATACTCATCCGCAATTCTGTAATCTGAACGGTCGCAGGCTTTCCAGTTAAGTGCGAGCGGGAGCAAAAGGGCGCTGAGGATGAATGCTCGCAATACAAAACCGAACCTCATCCCCCCATCCCCCTTCTCCCCCAAGGCGAAGGGGGAGCGAAAAGTCCCCTCGCCTTTTAGGAGAGGGGATTTAGGGGTGAGGTCATGCGCGGATCTAGTCAGCCAACCATGAGCCAACCCGACCACCCATCTGGCGCCCATCCACCACCCCATCCCGGTGAAGGTGGCCAGCGCGGCGGTGGCCGGGAGGTAATACAAGCGGTTGATGTACTCGGAGGTGGGGGTGAACTGCGAGCCCCCTGTCACCAGGAGCACAGGGACATTCAGCACCGCCATGGAAGCGAAAATCACACAGAGACCTCGGTATTTCCTCCAGCACTGATAGATTCCCGGTAGAGCGAACAGGCAGAGCAATCCTCCCTGTTCGCGTGGCAGTCCTTTTAGAAAAGCTAGGCCGAACTGGAGGGCATCCTGGGGATTTCCTGAATACCAGATGCCACCTTCGGCTTCCTTGTACATCTGCCTGGAGAAGTACTCCCAAAAACTCGCCCAGGAGTTGATGGCACCCCATTGGATGGGTGGGTGTTGGGCCATACGGATGGGGAGAAAGGTGAGGACTGAGAGTCCCAGGCAGAGAGCCGTTAGACATAAGGACAGAGTTTTCGGCTGGAACACCTGACGCCACTTCCCCCACAGCGCATACACCAGGATGACCGGTGATAAGAGGATAAAGAGGTGATGAACCCCTACCCCCAAGCCACCACAGAAAGCCACTGCCGCCAGCCAGGAAACCTTACCCGTTTCGCGCCACTGTTGAGCCAACACCAGACACAGCAGAATCATCATCAGGTTCAGGCTGTAGTTGTAAGTCACCACCGCCTGCCCCCAGATACAGCGTGAGAAGGCCGCGATGAGCGCAGCGGACAGAGCCACCTCCCAGCGGTGAATGGTCCGTTGGATAAACAGATATAGGCACAGGGAAGCCAGAGAGATACACACAGCTGAAAGGAAATTGGTCCTTTGGACAAAGGTACCCAGCGGGATGTATTTCGTCAGGTGGGCCAGGAGCACCCAGGTGGGCGATCCTGGCGGGTGAGCTGGGCTCAATGTCCAAGCCGCCACGCAGTATTCCGCCGAGTCCTCCAACGTGACCGACGGGGCTAGGGTCAATGAGTAAACCCCCAACGGAATGAGGCAGGCCAGGAGAATGGGCACACACTCCCAGTTGATCCTGGGTGCGCTCCTCCACGCCGGGCGTTTGTTTCCGCTAGACCTTGGCGAGTCCTTGGTAGAGGGTGAGAAGGAAGTCACGGTTGTCCGCGGAGACATAGCGCATGGTTCCACCCATCCGGGAGAAGGACTTGTTGTAGCGCAGGTAGTAATCCGGATTCTCCTCGGGTGGTTCGCCTTTCTGCCAGTCCCAGTGAGACTCGGCGAGGTCCACGATGACCATGAAGTGGTTGTCCATGTGCTGGCTGTTTTGGATCGCCAGATTCTGGCTCATGGAGAGAGATTTTTCGAAGATCATGGGTGACATGACCGCCGAGCCGATGGACATGTAAATCCCCCCATCCAGGTTGGAGACGGATTTGGCGAAACAGAGGAAGTCCCTCTGCGCGGTGCGTCCAATCGCGGCGCAATGGTTCATCGGGTGGATGTAGATAATGTCATGGCCGATCATCGGATGACCGGTGAAGGGCACTTTGAGACGGTAAGCCGCGGATTGCAGGCCAAAGTGTTTGTAGGGGTGGGGTACGCTCAGCCAGCCGGGCTCCAGATTGAACTCACGCACTCGTTCGAGCAGGTCCGCCGCCGCTGCTGATTGTCCGGGATTACTCTCCAGGTTCGAGACAACCGCTTCCTTGATCGCCTCCTCAGTGGGGATCTCCAGTCCCTCGTTCTCCACAAAGGCTCCAACCGCCTCGCCATAACCCATCCCACGGTAAGCCCCTACCACCAGGGCCAGGTTGATGTAGAAGCCGGTCTCTTGCCAGACTCCGAACATACCACGGGTCACATTTTCCGCCACATGCTCGCTGCTACTGCCATGGAAAGCGAACTCCCAGTCATGGATGATTCCCGCGCCATTGGTGGCCAGGTGGGTGATCCAGCCCTCTTCGATCAACTGGATGATGACGGGGCTCAGACCATTCTTGATCGTGTGCGCTCCGAAAGTCAGCATCCGTGACTTGCCCTGCTGGCGGGCTTTCACCAGACGGCTGATGGTCTCATCGATCACCCGCTGGCTGACCTCCGGGAAAGGCGTGGGTTTCTCCGTGGGTGGGACATGATCTTGCTCGATGAAGGCACGGTCTTTCCGCTCCTTGAGCGACTTGAAGATGATCTGGTGACGGTCGAATTGTACGTAGGGCATGGCTTCCCCGTAGTGGTGAATAAATATTGAACCCGGCGAGCAGGCGTTGGACAAAGCGAGGGTATTACAGACCCAACTTGTTTACGAGACACCCTCCCCCGTTGGGAGCTCACACTTGAGCGTGCGAGGACCCGTAGGTTGTTCATGCTTTAGCATGTGGATTCACCTCAAGATTATCGTGTGAACGAGGCCAACATGTTGAAGCATGAACAACCTACAAGGCCCCGGAGTTCAACTCCGGGGCCAGATGAGAGTGACCTTTATACAACCGCCGATTCATCTACATACTTGATTCCCTTGTACCCGCAGAAGCGCTTGAGGTCCTTGCTGATATTTCCATAGCAGATCACCCGGTGAAGGCCATTTGACCAGTTTTCCCACAGGCTCTCCGGGTCACCATCGATCTTCATCGTGATCTTGGTACGGCAGCCGCGATCTACATCGGGGGTATCGGTGATCTCGCCGGTGCAGTACTGGAGCAGATCGGTTCCCACCAGGATCGCTTGGGTCACCTTCTGGCCCGTACGCATCTTGACCTGCGCTACCGCGCCTTCTTGACGTTCCATAATGGTACGTAATTTATAGGGTGCGGCTTCGCCTTGGGGGCCATCCATTTTCCGTGACCCCAGGCAATGAGCGTGGATGATGCTGTCTCCATCCATGGTGGGGTCGCTAATGAAGCCGGGACGTCCGGTCAGACTTTGGAGGAGCATGAAAGTCATGGAGGCCGTCAAATCAGATTCACAGAGGCCCGCTAACCCCATGTCATTGAGGCGTGTGAACCCGATGCAGGGAAAAGCTGGCAGCTTGCGGTACATGGTGCCGTAACAGTCGGCGGTGATGGCGGTCGCCTCCTCGTCCTCCATGATCTTCTCAAAGGCCAACGCGAGTTTGCAGGAACGGAAAACCTCATCGCGTGAAGGTTCGACCACCTCTGTTGCGCCCTTCATCCACACTTCGGTTTCCGCCTCGGCGGCGGAATCGGGGATGGTGTCATAGACACCCATCATTCGTGCCAGGTTGACTGGAACCACCGTGGTGCCGAACTTGGCTTTGACCGAATCGAGGAAGGCGGTGTCCGGGGGGCGTTCGGTGACATTGAGGAGCTTGGCCTCGCGCAGATGGTGGATGGCGCGGAAGGGGCGGATGCCCTCAGCGAGTTGTTGGAGATCGCTCGAAAGGATGACATCGAGTTGTCCCTTGCTTTCCTTCTGCATACTTCCAAAGATGGTCCACTCATGCCCCGAGTAGGGTGCGGCAAACAGGAACATGGGCTTACCGGCGGAGAGAAGGGACTGGATCATTCCTTGGGCCCCCATCGAGAGATGGATCGCCATCACCCCATCCACATCGGCGAGTTTATCCTTGAGCGCGTCGGCCTGCTCCTTGGTGGTGACCAGCTCATTGACCACGAAATCGACATCGGCGAACTCGGCGCCCATCTGCCCGAACTCATCTTCGTAACGCTGCCGTTCGGCGTTGATATCCATCTTCGGGGTTGGCCAGTGGGCATTGGGACGGCCAAGATAGATCTTGGCGACTTTGACTTTACTTTTACGGCAGCCGGGGCTGATCAGCACGGGAGCAGCCACCGCGCTCCGACTGAGAAGCCCACCTCCCGCTAGACACAATGCACAAGCACCCGCTCCTACCTTTAGAAAGTCTCTGCGAACCAGACTGATTGTCATCGGACACATGCCTCCTTGGAGATCAACTCTTGGGGCCATGGACACAGGCTCACCATTCTACAATCTGGTGAGTGTATACTCTTGATAGGGAGGAACTAGTGGGAAAAGAGTTGGCGTAGCGAATTCATTGGCGGGGTGCTTCACGTGAATGAATCCGCTACTCCATTGGTGTGTCCCCACAGTCTCTATTCTTTTATCGAGCTCCTACACCTTGGCCAGTAGTTTCTCCATCAGCCCCTTCATTGGTTCCAAAGCAGCCAACTGCTGTGAGTCTAGAATGGGGTTCTTCCCAGCGCGTGCGCGGATACCGAGTTGGAGGCCACGCATATTAAGCAGAACCTTGCCGCTAGCGGGATAGAGTTCATTCAGGAAACCATGCTCCAGGGCATCCATGTCCGCGTAGATCTCCTGTGAGAAGGGCAGGCTATCCTTGGAGAGACGGTCAATCTTGACCATGATTTCGGGCACCACGTTAGCCACGATGCCGTTGAAGCCACCCACACCGGGGATACGTTCCTGGAGGAAGACTCTCATACTCGCTGGGAAGACCTTGAGTGGGGTGCCATCCGCCGCGCGGACCTTGGCGGCTACATTGTCCCGCTCCTCGGTGGTCTCCTTGAGAAAGTGGAATTTTCCTGTCGCGGCGATCTTGGCCACATCCTGGGGCCTAAGGGTACGGTGCTCCGGGCTGGGGCACTCATACATTCCTAAACGGCAGTCCACCTTGCTGGCGAGCTCTAGTACCCTCTCGGTCAACTCCTCTCCCGTCCAGGGCTTCGACTCCAGCGGGATGGTGGAGAGGATCAGCACCACGACATCGACCCCAGTGGCGGCCATCTGACGGACTTCTTCAACCTGGGTCTCGAAATCAGGGCCGAAGTTGCCACCCGCGAGGACCTGTGACCGTCCCTTGACCGCTTTGAGAGTGGCCTTGGCGACCTCCAGCCGCTCGGGGTGAGAGAGATGAAACATCTCACCGGATCCCGCCACCGCGAAGATGCCGGCGCAACCTGCATTGAGGTAGAAATCCACCATGGAAGGGATCTTGGAGAGATCGACCTCGCCATTATCGAGGAAGGTGGTCGGCATGACCGGCCAAACACCTTGAGTGATAGCGAAAGGGGAGGACTGGGGCTGAGCGACTGTCTGTGTCATGGAGTGAACCTCGTATCGTAAGGTTATGAGACTACCCGCATGGTCGGAGAATCCGGCCGTGGCGTCAATTCCGGTGATTGGGGTAGCAAAGTCACTGGAGAGGCTTACGATTTCGTCTTTGGGAATAATTCCATAGTGTGTGTTTCCAAAAACCATCGAGGGAGGTCTGTTCCAGATGAATTCAGGAAGGGCAATCTTGGCCGTGCTGGTATTGGCCGTGGAGGTGATGATGGGACAGTGCGCGGAGGTGACCATCGGGCCGGGCGGTTTTCTGGTTAAGGATGGCAAGCCGGTGTTTGTGGTGGGAGCCTATGGGGGGCCTGAGGGGAGTGACCCAAAGGCGGTGGCGGATCTGGGTTTCAACCTGTTGCGTGTGGGAGCTGACCAAGCGCAATGGGATGCCTGCCAGCAAGCGGGATTGATGACCTGGTACTCCTTTGATTTGAACTTCCCTGAAACAGATGCTTCCGCCCAGGAGGCTGCGGTTCGTGGGACAGTGGAGAAACTCAAGGACCATCCCGCTCTTCTGATCTGGGAGAGTGTCGATGAACCCGCTTGGACTGATGAGACCCCCGAGGTTGCACGGGTGTTGCCGGAACCGCTGACACGTGGGTACCGTTATCTTAAAAGCCTTGATTCCCACCATCCGGTCTACCTCAATCATGCCCCCCGGAACACGGTGGAGACTCTGCGCAAGTACAACCAGGCGGCGGATATCCTGTGTGTCGATGTCTATCCGGTTGTTCCGCCTGTTCTCGACAAGATGTATGCGATTATCCAGCCGCCGTTCGCTGGAGGAATCGCACGCCAGACTGATTTCGCGGATACCTCTCCAGCCTGCATCGGAGACTATGTGGACAAGATGAGGCAGGTGGCCTATGAGGGGCATCCGGTCTTTGTGGTGCTGCAGGGCTTTGCCTGGGAGGGACTGCGTAAGAAAGAGGAGCAGATCCCGGATCGCATTGTCTATCCCTCCTATCTCCAGCTTCGCTTCATGGCCTTCCAGGCCATTGTGCATGGAGTCAATGGAGTCACTGTATGGGGGCTCAATTATGGCGGAGACAAAGACTTTCTCACCAACCTCTCGAAAGTGCTCCATGAAGTCCGTGATCGCGAGGACGCCATTCTGGGAGGACATATCCAGGACGCGCCCGCGATTCGTTACCGCGAGCGGGGCTACTCCATCGATAAAGGTATCGAATGCCTGATCACCGAGACTCCAGAGGCAGTAACCCTGTTTTCCGTAAATGCTTCAGTCGATCCAGCTCGTGTCCAGTTCTCTGCGTTGCCGGGTGTTTTCGATGGCGCGAAGACATTAGTGGTTGTGGGCGAGAACCGTACCGTGGATCTTTCATCCGGCTCCTTCGAGGAGGATTACGAGGGGCTGGGTGTGCACATCTACCGCTATTCACGTTGACCCGGCGGCTTGCTGCCTGAGTCCTGTCATCACTACATCCTTTTTTTTTGGGAGGCTGCCTGATGCTGAAGAGTAGATCCCTGTATCTGGTCATTGCACTATCGATTATCTGTTCAGTGACTTCGTATGCGTTCCCAGAGAAGCTGTCTCCAGCGGTTTCCTTTCCTCTTCCCGTGCAAGCGGGTGAGACCTTTGTGGTCTACCCCAGTTTGAATGCGCCCGAGGGGCTGGTTGTTCTGCTGGAGAATGGCAGTGTCACCTTTCTGAATGGCAAGGGAGAAACGTGCTGGACCACCAGGATTGGTGCAAGGATCGGGGGGCCCCTGGCGGCGGGAGATCTGGATGGTGATGGCAAGGCGGAGATTGCTACCGTGGCGGGGTCCACCGGGGTGTGTGCCTTGAGTGCCAAGGGAGAGATCCTATGGCGGTATCCATTACCGGGTGAGGTGGGCGCCTGGAAGGGGCCCACACTGGCCGATCTGGATGGGGACAAGGCTGCGGAGGTGCTCATCAGCGATGATGCCGGCTGGATGACTTGCCTTTCTGGATCTGGAGTATTGCGTTGGCGGATCCGCTCTGATCCCTACCGTGGCGGGCAATGTTCAGTGGGAGATGTGGATGGTGATGGCAAGCCGGAGATTGTGTATGGCACCGAGTCGGGCCGGATCATCTGCCTCGATTATGATGGAAATGTGAAGTGGATTCACAAGGGTAAATCCACTGACAAATATGGCCGGAGCTACACCGCCCTAGCGGACCTTGATGGGGATGGCCTTTCCGAGGCGGTGTATTCGACCAGTTTCAACGCGGCGGATTCACGGGTGTATGCCCTCCATGCCTTGGATGGAACTCCTTGCTGGGATGTCAAAACGAATCTACATGGATATGGTTCGTGTTCAGTGGGGGATCTCAATGAGGATGGGACACCTGAAGTGCTTTTTGGTGACCGCGCCAACACCTTGTATGCCATTGGTGGAGATGGAAAGGAACTGTGGCGCACTACCACTGGCGGGCATGGTTACATGTTTCCACAGAACATCGTCGATGTAGATGGGAATGGCCATGTAGAAGTCCTCGCTGTCTGCCGGTCCGCTAACTCACAAGGGAAGTCCTTTTTCATCCTGGATGGCCGCGATGGCAAGATCCTCGCGGATTACCCCCTCGTAAATAGCAAGGGTTATTCGCCTACCGTGTGTGATCTCGACCGGGATGGGAACCAGGAGATGATACTCATTTCCTCGGCGGGGATTGACCTCTACCGGATGGGAGCGAAGGCGGAGGCCTTAGCTCCCTGGCCCACGAAGCGTCATGACTCCTCCCGGACTGGCTTTGTGCCATCCACGGCCAGACCCAAGACCATTTCCCCAGCGGCTCAACCCGCGGAGGTTTTGAAACTGACACAGAAGGGGCCGGTCTTGCCAGGCGAGAATTGGCTGGGGCTGGAGGCCCGGTCACCATCTCCGGATTCTTTCTGGGAAATCTCTATGGCTGATACCCAGGGCGAGGTCCAACGGCGACTGCTCAAGGAGAATGATCCCGCTTTCCTTCAATATAATTGTACCCGTCCCGGCGAATACACGATCACGGTAACCCAGTGGAATGAGACCTCCGATCCCGCGAAACCCGTGGCGAGAGGAACACTGAAGGTTTCCTATGCGGGGGTAGCCACTCTCGAGGCTTGGCTAGAGGAAGCCAAAGAGAAAGTGCTCTTGGTGGCCTCTCAAGTTGAAAGTACACGCCCAGCCGCGAGCCGTCTCCTGTTTGAAAAGACCGCTGTCCTGGAGGGGCAGTTGGCACACATCAGTCAACTGGCTGGGCGGGTAGAATCCCAGGCCTTTCCGGAGCGGGATCCCCTGATCAAGGAAGTCCATGGCTTCCATGTTACGGTTGAGTCAGTTCTTCATTTGAGCGCGTTGGTTCAATCTTCGATACGGGCGAGTTTCTCTATCGTGGCGGATGCGAATCCCTGGAATAACACCTTCGAGACGGCTCAAGGTATTTCCCTCTGGACCTGTCAGGGCGAATCCGGGCATCTCGCCCTGGCTGTCACCAATCTGCGTCCCGAAGCTGCGGATATCCAGTTCCGTCCCCCCCTCCAAGGTCCATTGACTTTACGCGAGGTGATTCCGGTACCCCAGAAGGTGGGGGATCCCATACCCGATGCACTCGCCCTCATTGGCCAATCGCACACGTTGCACTTCGCTCCGGGCGAAACCCGGACACTCTGGATCGATGTTTCAGCCAAGAACCTGACTCCTGGTCAGCATGAGATCCCCCTCGAGATTCTTCCCATTGGGGTGGAGACAGACCGCACGACCGTGAACATCACCGTGGAGGTGGCCCCGGTGAACCTCGTGGATGCCCCTGAGTTTTCCATTTGCAACTGGGCCAACCCCCTTTCTCTCCAGCAGCTGACCGGTGAACCCGGGGTAGCTCAGCAGTTCCTTGAACAAGGGATGACAGTATGGCTGGCGAATGCTCCTGGACGGAGCTGCGATCAAGATGGGAACCTGACTGGAAAGGCGGATTGGACTTCGCTCGATCAGCAACTTGATCTCCTTGATCCCAATAAGGCAATTCTACTCTTTGGCGGACCGGGTGTGGGAACTCCTCCAGAGGTGGAGGAGTACAGTCCAGCCTGGAAGAAGGGCCTGCAAAACACCATGCGTGAGTTGGCGGCTCACCTGGCGGAGAAGGGCTGGCCGCTTTCACGCTGGGCGTATTACCCCATGGATGAACCGGGCCTCTTCGGGGATGTGGCGGTTTTCACGCAAAGAGTGACCGCCGCCAAGGAGGTCTGCCCGGAGATTCAGATCTATGCCAACCCAGCGGGAGGTGTCAGCCGCGCTCTCTTCCAGGACCTGGTGGATGATGTGGATGTCTGGTCCCCCGAACTGGCCCTTCTGCGGCGTGAGCCGGACCTTGTGAATTTCTTTCATGAGACCCAAGACTGGCTGTGGAGTTATGAGGCTCCGGGAGATGTGAAGACACTCCTGCCACTGGGGTACTATCGTGCCCAATGCCTGACCGCTTTCTCAATGGGGCTGGTGGGGACTGGTCATTGGGTTTTTGTTTCCCCCAACAAAGGGGATGACCTCTGGACTGCCTTTTCATCATCGGGGTATGGCGACATGTACTATGATGGCTCCCAGTTGGTCCCCAGCCGGCGCTGGTTCGCCTTCATGGATGGAGCCGAGGATGCCCGCTTCCTCTTGCTTCTGAAAGCCACCGCCGCGGAGGTCCGGCGGCGTGGATTGACTCCCCCCGAGTTGGCCGAGGTGGATACACTGCTCAACGAAAAACTCAACCACCTCATCCGCACGCAATGGGAACAGGATGACATCTCACGCAACATTGTTGACTACGAACTCGACTTCTCCGAACTGCAATCCCTGCGCAAGGAAACCGCCCGGCTGACCCAGGTCCTGCGCGCCAGAATTATGGAAGGCAAAGACTAGCAAGGATGAGGGGGGGCTACTGTCTCCCCCTTCCATTGACATGGATTCCTCTGTCCCGGACAATTCCTTGTGATGATGCGTGGCTTGGCTCTTTATACAGCCGTTTCCTGGTTGGCGTTCTCTTTCCATGTGACAGTCGCCCACCCCTTGGTGGACTACTGGCATCATGTGTTTCCAGAACATGACCTGTCGGGATTGACTCATGCCTCCTGTGAACAGGAAGGAGACCACCCTGGTTCCTCCTGTGCACAGGAGGGGTCGCATGGTTCCCAAGCCACACATTGCCATGGGCACCATCCTGATGTAGCCAAAACCCAATCGAAACCGATGCTGGTAGCGCCACCAGTCTATGCGCTGTGTGGTGCTCCTCTTGCCAGCCTGACCATTCAGGCCTTCAGACTGGTAAATCATCAATCCCTCTATTGTGAAGTTCCTCCGGGACCTCTTTTCCTCTCCAACAGTTCTCTTTTGATCTGAGTTTCCCCGCATTCCACGGATCACCCATGTACCCACCACCGGGGTGCCTTGCATCCCGGGTGTGAGTTCTCCATTCAAGAGGACAGGGTCCGGGGTCCGCCATTGGCGCGGGTATTTGTGTTGCCAAACCAAGTTTTTTTACCGAAGGGAGTTGTTCCATGCGATCCATTGTGATCACACAACTTTACAAGGGCAGGGTAAGGAGATTTCTGCTCATTCCCTTGAGTTTTATAACAGTTTTACTCGTGATCGTGGCCCTGAGCCAGTCACATCCAGGCATTGATTTATTTGCCGTGGCGCAAGATTCACACGATGCCCAATCCTCCGGAGAGAAAGAGGCGGTTTCGCATCAGGAAACGGAGGGCGCCGAAGCGGGCCACGACCATGAAGGTGAAGGCGCCGAAGCGGGCCATGACCATGCCGCCGAGGGTGCTGAAGCTGACAAACATGAAGCTGAGGGAGCCGAAGTGGGTCATGACCATGCCGCCGAGGGAGCCGAAGCCGGTCACGACCATGAAGCCGAGAGTGCTGAAGGAGAGGCTCACGCCCACTCTGAAGCTGCGGGTGAAACGGGAGTGGTCGAGGTTCCCCCGGAAATGCGAACTCCACTGGGGCTCAAGGTGGAGCCAACTCAGAAGGGAAAGCTCGCTCTAACACTGGATCTGTATGGTTGGGTCCGTCCACGTCCCAGCGATGTGACCGATTTGCGTGCCCCGGTTCCCGCCATGGTCAACGAGATCCATGTGCAACAAGGGCAGATGGTCGAGGTAGGCCAACCATTGGTCACCCTGGTGGTACCCTCCGCCCTGGATTGGCAGAAGACCATCTTGGCTGCCTTCAATGAGAAGACTCAGCTGACCGCCGCGCATGATCTGCTGGTTGCGGAAGGCGAATCGAAGGTGGTGCAGCTGCTGGGAGAGATCCGGGTGGCCGCAGCTGAAAGAGAACGGCTCAGCGATGAAGTGACTCTCTTGGACAAGGCTGGAAGTGAGGCGATTGCCCGGCGTGATGTGAATGTCAAACGCGGCGAGCTCAAGTCGGCGGTGGCGACACTCGATGCCAAGCGGGCCTTGGCCCTCGCTTATGGCCTTGACCCGGAATTCACAAAAAAAATTGAGGCGGGAGAGATCAACATCCAGGTTCCCCAGGGAGCGTTACCACCGGAGATCCGCCGCCAGCTACAGGAGAACGATTACAAGGGGATTGTTGCTAACAATGATGCACAGGCAGCAGCCCAGAATCTGACCTCGCTCGGTTTTAATCATGGGCTGGTCGGCGAGCTCTCAAAAGGCAACCTCTCACGGCTGACAGACAAACTGGTCCTTACCGCCGGTAAACCTGGTTTGGTTACCGGGATCCAGGTGACCCGCCAGTCCAGCCTGAACGCTGCTGAGGCCATTCTACGGATTATGGACTACCGCACCGTGTATGTGGAGGCGGAGGTGGCTGAATCGGATATCTCCCGCGTCCTCGCCCGTAGCAGTGATCAGATGCTCATCCGTTTCACCGGGCTGGATGGCCAGGCCATCGAGGGACATGTGGCTTTCTTCGATACCACCATTGAACCGGATGTCCGCAAGGCTCACTTGGTACTTGAGGTTCAGAACCTGGAGGGGCTCCCTCTACGTGAGCATATGGCGGCCAGTGTCAGTGTCCCGCTGGAGGTTCATGAGGATATCCTCTCGGTTCCCAAGGCCAGCCTTGTGACCGACTCTTTCCAAAGGGTGGTCTTTGTTGATGAGGGGGAACACTTCCGTAAGCGTGTGGTCAAGACCGGGATCCAGAACTCGGAATCGGTTGAAATCCTCGAGGGTTTGAAGGAGGGAGATCCAGTCGTCGTTTCGGGAGCGCGCGTGCTCCTGCTGGCTCTGAGTACCCCCAAGGGTGGGGGCGATGCCCATGCGGGCCACAATCATTGAGATGG
>CAYRBI010000063.1:0-29656 GCA_964422415.1 uncultured bacterium | reverse complement strand
CGTAAGTTGCTTATTTCTCTCCCCAGTTTGTCGGATTCAGGCTGAACCAGGACAGGAATAAAAGGATCGCCGCAACACTTTTCCTCTGGTTTATATCGAAGAACCAAATCCTTTACCGAACTGATGGGACCAAACGAATTGGAGATAACGCCTTAGTGGCGATGACACTTCTCATGGCGGAGAGCCGTCCAGAAGATAAAGATATTCTTATACGAGTCGTTGTGAATTTAATAAACCAGAGGAACTCGTAATACAGTTTACATAAAATACCTTCGATAACCTTTTATACATCATGTAAAATCTATATTACAGTTTTCCATTCCCCTCCCGGTGGGGCCAGCCCCACTCTACAGACTCTTCCTCACCCGCCACAGGAACCGTAAGGTTCCCAGTACCGTTGCGACCTTGGGCATCTTACTGGCCGTGGGTTTACGTTCGTAATGGAGTTCGAAGGGGACCTCGCCAAAGGCACTGGTCTCCTCCCTTAACCGGAGCAAGAGCTCGCCGGTGGCATAGAAGCCAGAGCCAAGACCGAGGCTGCCACGTTGTTGGAGGGCATGTTGAATCAGTTCCGCTTTAAATAACCGGTAGCCACAGGAGTAATCCCGCACCTGCGGGAGATGGAAGGCCCAACGGTAAACGAAGCTCGCCCCCCGTGAAAGTAGACGGCGGTCCCAGGAGACCCCCTCCTCCTTAGCTCCCGGGGCATACCGGGAAGCAATCACCACATCAAGATTCTGGGAGTCCAAGGTGGATACCATCGATTGGAGATAGAGTGGGGGATGGGTATCATCGGCATCCATGGTGGCGATCAGGTCTCCCGCGCCGAGCTCCTCGGCGCTAGCCCGCACCCCCGCCTCCAGCGCGGCCCCATAACCACGGTTGTGGGGAAACTTGATCAGCGAGACGGGAATCTTCCCGCGCCACTCACTCGCGACTGTGGCAGTCCTGTCACAGCTGCCATCATCCACCACCAGCAAACGTACCTCCTCATCGAGCACTTGGCTGAGCTGCTCGAATTGGGGGAACAGACGATTGAGCGCCACCTCTTCGTTGAAACTGGGCAGTACTACTTGCAGGATTCGTTTCATCTCACCTTTGAAGCGGAAGCTCCTCTACCGTTCCTTGATTTCAATCCGGGTCTCCGGAGTGTAGGCACAACGTTCCGGGTGATACATCAGCTGCACCTTGGTGGGTGGAATCCGGAACGATCCGGCGCAGACAGCACGGGCATAGTAACTGTATTGGAACTGTTGGTTCCAGAGGTCATCTCGAAACACTAATACCCGGTCATCGCGGAATTCGAAATGGTTGGGAATCAGACGGTAGAAGCCATCGCTCTCCCAATAGCTGAAACGGTCATCCTCGTTGAGATTCTCCACCGGCTCCTCGGATGCTAGAGATGAGTTGATCGCCACTAAACCCGCTGGCAGAGGATCATCTAACACCAGGTAATGGGGATCCTTATCCACCGGGGTCAGTGTGATTGTAACCTTGACCACATCACCAATATGGATTTCTGGTGTTCCGGCGGTGTTCTCGATGGCTTTGTGGATCTCGAAGCCCTCGCCGCCACCGGCCTGAGAGAAGTCCATGCGCGGGTAGATTACTTCCAACTGGGCGAAGATGGCCGCGCTGCTATCCAACGAGACCGCCACCTTGGGATCGGCCAGGAATTTCACTGGGTCAAGATTCAAGGCTGGCGAATCAATGCCCTCAATGGAGAATGGTTGGGGAGCCAAGCCAGGCTGTTCGATATGCCCATTGACCTTCCCCTCAGAAAATTTGGTGTGTTTGAAGTGCTCACCCAGCGCCAGGAGCGCCCAGCCCGTATCACTGGTCGAGTTCCAACGCCCCTCGCCTTTGCCATGCTCCAACAATTCCGCCGCGAGTTGGTCACCTCTGGCCTCGAGGGTTGGTTCGAGCAACTGCGCGCACGCCAACAGGGCCACTGCACTTTCACGCGAAGAAGCATTGAATGGGCTGTGGTCCTCATTCCCAGCGGGCTTGCCAAGTTCCTCCTTCAATCGCTTGGTCACCTCCTCACGCGGGATAACCTTGCTCTCACCGGCGGCGAGAAGAACTAACAACCGGCACTCACGTGAATATTCACCACTCTTGTTCAAAAGCTCTTTCATGCTCCCTGCGGAAAGACCTTTGTTTTTGTTCACGATGTAGGCGGCCACTCCCTCGGTGTGTCTCCACATATCGTTGTCTCTGTTACTGGAGAGCAAATGGGAGGTGATGTAGCCACAGGCATGATCGATGGCCTCCTCATCGACCGGGACACCGGAATCCCGGGCAGTCACCAAGGCCAACGAGGCATAGAGAGTGGCCCAGTTCGAAACCTGGTAACTCGAAGGCCAGTAAGCGAAGCCTCCCTCACTGGTCTGCATACTCAACAGGCGGCTGACCCCTTTCTTCAGATACTCATCGGTCTCCTCCAGGGTGATGCCTGGAACCAGCCCATCCACAATCAAGGTACGAAGCGCGGCCAAGGGAAGCACGCCTGAACTGGTCTGTTCGGCACAGCCATAGGGATACTGAAGGAGGTACCGTAGGCCACCCGAAAGTTTCAGGAAGGGAGATCCCGACAGGGTCAGAACGAACGAAAGGTCCTTGTTCGAGAGTTCCTGCACTGGAATGGTGGCGGTGTCGAAAGGAAAACGGTATTCAAGAGAACCCGCGGTGGAAAGAGTTTTGAAGACCCTCTCACTCTGGCGCGCATATCCGGAGTGAATGGGAAGCGGAACACGTACCGCATCACTGAGTTCACCCAGCGTACCCGTGAAGGTCAATTTCGGTTCTCCCCCTTTGAGGGCCTTGGCGGTCACTGGAAGAAGAACATGGTCATAGGGTTTGCCCACATAGTTCTGGGAGGGAGAGCTGATAGAAATCTCCGGATCTGACTGAACCTGGAAGGAGATAGGATTCTCCTGACCAGTTTTGTTGAAGGCCGCCATGGAAAAGGAGATCTCATCGCCTTTGTTCAGGAAACGTGGTATTCCAGGTTCAAGGCAGAAATCCTTGACCACAAGAAGCGGCCGTTCCGCTGAGGCAAAGCGTTCACCCTTGTCACAGGCGATGACATACACCCGGTAGGTGGTCATGGTGTCAGGGAGGTCAAAAACGACAGTGGCATTCCCATCGGGGCCGGTCTGGACAGTGGGATTGAAGTAGGCTGTGGGGTTGAAGTCCTCACGTAACTGGATCCCCACTCTACTCCCAGCTTCGCCACCACCACCGGTCAGGGGCTCATTCAGGATGTCCTCGAAGGGGGTTTGGAGCAGTAAATCTTTCCGTCCCTCTAAAGTACTCACCGAATCAGGAAAGACATACCGGAGAAGATCGGAGAGGTTGGGAGTCTCATAAGCGGTCAAGGCCAGGACCTGCTCATCCACAACCACGACCGCCAGTTCAGCCTCAACTCCCGCTCCGGCACTGTTGGTGGCCTTCAAACCGAGAGTCATGGTGGCGCCAGGAAGTGATTTCAGGTCCTTTTGATCCGGGGCGATAGATACCTGGAGGGACTCATGAGAGGCCTTGATCTTGAGGCTGGTCTTGCCACAGTAGAAGCGGGGCGCCTCCTTGTCATACTGCGATTGATAAACTGGGAAATCACCTCGTCCAATCACTCCCAGCACAGTCAGATAGACATTCGGAAGGAAAGAGGCCGGCACTTGAATCCGGGCCACCCCTTGATCGACTGACACAAGGTGATATTCCAAAACTCCTTCACGCTCCACGCAGAGTAGACAGGAGGTCAATGGCTCCGGACTCAGAAGCCGGAGCTCAACCGTATCACCAACTCCATATTCGGCCCGGTCACACTGGATCTGGATATCGCCCATGAGCGGGCCACGGTCTTCCTCGCCAAGTTCCCAATCCTGGTCATAACTGTTGGCAAAACAAGTGGTTCCCGACCGGTATTCATTTCCGTCCGCACCCGTGTAGATGCATTCAACCAGGAAATTGCCATTATCGTTGAAGGGAACCTCCATAGAAGCGGAGCCATCTTTGATCCTACCGGAGTCATTCCAGTTCTTGATCCACATCTCCTCCCATGACCAGAATGGATTCCCCTCATCATTCCGTTTACGGACATAAAAACCAGTCTGATCCATAACCTGAAGATCGATCATGCCATCGTTGACCTGCTTCCGGTCTTTATCGAGCACGATAACCTTGAAGGGAACCCTATGACCTTTGTGGACGCTCTCAGGTGGTGTTGAAATCCCAACCACATAATCGGGACGAATACTGTAGTTCTCATCTTGTGTGGCGGTCCGTCCATCGAAATCGATGACAGTGGCCGAGAACCGTAGGCCATGACGTCCCGCCAAGACCTCCTTGCTCAAGGGCAGCCGGACCTCCACCTCTCCGGATTCATTGAGAATGGATTCGCCCGATTCGTTAAAGAGACTCGATCCGTTATCCCCATAGCCAAAGGTAAAGTGTGGGTATTCATCCATGGAGTAGGCGGTCGTGGTCGAGAAGATCTTCCAGCGTACTTGCCCATGTTTGAGGGGGCCACCCGCATAATAGCGTCCCGCCAGGGTGGCCACGAGGATCTCCTCCTCACGAGTTTGGTTGACATACTCCCCGGTAGTCCGTTTCTCACGGCGGAAACGGATTTCGGCATGATGCCGTGGCGGGCGGAACTCCTGGACCTGGAATGCGATATGCTTAACCGGCAGGGATTGCCCCGGGATCTTCACCCGCAGGGTGTAGTACCCAACAGAGGCATGCGTGGGAACCGTGTATTCCCCATGGACGGTGCCGAACTCAGAGAGAGCGGCGCTTGTCACATGAACGACTTCATCATCCCGCGAGAGGATCTCAAAAGTGCATGAATCAATCCCTGGAACCGCAATTACTCCCTCACGGAACTCGCGTAGGGTCGCTTTGAAGCGGACGGTTTCGCCGGGACGGTAGACCCCGCGCTCGGTGAAGAGGTGGGCCTTGAGGCCAGGATTGAACGCACACACATCCTCCGGTATGGAATCCGAATCCTGTTTGACATTTATCCGGATGTTCGAGAGGTCTAGGAGGTTACAATCTTGTGCGGTGGCGGCCACAAGGCGCCGGAGAGAACTAAGGTTTATTATGGCACGCGCGAGGGCTGGGGTTTCATTCTCACGAGGAAAACAGAAACTGGGAAATTCGGTCCCTTCTGAGATGAAAAGGCTCCCATCGCTACCGGTCTTTCCCAGGAAAAACACATTCCCCCGGCGATCCGAAGCCAGCAGGGAAACCCCCTGCGCGGGCACACCAGTGTGGAGCGAGGTGGCCCAGACCAATAGGTTAGCTTCGGAAACCTTAGCGGCCAGCGAGAGGTCCGTTATCCGGTAAAGAGCGGGCTTGGTCTTTGCCAACGAACCGGATTTATTGTCTTTAAATTGAAGGATCTGGAGGGCCCCTTTTTCCTTCCCCTCGCGGAAGGTTAGGGGAATCGAGTAAGCGATCTGGTCATTGGGTTTTGATTGAGCGAAGAAAAGGTGTGTGTCAATCTTCACCCCGCCGCCAAAAACTGCCAGTTCCGGAGTTGAATCCAACACTGGTTGGAGAACTCCAGCACGTTGTGTGAGTTCCATGGCCAAATCGGTGAGGGAGACCGCCGCCAGCCTTGTTGCGGCTAAGATCTGAGAATCAGCGGCCAGGATGGGGGAGATTCGCACCCCCTCGTACAGGACCTCATTCACATTGGTGAGGTCCAAGTGAACCATCTGACGGCTGTCACGCTCAATGGTGGTCTTGGTCAAGCCGTATTCCACCACGGGTTTGAGGTCAGGCATCCGGAAGGTATTCAAGGCCGCATGATAGGTTCGCCCAGATTTGTTCTCCACTTCCTTGGGAAATGAAACGAGGTAATTGGTCCCCGGCTTGAAATCTCCCACGAGGAGCAAGGCATCATCCTTGATCACTGATACTCGCTCATCCCACCAATTCAACGAGACCGGAGGGATAAAACGAATTGGAAACTCATTTCGTTTCTGACGGTCGAAGACGATACCCGTACCGGGTGTGAAGTGGATCAGAATGGATTTTGATTCGGAGGTGGCATCGATGGCCGTGATGGTGAATTCATTTCCGGCCACGGCCTCCCCGGCGGTGGCTGAATTCGTGATTGAGAACAAAGCGATAAGGGCGATCACAAACAGTCCAGATCGATGGGTCAGGGGATTGGACATGGCATCCTCCAAGATGGAGCTGGTTGAGGAATCAGAGCGCGTATTGTCTGACGTCTATGTTACCGCCTTTCTTCAGGCGAGATAGCTGGGATTCAAGGGTAGACCACCACAAGATCATCTGGTTACAGAGGTTTTAGGACCAACCTTCAGGTTGCCCCACACGCTAAAGCGTGAATAACTTACACGTTTGTTGTTCAACCTTCAGGTTGCCCCACATGCTAAAGCATGAACAACTTACACGTTTGTTGTTCAACCTTCAGGTTGCCTGACTTGTTATATCGTGAACTCTACAAGGGACTCAACGTCCTTCACGATGGGCCGGGACAAAGTGGGATTCCCGCGAGAGCTGTTCAAAGAGCTCTCTCTCCCGGGAGGTAAGGGTTTTGGGAACCGCGATCTGGACTGTCACCATGAGATCCCCACGTTCCCCCTGTGACTTGGGAAGGCCCAGGCCTCGTAGACGGAGCACCTTACCGCCGCTGGTTCCGGGGGGAATCTTCATGGAAACTGAGGACTCAACCGTCTTGACCGGGACCTCCGCACCCAAAGCGGCTTCCCATGGGGTGATCTGGAGAACTGTATTGAGGTTGTGCCCCTCCACCTCGAAACGGGGATCATGACGTAGATGGATCCGCAGATACAGATCTCCATCCGGCCCGCCCCCTACACCCTTGTCTCCCAAACCACGCAGACGGATCTGAGAGTCTTCAGTAACTCCTTTCGGGATCTGGACTGTATAGGTTTTCTTTTGAGCCCGGGCGCGCCCCCGCCCAGTTCTTCCCTGGCGCTCGAGCTCAATCACTTTGCTGGCTCCCTGGAGAACCTCTAAGAGCGTCACCTCGATGTCCGCATATTGATCATTCCCATGCGACCGTCCATGAGGGGGCTGTGGCCAACCACCCATGTTCACATGGATCCCGGAATCCCCAAAGAGCGAAGCGAAAAAGTCGCTGAAATCATCAAAGCCACCGGGGGCTTGATTGTACTGGTAGCCGCCATAACCAGGTGGCGGTGTAAAGTCTTGTCCCGCGCTCCAGTTAGAGCCTAGACCATCATAGCGCTTGCGTTTTTCCGGATTACTCAGAACCTCATAGGCCTCGTTGATCTGCTTGAATTTCTCCTCCGCTCCAGAGTTACGGTTGACATCTGGATGGTATTGGCGTGCCAGTTTTCGGAAAGCCTTGCGGATCTCATCCTGGCTGGCTTCACGGTTGACACCTAAAGTCTCGTAATAATCCTGGAATTTGACTGGCATTTCAGTTCAAAGAACGGACAGGCTTCTCATGAGTGACCATAAAAACATCATTTCTCATTCTGCCCTAAGTCCACCGGTTGTGGAATCCCGGACTGCGCTGGACGGTGGATAACCCATGTACAGGGATGCGAGAAAACTCCTCCATATACATTCTGGTAGTGTGTCTCCTCGATGCGTGGGAGCACCGAGAAAGATTCGATGAAACTCCAAGAATCCATGATGGTGCCAGATGAGGCCGCCACAATGATCTCCATGGTGTAGCTGCCGGGCATCATCAGGAGGCTTTCGAAGACGAGGTCCATCGTGAAACGCGGTGGCGCGCATTCATACTCTTCAGGAGGAGGCCCGGTAATTGTCTGGCAGACATCTTGTGACCAATTGTCGAGTATTTTGAGGGAAACATAGGGATAGGCCAGTTCTGGATCTTCATTGACCAGCGTAAGACGCACGGTCATGGAGGCGAACTGACGGAAAACCCGGTCGGTATTCCCCCCGGCATCCAGGAAGGTCACACTCTCCACACGCATCCGTTGATCGCCCAAGCGGTTGGTCACATGGTAGGGATTATCTCCAGAGCCGATCTGATAACGGTGCTGCCAGACCAGTGCGGCATACTGATGGGTAACCACCTTGGGGGGCCCATCCATGAGGATGTTCCCATTGGAGATCATGATCACCCGGTCACAGAAATTTTCGAGCACATGCAGGTCATGAGAAACCAAGAGGATGGTTTTCCCACGGGCTTTGAAGCGCCTGAAGATATCCACGGCGGTGTGTTGAAAGAGAGCATCCCCGACAGCGAAGACCTCATCCAGGATGAGGATATCTGGATCCAGGTGGCTGCCGATGGAGAAGCCCAGACGTTGAACCATGCCCGTCGAGTAGTACTTAATCGGTGTCCGGGTAAAGCGTGACAATCCCGCATCACGGAAAATGGCCTCCATCTTCCGCTTGAGCACTTTTTCCGGAAGGCCGAGGATGACACCATTGAGGAGCACATTCTCCTCGCCAGTCATGTCAGGATGAAAACCAGCCCCCAGTTCTAGAAGCGAGGCCACCCTTCCCGCTACCTCGATGGTCCCATCGGTGGGAAAGGTGATCCCGGCGATCAGTTTAAGCAGAGTACTCTTCCCAGCCCCATTAGCGCCACAGATCCCCAGGGCTTGCCCCTTGGGGATATCGAGGTCGACACCATCCAGAACCTTGAGGATATCGGGGGGGATGTGCTTGATCTTGCGGATAAGGAGCGCCTTGAGAGAACGGTCTTGGGCACTCCCCAGGTAATAGTGCTTAACCAGGCCACGGATCCGGATAGACAAATTGCCGGGCATGGAACCGGATGGAATAGGCCTCACCCCCCAACCCCCAACCTTACTCCCCCTACCGCCCTCTCCCACGGGGCGAGGGGGGATATCTCCATTCTTCCCAGGGGAGAGAGGGGTAGAGGGGTGAGGCCGTTGGTAGAGACATCAGAACAACAAATCACTAGCATCATCTCCCGGCTTGTACCTCAATATGCACCCTTGCCAAAGAGCACCACGGGAACGGTGCGGACAAGGATCACCAGATCCAACAGAAACGACTGGTTCTGGATGTAGTAGAAGTCGTACTCCAGATTCGATTGCAGGGGAAGGTTCTTCCGTCCCAGGATCTGCCAGAGGCCAGTGACACCAGGCGGAACACTCAAGCGATGGCGTTGCCAGGGGGCATAGGACTCAACCAGATAAGACATCTCAGGGCGTGGCCCCACCAGACTCATATCTCCACGCAGCACGTTGTAGATCTGTGGCAATTCATCCAGCGAGGTTCGCCTAAGCCAGGTCCCCAGCCGGCCGAGGACACGTGGATCGCCTGGACCAGAGGGAGGTTCTCCATACTCATCCGCGTTGGGCTGCATCGTACGGAGCTTGACCATCCAGAATTCCTTGCCCTCCAGACCCACACGCTTCTGCCAGAACAGCCCCGATGCACCACTTTTCCAACGGATGAGCGGAATGAGCACCGCACAGGCCAAAATGACCAAGGGAGTGAGGATGATGCAAACCGACAGGTCCAGGCTCCTTTTTAGGAAGTGATATCCCGGATGCGGTGTACCGGTACCGAGGTTCACCACCAGGATCCCATCGATCTCCTCGACTCCCGCTGAGCGGTTCACCATGACTGTCGAAAGGTCCTCGCAGATGATCCGGAAGTGAACACTCGCTTCACCATGCGATTCCGAGATCAAGTTAAGGATCTCGGCTTGTGTCAGCGCTTGGTCGGCGAACACCACCAGATCAATCCCGCCATACTCCAGGATCTGAGGAAGTTGCTCTAGGGTTCCAATCACCTCGCGGGGAATGATTCCGCCATTGGCGGCGCTATCGCCCTTCGATCTCAAGACTCCGACGATCTGGTGCTCACGAACTGTCGCGCTGGTGAGCCTACGCCAAGTCTGTTGCGCCAGGTTGCCCGCCCCCACCAACACGGTGCGTACACGCCCATACCCCCGCTTGCGCAGCTGTACCTCAATCCAACGCACAAACGCGCGGGAGAGAAAGAGCGCTGGAAGATTGAGCACACAAACAGTCAGCACGATGGATCTTCCCGGATCGAGGGTTTCCTTGGTGAGATAGCCGAAGGAGAGCATTCCCATCGCGAAAATCGCCGAAGCTTTTACAAGGTCCTTGCCTTGTTTGAGAGGAGCGACCTCGAGAGGGCGTGAGTACAGATCGGAAAGGGCATTGGCGATCCACCACCACACCACCACAAAGAAGAGGACGATCAGATAGTTCTCGAAGGGGTTGATGGGGCGTTCCACCTGAAAGCGGAGAAAGACGGTGGTCAACCAGAGACCCGCGGAAAGGCAGCCATCAAACAGAAGCAGGAGGTGAACTCCCCAACCCCAGACAAACCGCGCTAATGTGTCACCCCGCGAGCCCGCCAATGTGAGCAGAGGCACCGTAGTAGGAAGCGCGGATTGCCGATCAGATATCTCTTCCATAGTCTTCGGGGTTCCGAGAGGAGACGAAACAACCATTCCATCCCTATCCTTCCCATCCAGGAAGGACAGCGGTTCAAAGTGCCTACATCATACTCGAAAAGTGCCCCCACCGACCAGTAGAGGCAGTTTCCGAGCTGATCACGGTGGCGGTCGATCCATTCTTCCTGACGAGGAACCCCCAGACCCACGAGAAGGAGGTCAGGAGGATGCGCCTGAAGATCCGGCCACCAGTCCGCCTCATTCTGGAGGTCCTCGTAGCCATCCTTGATGAAGGTGATGTGGAGGCCCCCTTCCCCGTCATTCCCGCGAAGGCGGGAATCCACGGCCTCATCTATCCTTCTCAGACCGCGAGCTGTGAGGCGCTCCGCCAAACGAGCGGCACCGCCCGGAGTCCCTCCCAGAAAGCCCACACTTTTCCCCATCCGTGCGCAGAGTTCCATAACCTCGGGAAAGAAGTCAGCCGCTGTGTTGCGTAGCGGGCAACCGGCTCCGAGCAACCAACACCCCAAACGGATTCCCGCACCATCGACATACACCAGATCGGCCTTAGCCAGCAACTCGGCGGTCCGCTGGTCATCGCAGGCCTGATTGGAGACCGCCACATTGAGATAGGCGAAATGAACCGCCTCCCCCGACTCAAGAGCCTGCTCAAAACAGTCGAGGAGTTGACAGCGGGTCAGACGGTGAATCTGAACACCAAGGAGATTGAAGCGGGTTGCGGGGTAAGGGCTCTCCCAGACCATGGCATCTTGATGGTAGATGGGGTGAGCGATTAGCGGTAGGGGCGTAATTCAGCACACCCATTCTTCACACACAGTAAATAATCCAGGAAGAAAGACGGGAAACAATGCCCAAATGAGAAAGACTTGATAGTGTAAACCGGTTTACACTATGATTGAGCCCGTACTCATGTCACAATAAGCGTGCCATGAGTATCAATTTACACAAAAAAAAGGAGAAAATTTTTCATGAAGTTGCAGTCCGTAAAGAGTCATTTCCTACAGGGGTTCACCCTGATCGAGCTCCTGATTGTCATTGCAATCATTCTCATTTTGATTTCAATAGCATTACCCAATTTTCTTGAAGCCCAAGTCCGTGCCAAAGTCGCCAATGCCAAGGGTGAAATGAGAACATTGATGACCGCTACCGAAATGTACAAGAATGATTACCATGGAATCGAGCCCAGAGCCAACTACCCTGGCACTTATCCAAAAGTCGTGAATGAAAGCTCACCTTATTCGAACTGGTGGGGATTTGCAAGTTACTTACTCACCACTCCCACTAAATTCATTAGCACCATTCCTTCCGAACCATTCAGTGATACAACCACATCATTGGATTTCTGGAAAAATGCGATGGGTGGGTCCGAAAGTGATCCCCCCTACACAGTCATCCGCGACACTATGGTTTCAAACCAATGGCCAGTCGGTGCTAATATTTGCAATAGTGCCAAGGTTACCGCGGCGGCAGGTGGGCCTGTTTTAATAACCCGGGAGTTCTATGACGCCAACAGAAAGGCGGGCTATGTTTACTACAGTTCCGGTCCTGACCTGATCGATGGCACCGTGCATGGTGGCCCACAGTTTTATTCACCCACCAATGGTACCAACTCTTTCGGCGATATGTTTGAGTTCGGACCAGGAGGAATGGACGCAGCCGAGCATAAAGGGCTGAAGTAAGCAGCAATCCAAAAAAAAGAGATACGCAGTCAGGCCCCGGGGAGTTCACTCTCCGGGGCCTTTTATTGTATACAAAAAAAAAGAGGCACTAGCAAAGAGACGCTCTACAGGACTCGTTTTTTTAGGTGTAATTAAATTACAACTATTCGAGTCAACCGGTTTACTGTATGATTTTTAGCAAGTTGAGAAGCCCATCGAGTGTCACTCGAATCCTCATCGCCAATCCATCGAGGGGAGGAAATGTCCATGAGGGGTTGTCCATGTATGAAGAAGAGTTTCCAGGGATTTACCCTGATCGAACTGCTCATCGTGATCGCCATCATCCTCATTTTAATCTCCATCGCCTTACCAAATTTTCTGGAAGCCCAGGTGCGCGCCAAGGTAGCAAACGCTAATGGAGAGTTGCGTTCATTAGTCACCGCAACCGAAGCATACCGTACCGATTGGAATACACGCGAACCAAAGACGGACGTACCGGGAGCACTCGGGAAAGGTATTTATTCCAGCTGGTGGGGGTTCACTAGCCATCTCCTCACCACACCGCATGTGTACATCACCGCAATTCCATATGAACCCTTCGGTGACACATACACATTGGGCTTCTGGATCGCTATGCGTCAAGGAGAGTCGGATCCTCCTTACACGGTGGTCCGGAACACAGCAGTCCCCGCCTACCAGTGGCCAGTCGGAGCTGTTGTCACCAACAATGCCGATGTGACCAAGGCTGCCGGAGGACCTGTCCCGATCTCTCAACAATGGAATAACGCGAGCTTACATTCAGCCTATGTCTACTACAGCTCGGGGGCAGACCGGGTGGATTCGACAGTCTGGGGAACGCCTCAATTCTATTCGCCAACCAATGGGACCAATTCTTTTGGGGATATCTATGCGTTTGGTCCTGGGGCGCCAATCCTCGACAGTAGAAAACCATTTCCGAGTAACTGCGACCGGGAAGATTACAATTACTGACACTTACAGAAACCTGACCCCGGAGGTCACCCTCCGGGGCCAGTTTTCTATCCAGGGCCTACGATAACTTCAAGGCCGGTTATCCTGATTAATTTCCCACATGCGCCATCAGCCGTTTGCCGATCATGGGGTGGCGTAGCACCTTGAGGGCTTTCATTTCGAGCTGACGGACACGTTCGCGAGTCACTCCGAGCATCTGGCCCAGTTCCTCCAGGGTGTAGTACTTCCCATCCTTGAGGCCATAACGCAGGCGGACAATTTCGCGCTCGCGTTCGGGCAGGTGAGTCAGAGCCTCTTCCACATCGGTCAGCGCGCTTTGTTCTTCGAGGCTATCGAGTGGCGAATGATGCGCTTGATCGGGGATCACTTCCGCCAATTCGAGCTTGCCTTCCTCATCAATCGGGGTGTCGAGAGATACGAACGAGAGGCTGAGGCTTTCCATTTGACGTAAACGCTCGCAGGACTCGCCAATCTCCTGGGCCACTTCATCCATACTCGGTTCACGTCCGAGTGAGGAGGTCAGATGATCTTTGACACGTTGAACCCGCCGCAAGTTATCCTGCAAGTGAACCGGCAGACGGACTGTCCGCGAGCGGTCTCCGATCGAACGGGAGATGCTCTGGCGGATCCAGTAGGTCGCGTAGGTCGAGAACTTGAAGCCGCGGTGGTAATCGAATTTCTCGATGGCCCGTAAGAGCCCCAGGTTGCCCTCCTGGATCAGGTCCAGGAAAGGCAGACCACGGTCGCGGTAGCGTTTGGCCACCGAGATGACCAAGCGCAGGTTGGCTTCCGCGAAGCGCTGCTTAGTACGGATCAGCTCGGTCTGATATTCCTCGACACGATGGCAGATCCAGGTCAGCACCGCTGGCGGAACACCCGCCTCGCAAAACAGATCCGTACGGTCATGCTGAATGCTCTCGATTTCCTGCTCCAGAGCCCTGACAGCCGACTGGGAGGAAGAAAACCGCCGTTCAAGAACTGACCACCCTTTACCGGTCTCTCGAGCACGGCTGACTTGACGCAGGAAACCTGATTCGGTGGTTCCCGCGCTCTTCAACTTGCGCTCATTGAGGTCTTGCCGCCGTTTAAGATCCCGCAAAGACCGTTCGATCGCCACCAGGCGATCGGAAATCCCATTCAACCAAGTGTGATGAACCGCATTGGTGCGGAGATACAACTCAGCTTTATTCAGGACTTGAGCCTGGGCGGTGCTCAAATCATTCCCTTTGGTATCCGGACTAGCCGCCAACAGATCTTTCCGGAATCTTTCCATCCGGCGCGACAGACGAAGCATCATCGCGCGGGTTTCCTCGCTAAGAGGAAGTGCCGAAGTGGGGAGAGAGTCCACATCGAGATCCTCTTCCTCTTCCGATTCAGTCACAGGGCGGTTGGCGATCTCCTTGAAACGTTCCACTGCCAGAAGGGTAATCCCGATCTGCGCGAGGATACCCAGACGAGCTTCTTCCATCCGCTCGGATAGAGTGACCTCATCTTCCTTGGTCAACAATTTGGCTCGTCCCGACTCCCTCAGCCAGGTAGTGATCAGATCTACCCCTTCGCTGGAACTGAAGTCTCCGTCGAAATCGAATCCCGCCTCCTCCGTTGTGGGTCGCCGCTCATCATTTTCATATGGGGTAACCATGGTTACACCTCCCGCCGCGAAGCAGTTCTGATCCGAGCATAGCCAGAATCGGTCTGCGCGGCATTTGTATTTAGAAGAACGGATGGTATGACGTGGAGATACGGTCTTTATTCTCAAGAAGCCGCAGCACACCCCCAAAAACATGCTTTTAGAAGGCAAAAAGAGCCTATTTGTCAAAAAAAAACGATTGCATCTATTTGATATAACTCAATTTATAAAATTTTTTGCAGGTTTCCCCTTGACAAGGGGGGAAAGTGGGGAAAGGAGGGGGTCGACGTGATCTAAAAACTCTCCCGGGATGTATCGTGGAGGACATGGAGAAGGTGAAATTATTGGAAGAGGAATTCGAAGGTGGAGAGGGTTGAAGGGTAGTTTTCGGAAATGGTTTTGACCTCCATGAGGATTATTCCCTTTCGAATCCTCCAGAATTTCCTTGGATTCGGTGATTCGTTAGCACACCGCCATACGAGAGGATTCGCTATTGCGGCTGCTCCTCTGTCTTCCCTTCTTCGGGTAGGATGATCTTGAAGAGTGTCCCCCCTCCAGGTGGGCTAGCCAGCGAAATGGTCCCGCCTAGTTCCTCCACAATCGTCTTGCAGATGTAGAGACCCAAGCCACTGCCTCCCTTCCCTGTTGTGAAGAACGGCTCGAAGACATGGGGGGCATGTTCGAGAGAAATGCCCGGACCCGTATCCAAAAGCTCAACCACGGCATAATTTTTTCCATGGGCTAGTTCAGCAGACAGGGCAATGACCAGAGCTCCCTTCCCGTGCATCGCCTGGTAGGCATTTAAAATCAGGTTCGAGAAAACCTGCATCAACCGGGTGGGGAGTGCTCGCATAAGAGGGATCTCTCCCCGCACATCAAGGCTGACATGGACATCGTCGCGCTCATACTCCACCAGCCGCAGGGATCTCTCCACGACATCGATCAGATCACAATACTCAGGTTCGGAGGAACGCCTCCGTGCGAAATCTTCCAGGCCGGAATCACGGAGCATGGCCAGAAACAGATCACTCTGTTCGGAGATATCCTTGAGAGATTCCGGAGAGAGACCATCACGGCACTCCTCGCGGATGTGGATCACCGGTTTCTTGAGGTCATGTAAGAGCCCAGCAGAGAGTTTTCCCGCCAGGGCTAGCTGTTCGAGTTGGATCAGTTCCTGCTTCTTCTGTTCGAGTTCAAACTGACTGGCTTCATACCGCTGGCTCAAGCGTGAGAGCCAATACAGCAGGATCATCAAGAGCAGGAGGACATTGATGGCCGCCAAGAGAAAGGTGAATGGGGTTGACCATTTCTGCCAGGGATCGAGTTGAAAATAGAGGTAGCCCGAGGGAGCCAGTGGTTGGTGGAAAGGATCGGTGAGCTCTTTCCGGATTGTATCCCGGGTGATCAGATCACTCACCTTACGGCCAATCCAGGCGGGCGGATAAATGAGCACCTCTTCCTTGGAGACTGGATTCACCCAGGTCAGGAAGACCTTGCGGTAGAAGCGTTGGGTCTCTTTCGGGCTCCCAGTTCGTTCTGAGAAATATTCGTTATGCATAGTCCGGAAGAGATGATGGTTGCTTTCATCATCGGGACGTGCGATCCAGCTGACCTTGAAGGGGATGACGAGGAAATCGGCCAGGCGTGAGATCTCTAATTCCGCTTTCTTTTCGAGATGAATGAAAATCAAAGTGGCCGCCAGAGCCCAGATAAACAGGAGCGCCACCGCTACATATCGGGGCCGTGCCGCAGTTCTCCAAGAGCTGAGAAAGGAAGGTTTCATGGAGCGATGGATTCAAAGGAGGAGAGCGGCGCCAAATCCTGAGCGAGCTGCTTCATGGATTTCACATCCACCTCACCCCACCGGTAAGGAAAACGCTCACGGAGCAACATCTCTTTAAGGTGCTGGCACAACTGGGGGTGTTTGCGAAGGAAATAGGTGTTGACCAAAAGCGGAAAACCGGGAAGTGAGTCAGTGGGAATAGAGGAAAGCACCCGGAAAGGGAGGTCAGCGATGGTTTTCAATCCCAGTTCACGCAGCACCAGGCGGAAGCCAGGCCCCTGCAAGGGGAGAAAGGCCGCCTCGATAGGCTTCTCGGTCGCCAAGCCAGTCGCCAGCCGGAAGAGGGTATCCGAAGTTGAACCACAGGTGGTCAGCTCATAGTCTCCGGTCCCCTCGGTCAATCCCTCACGTATATGCGGTTCAGGACCCTGTAAGAGCGCGGCGCGCTGGAGTGCCCCTCCCATTAATGAAGAATGGTGTGGAATGGCGATATGGCGGCGAACCAGATCACGCACCTCATGGATATTGGAGTCCTTGCGTACCCAGATCGCAGCCCCATACATACCCGCTTCCTCCGGGGAAACCTCCTCCACCAAAGGGGCATAGGGATCCTCCTCCCGATTGGTCTCCAAGAAAGCTTTCCCCAAGAGATACATGGCCGGATCGCAGTGTAAAAGGTAGAACCCATCGCCCTTGAGACGTTCATCCTCAAGACGGTCATAATCCTCTATCAAGGTGATGGTGAAGTCTCCAAAGCCAACGGCCTGGAGTTCTTTCCCCATTTCAGTTTTGAGTCTTTCGCCAAACCGGCTGAGTTTCTCATTGAGGCTGTCTTCATGCTGACGGGAGACCAAGGCCGCGAAATCGGGATCCCGCCAAAGTTTATCATCAAGGCTGTCTTCACGTTGACGGGAGACCAGAGCCGCGAGATCAGGGTCTCTCCAAAAGGCGATACGGAAGGTCCAGGCGGCAGGTGCGGAACGGTCTCCCAATGCACCATACACGACCGCATCGTTCTGAGCGAAACCAGATAGTGGCAGGAGCGATACAAGAAGAAAGAGAAGCGCCGTAGTCCGGAGCAGGATAGCCATCAGGCATGCTCCATCTCAACGTGTCCCGGATGGAGCGGTTTCAGCTCCTGTAGAGGAGTTTCCCAGAATCTTGGAGACATCGGGCGCGGCCGCCTCGGCGCTACGGGGGTACTCATCCCGCAAACGGTTCAAGTAAAGCACTACCTGATCGCGTCCCCCCTGGGGGTCGAGGGCATTGTAAGTCCGTGCCGCGTTGAGCAGGGCGGCGGGCATGAAATCAGAAGCTGGGTAGTCCGCCATGAAACGTTGGTAGGAGTTCAGCGCGGTGCGTAATTCCTTCTCCTGGCCATGGAAACACCAGCACCGCGCGAAATCGATCTGCTCCTTGATGTCAGGGCGGGCACTCCATAGACCAGCCCGGTTGTCGCCCTCGACCTTGATCTCGGCCAGAGACTGGAGCGCCTCATCATAACGCCCACGTCCATCATTACCCTTCAGGTTGGCGAGGATCCGGGCATACACCAACTGGGTTTCGATCCGGTCGAGGAGCAGGCTATCGGAGGCGTTCCGGTACCGGTTCCAGTCGTAAGAAGGCGAGGAAAGGCGCTGCCCCAACCAATCTGCACACTGTTTGAGGGGATCGCTACCTCCCGTCTTCTCCTGGAGAAGGTAAAAGACACTGACATCCCGCATCACCCGCAGGCCAAGCTGTCCGCCTGGATACTGGTCCACAAAGGTCTGGTAGGCAGCCAAGCGTTCCTTGAATGAACCCGTGGAGGGCAGACGCCGGAAGGCCTCAGTCTCACGGATCGTGTTGGCGGCCTCCCGTTCGGCGGCGGCCAAAGGCTCAAATCCCTGAGCCATCACGAAAGGCTGGTAGATGAAGACGACTAGGAAAAGGATTGCAAGGAAGCGCATGGATTGATTGTAAACAATCCGCCCTCCTCTGTCATTCCCGTAAAGGCCGGAATCCAGAGACTTCATCCATTTTGTGGACGTTAGAGGACATGTTCCCATTGACCACCCTATTGGCTGCATGATAGCTTTATTTGGAAGAAAAATAAGCTACAAACCAGGGCCATGTAGGAGACCTCCATCATGCGCATCATCTGGGTGATTATTATTCTGATTGTGGTCGGTATGGCTCTTGACTATGTCCGCGAGGCACAGAAAGAGCAGGAGAAGAAGATCGCGGAGACTCCCCATTCCGAGAACTACATCATCGGCAATCTGGAACGGGGTAAGGCCAGCGCAGCGATGATCGCCGTACATGAGTATGGCCAGGCGTTCATGATGTACAAATTGAACCGGGGGACCAATCCCCCCTCTCTGCGGGCCATGGTCGATGATGGCTATCTTCCCTCGGGCGCGGAGAATGATCCCTTCGGTCAGCTTTATGATCTCAAGTATGCCGGCAAAGAGGCTGTCATCTCCTCCCCCGGTGCGGATCATGTGCGTGGAACCCCGGATGATATCATCCAGAAGGTTCAGGTTGAGTAGCAGTCCTTCATCAGGGTGTAGCGGAGTGGCTCCCGCTTGCGCGGGAAAGACAAAAGTGGGTGGCATGCTTCAGGATGGCGTCAGAGGATGGCTCCCCTCGCCTCGTGAAGGTACTTTCAAACGGGTGTTGATTCTCCGCCAACCAGGAGGTCAGTGAAACGTGACCCAGCTCAACACATCTCAGGAACTGGCCAAGAAACAGATTGCTCTCCTGGGCAAGATGCTGCTTTACAGCATTGACCACCTGACCCTGGAGGAGCATGAGGTTTATGACGAGCTAGTCGAGGATCTCGCCACTCAGGCCGATGCCAAGCATGACATATCCCTCAAACCTACCGACACCCTTGGCTTGGGCGGCAAACCGGATCTGAGCCAACACCCCCTCAACAAGAAACTCCAGGGCCTCAAGCCGGAACTCGTGGTACGCCTCTTCATCGAGTGCTGGGACAAGCAAGACTTCAAAATGGAGTATTTCTGCCTGTCCGACCAGTTCCGCCAGGGGAACCGTTGCCGTCAAACCCTGGATGAGTATGTCAACAGCCGGTACGAGAAGTTCTCGCAACGCTATATGACCGGGCCGATCAGCAAGCAGATCGTGGATATCTCTGCCCCGGTAGTGGATGTGGACATGTCCACCGTACAGGTGGCCGAACGCCACACCGGGAAGAACGAAGATATGATTCTGTACCGGAGCTACAACCTGGTGTTCGAGAACACGGCTTGGCGCATTCTGGACTTCAAAACCAATCAGAAGCGAATCCGGAAGAAGGCGTAGAAAACCTCACCCCTCAATCCCCTCTCCCGCTGGGCGAGGGGACTGTGAGTACGGAAACGATTGACACCAACCTCGAAGCCGGTAAATATATGAGATCAACAGGGCCGGAGTGGCGGAATTGGCAGACGCGCATGGTTCAGGTCCATGTGGGGGCAACTCCGTGGAGGTTCGAGTCCTCTCTCCGGTACCATCCTTCCTTAATGTATTGATTTCACTTCATTTACCTTTCTCAGAATGCCACGTCAGTGTTATTAGGTTCCCGCCCACGGCTGTTTTCCATACCCCTCAATTCATTCCACACCCTCCGCAATTCCACAGGGGGTACCAACTTTACTTATGTTGTGTGAATTACAGAATCCAGGGAAGGATCCGAGGAACCGGGAGTGGCCAATGAGAATAAAGACAACTCTTCTCGTGATGCTCGTGCTTTTTGTCTGCGGTACGGTAGTAGCCTATTCCCAAGAAACCGGTGATCAGCCTGACAAACTCTGCCAAATGCTCTTCGACAGCTACATCACCGGTGGTGGAAAGGTCAATACATCGACCTATTTGGCGGCCGCACACATTATAGCGGAACGCGGCCGCACCTGCGGCTTCTGGCAGGAAGTTCTCAAGGAACTCAGGAACGGAAAAGAAGCGACTGAGGGGGGATGTGTTCACCTCCTCGGCAAAATGCTTGAAGTCGACGCTGCCGCACGAGATGTGATCCGGAGGGAGAGAGAAACCGGTGAAATTGGACAGTGGCTCGCATTGGTCTGTCTCCCGCCGGAGGTTGTGATGGAGCTGGTTACCCGTGGAAAGCAGGCAGATCGTTTTCGCGCCGATCAATATGCAATCGCACTGGCTCGCGCCAGAGTACCTGAGGCAACTGACTTCTTACGGATGATCCTTCAAGACAACACCGGGAAGAACTATCCGGAGACCACCAAGTATTATGCCGCGCTCGGTCTTGCTCAACTCGGAGATCCGCTTGGCTTTGAGTGGCTTGTTGAAAAATGCGATGAATGTCTTCCGGTAGTTTGGGACACCTGGCCCAGCTGTGCCGCTCATCAGAATCTTGACATCTGCTGCAAGGCCGTGCTTCAGGAACTCTCTGGAAGGAAGGACATCACTAATAAGCAGGAGTGGGAAGAATGGTGGAAGCAGACAGGCAAAAAAGCCCTCCCACATGGACATGTTGTGCACATAGATCCGTGAGATAAGCATCGAAAAACATAAATCGATTGTTTGTTGTCCGGACACACTCCATTGCCATGTAGAAAGGACCAGTTGGATTCACTTCTTTGACCCAAAACCGGCTACCATCAGCTCCATCGGGTAGCTCAGTCCATGGATCCCTTCGGGGTAGTCCACTTCCCACCGCAACCGGACAAACCAGCCCCTCATAATAACAAAGACCCTGCTGGACTGGGTAAAACAGTCCAGCAGGGTTTTGACGAATCCTATACCGAAGACCGGATTGCGTCCTCAATCCTTATACCGGTTCTCCTTGATGAACTCGATCAATTCGGCCAGTTTGCAGGTGGCCAGGCAGACATGGCTGTCGGCGGCGCCATAGTAGACGCGGAGTTCATCGGTGGCTTTGTCGTGAAGGGTGGCGCAGGGGAAGACCACATTGGGGACATCACCGCTGATCTCATAGCTCTCGGTCGGGGCAAGGATGTACCGCCGGGTGCGGTGGATGACCTTCCAGGGTTGGTCGAGGTCTAGGATGGCCGCGCCGGCACTGTAGATGAAGCCGTTGCAGGAAGTCAGTACACCATGGTAGATGAGCACCCAGCCCTCGGGCGTCTCGATGGGCACGGGTCCCGCGCCGATCTTGGTGGATTGCCAGCCATCACGGGTTCCCATCACAAAACGGTGCTTGCCCCAATAGATCAGGTCCTTCGAATGGGACAGGAAGATGTCTCCGAAGGGGGTGTGCCCATTATCGCTGGGACGGTGAAACATCACATATTCGCCATTGATCTTGCGCGGGAACAAGACCGCATTGCGGTTGAAGGGGGGCAGCACTACCTCCAGGAGTCTAAAGTGCTTGAAATCCTCGGTGGTTCCCATCCCGATACAGGGGCCATGATATCCATGGCACCAGGTGATGTAGAATTTCCCCTCCATCGGGGTGATACGCGGGTCATAACCATACTCGAAAGGTGAAATATCCGGGTCCGGGCATTCCCACTGAATGCGTTCATTCTCAATCTCCCAGTGAATGCCATCCTTGCTCTTGCCAGCGAAGAGGGCCATATCGTGACACTGGTTATCGACCCGGAAAACGCCACGATACTCATTCCCAAAGGGAACCACCGCGCTGTTAAGGATGCTATTCGCGCAGGGAATGGCATTACGGGGGATAATGGGGTTGCCCGCATAACGCTTGAGTAAGGGTTCGTTACCAAGAGTGGTGCCGCTCATCAAATGTCTCTCCTTCAATGAAATCACAAAGGTTTAGTCTCATTCCTTCAATCCAGTATTGGCCAAACTGGCGACAATCTGACGTTGAAAAAAGAAGAACACGATCAACACCGGCAGGATCGATAACACCGCACCGGCCATCTGGACATTTTCTTTCCCCCGGAACCGCCCCTGAAGGAGGGAAATCACCAGGGGGAGGGTAAACTTATCCTCATCCAGCAGAAAGATCAGCGGGGAGATAAAGCTGTTCCAGGCTCCCAAGAAGGTGAAGATCGCCAGGGTCGCTAGGAGAGATTTCGAGAGCGGGAGGATGACGGTGGAGTAGATCCGGATCTCACTGCAACCATCGATCCGGGCGGCATCCACCAGGTCATCTGGAATCCCCGTGATGAATTGGCGGGACAGAAAGACTCCAAAGACACCCACCAGGCCGGGGATAATGAGCGGCAACCAGGAGTTCAACCACCCCAGGTCACGAAAGAGCAAGAAACCCGGTACCAGGAGCACACTGCCGGGAATCATCATGGTGGCCAGGAGCGCGGTAAAAATGGCATCACGCCCGGTAAAACGGTGCTTGGCAAAGGCATATCCAGCCAAGGGACAGAGGAACATGTTGCCCAGGGTCAGCGCGGTGGCGATCACCAGGCTGTTCCAGACCGCACGCAAGAACATGGATTCCCCAATCAACACCCGGAAGGAGGTGAGTTCGGGGTGGCTGATCCCCAGGCTGATGGGGATGCGTGTGATCTCATTGAGTGGCTTGAGCGAGGTCACCACCATGTAATAAAAGGGCAAGACCATGATCACCGCGCAGAGGGTCAAGGAAAGATAAACAAAGAAGAGCCCAAATCCCTTGAGTCTCATGATCCGGTTTTCTCCCGCCGGAGCATTTTCACCTGGAAGAGGGTGAGACCGAGGATCAAGGCGAACATGATATAGGCGATCGCGGAAGCCCGGCCCATGTGGAAGTCTTCGAAGCCGGCCTGGTAAATGAGCGGTACCAAGGTCAGACCGGCGTTATTCGGACCGAACTTGGTTCCAGCCTCCCCTGCCCCACCCCCCAACATATAAATCGGCTCAAAAACCTGGAAAGACCAGATACCCCCCACAATAAGCGTAAAGAAGATCTGCGGCTGTAATCCCGGAAGCGTGATGTGGAGAAAACGATGGTACCAGCCCGCGCCATCCACCTCGGCGGCCTCATAAAGTTGATCCGGGATCTGCTGTAACCCCGCCAGGAAGATGATGATGTTGAAGGCCAATCCTTGCCAGATCGCAAGCACCACCACACAAGAAAGGAAGGTCCGTTCGTTGTCCAGGAAGATGACGATGTCATCGAGGATTCCCATCCGCAACAAGGCCGCATTCACCCAGCCATAGCGTGCACCCTGGAAAAGCGCGACAAAGATCAATGAGACCGAGACCACACTGGTGACCATCGGAGAGAAATACAGAAACCGCCAATAGCGTTGACCACGGACTTGATTGTTGAGGAGCGCGGCCAGGATGAGAGCGAGGAGGATCTGCACGGGGAGCATCCCGGCCGCATAGAAGAGGGTCTTGCCGAGACTGTCATAGACTGGTCCGCTGGGGAGCAGAAGGTCCACAAAGTGCTTCACCCCAACCCACTTGGCGGTAGCGAGCGGAAGCACCGGCATGTAATCGGTGAAGGAGAGATACAAGGCCACCGCGGCTGGCACCACCATGAAGACCAGGGTCGAAACCACCGGCGGAGCGATGAAGAGGTATGAGATCACATTTTTTCTCGGTCCTGGAAAGAGCAGAACCAGCAAGAGCAGGCCCCCTAGGAAAAGGGCCGCACCGATCTCCATCACCATCAGGAAGTCCCACTCCTGCTCGATGGTGGCGAGTTGATCGATGATGTTTCCGTAACGCTCCTCATAAACACGGGTCTCACGTTCAAGGATGGCCTGCCCCTTATCCACCACCGCGCCGAGTTCTCGGCTGACCGCTTGATCGGTAAGATCTTTCAATTGGGTGTATTCATCGGGGTATTCCCCACGGGCGAAGGCTTGAACAAGTTCCCAACGGCTCATGCCCTTCCGTGAGGCCAAGGTGGAGAGGCCATCCAGGGCGGAGGTCCCCATCCGGTCCAAGGCCTGGTCGAGAAGACGTCCCGCCTCTGGCCCACCCAGCACCGGCAAGGTGGGGGCGAAGGTCTCGACCACCTGAGCCATGACCTCCTTGATACGACGGCTGCCCTCCAGTTCGGGACGGTCCCAGAAGGAGTCATTTTCCGGTCCCCACATGGCGCGGATAGGTGAGACCATGAAGATCGAGTCCTCGCCACGGTTGATGTTATCGAGCATCATCTCACGCTGGGCTTCGAGGCTGTTGAGGTACTTGAGCCACTCGAAAGCTTCTTTCTGATGGGGCGACTTACGGAAAATGACATAGGCGGTGCCACCGACGATATTGAAGGCCTCGCCATCTTCGGCCTTGGGCCAGGGGAGGATGTCCCACTTGCCATTGATTTCCGGGGCCATGATGGGAAAGGCGTTGTAGATAAAGGAGAGGTCAAGAATCATAGGGAGCGCATCGCCGGGATTATCGAGTTTGAACAAGGCGATGAAGCGGGAGCCCTGGAGGGCACGGTCGCCCAGGTCATGGAGGTACCAAAGCTTGATCACACGCTGGACTACCTTCTCAAACACGGGATTCTTCCAGTCTGCTATGGGCTTCCCATCTGGGGTGTAACCAATTGGAGCGAGGCCATATGGCTGTGAGTAAAGATTGAGTCCCCAACTGTCGCCACGTGTCCAGCCGAAGCCATAACGGTAGCCCGCCGCCTCGAGTTTACGGATGGCCTCCTCGAGCTCAGCCCAGGTGGTGGGCGGTTTGATTTCCAAACGGGCGAAGATATCGGTACGGTAGAAGAGGCTCAAAGTGGTGATACTGGCTGGCAGGCCAAACAAGTGGCCTTTGAAGATGAAGCCATTCAAAAGGTTTTGAAAAAACTCCTCCTTGAATTGGGCCATTTCCTCCGGGAAGGTGGCGGTCAGATCAACCACCCCGCCCACGCGTCCATAGTCCACTGGCCCCCCCAGGTTGGTCACGCCTACATCGGGCGGGACCCCGGCGGCCATGGCGGTCAGGTACTTGGTCTCGAAGTTCCCCCACCCGAGCGGCGTTACATCGACATGGATCCCACTCTTCTCCTCGAAATTCCGTGCCAAGCGCTTGAACATGTCCACATCCTGGTAAGAACCGGACACGGCCCAAAAGTTCAAGCTGACAGCGGACTCGCCGTAGGCTGAAAAAGAGAGCGCAAGAAGAGATGTGACAAAGATCACACGGTGCACCCATGGCACGGCCTGCAGGGGCTTGAAAGAGGGCAAGGGATATGGAGTCGCGGCCATTTATTAGTGAGTTCCTCAAGAGAGTCTTTGTTCTTAACGGTCACGAACCTCCCCCCCCACCCCAACCCTCCCCCCCCAGGGGGGAGGGTTGGGGTGGGGGGGGAGAAGGCGAGAATACCTCAGATAAACACCACCCTTTCCGCAAAGATTAAGGCAGAAGATATTATATGAACAGGGGGATAATATAAGAACAGAAAAATCACTCTATTCAATCAATTTGCGGTAGTTCGAATCCCTCCCGGTAAGTTCTTCCCAACAAGACATTCGCTTCGGGGTCATCCAAAATCTGGATTTCATTTGGGTCAAGACACAGACGGCGTCCCACCCGAGTGGCGATGTTGCCAAGGTGAGAGAGCATGGCTGAGGAAGCCCCCTCGGAGATAGGCGACATCAGGTGCGAGGGATCATCGGCCTGCACTGCCTCGACAAAGTTGCGGACATTGGCCTCAAAATCGGCAACTCCTCCAATCCTCACCGGCTCCTGACCGGTCAACGCCGCCACACAGCCCATACGTCCAATATCGAGACGGCCCTTGTCTCCATAAAAGACGACTCCATTGTCATGCCCCTCCATGGGGTAGTTGGTCCATAGGCGCATTTCATAAAGGAGATAGCAATCCTCATATTCATAGGTCACCACCTGAGTATCGGGTGTCTCATGATCATCCCTATAAAAGAGCTGGCCGCCAGAGGCGCTTACGAATTTGGGCATCCTAACTCCCAACCCCCACCGCGCCTGGTCGATTTGATGGACGCCATCATTTCCAATATCTCCAGTCCCATAGTCCCAGTACCAGTGCCAGTTATAGTGCCATCGGTTTTTCGAGAAGGGCCGCTTGGGGGCAGGACCGAGCCAAAGGTCATATTTGACACCAGGGGGAGGATCCGAATCCGGTTCACGCCCAATCGGTTCGCGCAGCTGGTGGTTAATCGCCTTAGCCAGGCGCACCTTGCCGAGGTTACCCTCATGCACATACTGGATAGCATCGCGGATTCCCTGGCTGGAACGTGACTGGGTTCCATGAGCCACACATTTACCAGACTTGTACGCCAGTCTGGCCAAGAGGTCAGCCTCGCGTGGATTGTGGGCACAGGGTTTCTCCACATAGACATGTTTACCCGCCAACAGGGCTGCGAGAGCAACAGGCGTATGCCAGTGATCCGGTGTGGCGATGGTCACCGAGTCGATGCTCTTGTCCTCGAGCAGTTTCCGGAAGTCCTCGTATTGCTGAACAGCCTCCGGCTTGGGAAAGAGGGCAGCGGCACTAGCACGGCGTTCTGGATCGACATCACAAACCGCCACCACCTCCACCAGGTCCGTCATCTTTGCCAGGGCCCGGCAGTGTGTTTTTCCCTGTCCACCAGTCCCAATGACCGCATGATGAATTTTCTCTTTGGGGATGTTGGCAATGGTGGCAGCCCGGGGAAGCACCGTGGTTGCAGCCAGGGCTGCGCCTGTAGAAGACAAGAAACACCGGCGGGTCATCCCGCTCATAGTCAGTTCCTCCGAGTGGTTCAGAGATATCATCTCAACTACTGGAAAAGAAATAACTCCATGGATTCCCGCTCAAGCGGCTCCACAGTGCCCCTATTCAACTGACTGTTGACCGCGCTCTACTCCTTCGTCCCCGACAACCTCCAGCGCAGAAAGGCCTCGATGAAGGGGTCCAGATTGCCATCCATCACACTGGTGATGTTGCTGGTTTCATAACCAGAACGTAGATCCTTCACCATGTTGTAAGGGTGGAAGACATACGAACGGATCTGGTGGCCCCAGGCGATGTCCTTCTTCTCCTCGCTAACCGCCGCAAGGCGTTCTTCTTGTTCCTTGAGACGGAGTTCGTAGATGCGTGAGCGCAATACCTTCATCGCGGTCGCGCGGTTCTTGATCTGTGAACGTTCATTCTGACAGCACACCACGATGCCGGTGGGCAGGTGGGTGATGCGTACCGCCGAGTCGGTCTTGTTGACATGCTGTCCACCCGCACCGCTGGAACGGTAGGTGTCGACACGCAGTTCTTTCTCATCGATATCCACCTCGACCTCATCATCGATCTCCGGCACCACCGAGACCGAGGTGAAGGAGGTATGACGGCGGCTCTGGGAGTCGAAGGGGGAAATGCGCACCAACCGGTGGATGCCATGCTCCGCCTTGAGGCGTCCAAAGGCATATTCGCCCTTGACCCATAGGGTGGCGTTCTTGACTCCCGCCTCATCGCCAGGTTGCAGGTCGATCACCTCGACTCCATAGCCCTTAATCTCAAAGTAACGATTGTACATGCGCAAGAGCATCTCAGCCCAGTCACAAGACTCAGTGCCACCCGCGCCGGGGTGGATGGTCAGATAACAATTGCAGTCATCATGCTCGCCAGAGAGCGTGCATTCGAGTTCGTAACTGTCGATCAGCCCAGTGACCTCTTGCAGATCACGGTTGATCTCTGTTCCCTCGGTTTCGGCTTGCTCTTCCTCCGACATCTCAATGAGAGCCAGTAAATCACCGACCCTGTTTTCGAGGGTTTTCTGACGGGAAATATCATCTCTCAGGCGCTTGATGGAGCGCCCGAGTTCCTGGGCCTTGGTGGGATTATTCCAGACATCCGGCTTTTCGAGTTCGGGCTCGAGTTCAGCCAGTCTGGCTATGCGGCTGGCAACGTCAAAGACGGCCTCCGAGTTCGGTCACCCGGGATAAGAGGACACCCGCCCTCTGGTTCTGTTCTTCAAACACTGTGTACTCCTTGTAATAGTAGAAAATCTCCCCTGATCCCGTCTTGCATTGTGAGGGATAACGGGGAGGAAACAAGGGGGGAAGGGGCAGTAACTCAAGATCACCTTGGACAGGGAAAAACTATATGGATATGCTAGATCTTCACCAATGGAGGCTGTGGGGTACTTTTTTTTAAATCACGGAATCCAAGGAAGGAAAGGAAGATTCAGAAGGGGATTCTGGAGGCTGGCATTGTATCAGGGAGGTCTCAGATATAGGCTTCTTTCTTAGTAAAAAAGCCCCCTTCCGATTCTTCCATGAACTCCTTGGTTTCCGTGATTCAAACTGGCCGTGATGTAACTCCCCCCCCATGTTAATATGTGTCATCATCCGGTTATCATGACATTCCAAATGAAACGACTGAACTTACCGCTTCTCCTTGGAGCCATCCTTATATCCATGAGCCCGAGCGCCCGGTCTGACGATTATCCCATTCCCCGCCCCGCTGGACCCTGGGGAGAGGCCAACCGGATTCTTGGTACCGGCAAGGAGTTCTATAGCGACTTCTGCCTGATCCAGGACAAGTTGGGACGCTGGCACTGTATCGGGATCGGGGGCGAAGATGGGCGAGACAACACCCTCTTCCATGCCTTTGCGGAGAAGATCACCGGCCCCTACCAGCACCTCCCCAAGATCACGAGTGGTAAAGAAGCTGCCCCCAAGCATATGTGGGCACCTTTTGCGATCTGGAAGAATGAAACCACTGCGCTCCTCTACTATGCTCACATGTTGGAACCAATAGGTTTCACAGAACGCATCCTGACAGCCTCCGCTCCGGGATTGGAGGTCTGGACACCCTATACCGGAAATGAACTTCGTGACCACAACATCGCCTTCGAGGAACCCTCCGACCGGGATGCCTGCATTTTCTGGGATGACACGGTAGGCGCATACCTGATGTACTACGCCGCACATGGGCCTCTTCCCTCACAGAAAAGCGAAGCCGATGTCATCCGTCTGCGCACCTCAAAGGACCTGATTCATTGGGAGACGCCAGTCACAGTCATCGGCCCGCCAACTGGGTACCAGGCCGCTGAATCTCCCTTTGTGCTCAAGCGTAATGGGCGATATTTCCTGTGGGTGAGTGGTTTCGACTACGGACGGATGTCGTTGTATGTCTCGAAGGATCCCTTCAAGTTTGGAGATGCAGATAAGGACCGTATCCGTGAACAGTCTGGACATTGCCCGGAAATCGTCACCGTGGATGGCAAGGATTATATGGCCGTGGCGGCGGTGGCCTCCCAGACCGGAGGCAAGCCAGGTGAACACGACCTGATGGGGGTATTCCTGCAGGAGCTGGTGTG
>CAYRBI010000062.1:0-29774 GCA_964422415.1 uncultured bacterium | reverse complement strand
CCCGAATTGAGTATTCGTTGCAGAACCTAGGATAAGAATGGCAACAAAATGGCAACTTGAGACCGGCACATCCTCTATGCTGTAGAAACTGACTGGTGTATCTGGTTGATTTTATTGGGGTTATTTGGAGCGGGAAACGGGGTTCGAACCCGCGACCCTCAGCTTGGGAAGCTGATGCTCTACCAACTGAGCTACTCCCGCTCTGTATCAGGAAAATTATCACCGCCCGCGAGGGACTGTCAAGAGTTTTCTTGTTACTTCAATCAGGGTTGGAGGTTCCAAGCCTTGAGTTCCAAGCCTTCCGTGGTGTTCACCATTACTCTCTTGGTCTCACCTGGGTTCAGCCAGAAGTAGTTTTCATCGGCCAAGAAACTGTCCGCATAACCGGGGCGTGTGACATGGACTCCCACCGCGGGCAATCCGCCCAAGTTCTTAATCGTCACGGATCCATTCGCGGAAGTCATCTTCAATTGAGTTTTGGGGAGATTGAACAAGCAGTCCTTCTTGCTCTCGTAGTTGAGCCAATAGAAGGTCCTGTCCGCTGTCCGTCCATCCACAAGAACTTCGGCCACGATGAGGAGTGGGCAGGTGTTGGTCTGTTCTTGTGTTAGGTGGAGAACTCCCAGGTTCCGGACCCGGTCAATGGGTTCCTTGCCGCTGAATGAGGTGGTCTGAACCTCTGTAAGCTGAGAATTGAAAGCGGTGATATTTACCCGCCACCCGTGTCCCTGGAGGGCATCCTTGTCATCCAGCAAATATACTGGGAGTGAGATCTCTTTGGATACAGCATTAACCGTGTCGAACAGCACACAGGCATGGAGTGGTGAAAAGGCGTTTTCGTAGAAGTAGTGACTCATCTTGGGGGCGCCATACCAATCTGAGCAGGACCAGGAGGCCGCCGGGTAGTTGTCATTGAGTTTGTAGTAAAGTGCGCCGCTGCATTCGGGCCAGCGTGTGCGGGCGCGTTCGAGGGTATGGCGGACAGCAGTGGTTTGCGCGAGCTGAGATCCAAGGATGAAATCGGCCATGTTATCAGGTTCCATGAAATAACCTGAGTACTGGTAGAGCCTTTTCATGTCCTCCATCTTGTTGAAGACTGGGGTGTGATGGGCAAAGGCGCTGGTGTCCGAGGGTGGCCAAGCGGTTTTCTCCTCCTCTGGCAGGTAGCGTAACACCGATTCCAGATCCGGCAGGCAGGCGATACCGAACTCGCCAAAGAATCCAGCGGTCATGGTCAGGTTGTAGTCAAGGGGAGATTTGCCCCACCAACAAGCATAATTGTGGGAACTGCCCCCAGCTGGTTCGCCACGATGGAAAGGACGGGTTCCATCGAGTTCAATGCTCATCCGTCCGAGTATATCGATCACGGGGTGGAAGATATCATCGGATTCATTTCCAGCTCCGTACATGACCAGGGCGGGATTATTGCGCAGCCGGAGTGTGTTCAAGCGGACAGTTTCCTCCAGCATGGGCGTGGGTTGCCAACGATGGCTATTCCAGGCGGTGGGCCATTCTTGCATCACCATGATGCCTTTACGGTTACAGAGGTCATAGAAGTCATCGGTCTCTGGCATTCCCGCTCCCCAGGCGCGGATAATCTGCACATGTTGTTTCTCCGCGATGGTCAGAAAACGGTCGTAACGTTCACGAGAGAAATTCATCAATGGATCCATCGTGCACCAACCGGTACCCTTCACGAATATGGGTCTCTCATTGATGACAAAGGTCCAGTTATAAAGACTCTTTTTCGGGCCACCGGGCCATGGATCCATACGGACAGTGCGGATTCCAAAGGTGATCTCCTTGGCATCGGCGATTCCTTGATGCGACGGGACGAATGAAAGTTTCAACTGATACAGGTTCTGGTCTCCCAGCCCATTGGGCCACCAGAGTTTTGGATCTGGAACCTTGAAGCGCAGACGGGTGGTCTGGCTGACCGAGGTGGACATGATGGGAACTTGGAAGTGATAGGCTTGTCCGGTGAAGTTGCCGGGTTCGATGACACCTGAAAGGGTGCCTGAGAACGATTCGCTGTTCGCGCGAAGCTCTGTGGCAAAATCGAGAATACCTTTTTGTGCATTCTGTGTGGCAATGAATGGATTGACTATCCGGACCTCGGGCGAGGTTTCAATGGTGACGGAACGCCAGATACCAATCGCCGGGATATTGCTGTAATGCCAGCCATACACATTATTAAAAACTACGGTCCGCATCCAGCCGACATTCATTCCCGTGAAGAAGTCATTAGGAAGACCTTTGCCCTCTTCATATGGAGCGGGGTAGATCTTGACCACCAGTGTATTCTTGTCTTGCAGAGTGTACGTGATGTCGAATTCCGGTCCTCCGAACATACCCTCATGGCTGCCGAGTTCTGTACCGTTAAGCCAAACCGTGGTTTTGACCGCGACACCACCAAAAACAAGATGTACAGGACCCTTACCGAGTGGCCGTGAAAAGGTCTTCTTGAACCACCAGTTTTTGAAGCTATTTTCCCGCGCGATGGCGTCATTCATTCCGAAGGAAGGTTCAGGAATCTTGCCTGCCTTAACGAGGGCTGTATGGACACTTCCGGGAACCATGGCGGGAATGGTGTCTTTCCATTCCGAGGAGAGTCTCTCTTGTGGATCACCCTCTTCCGCCATTATCCACTCACCATCCAGAGATAACATTTCCGGAGCGTGAGCCTGGGAGGCCTTTCCGGGTGTCAGGTCAATCACCTGGGGAGTGGCATCCATGGGGGCGGGGCCGGCTTTGAAGGTAATTCTTTCGGATTCATCCATCGACAAACGGAGGATGGGATGGGTTTTGAGAGTGTGAGCGTTGGGAGAGGCGTCAGAAAGTGTATCCTTCTCGATCTGGTCGAGATGCCACAAGGCAATGGTATCGGAGTCGCTTGTGAAGGGTTCGCTGGGGGTGGGAGAGATGGTACGAATCCCCTTGGAGATACGCACTTCATCAATCAATCCATCACAGCTGAATTCATAACCGGTCTGTTCTACGGTTCCCAGGCGGAGTGATCCTGGTTTGGGTCCCATGGAATTACGTGAAATCGCTTGGTTGGCAACTTCTTTTCCATCTGCAAACAGGTGCACGGAGGAACCATCAAAAGTCATGGCCACTGAGTGCCACTTTCCATTGGTAATATCGGTGTTGGATCTGATATTTTCCGGGGTGTAGCCTGGCAAATAAGCTGAGAGAAATCCTGTTCCAATAAAGGTGTATAGTTCCCAGTGAGTGCCAGACTCTTTGCTGTCACTGGCCACCAGCAGGTTAAAATCGGCTTTGCTCTTCAGTATAGCCCAGCATTCAACAGAGAGTGGAGGAGTCCGGAACTCATCACATCCCTCCGCCTCCAGGGAACCGTTATTGGCATTGAGAGCCTTGGAAAATCTCCCCTCGCCAAGCAGGTCTGTTCCTGGTGCTGGAGCGGTAGCAACCATTTCACCCGTGGCCACAATCCATGCAGCTACAACGATCAATCTCAATAAATGCATGACTCTCCTCCTTGGAAACCATCAATACATACGCCAATCAAATACCGCTAAAGAACTGTCTCCGGGGCTCGGAGATCGAGAAATCCAATTTGTGGGGGCATTACCTGAAATATGGGCGGATTGACGATGAAGGGATTGACCCTGTCCATCCGCGCCATCTGGCCATGGCGAGGCGTGGAAGTAGATGACCTCATCAAGGACAGACCAATTGATGGAGGTGGTTCCAGAGGAAACCTGCACGGGAGCCACGAGCGAGATTCGTTCGCCTCTTCCGGACAGGTCACCCGAGTAGGGGCCCACCATTAAAGTGGTTCCCGCCGCGAGTCCATAATTCTGTTCGAAGAGTGTTCTGAGTGTTTCATTCGTGGGATCGAAACCAGTGACCACGGCACTGGAATGAGCGGGTAGCGTGTAATTGGTGGGGAAGGTGAAATCGATTCCACCGGAAAGCCGCCAGGCTCCCACTGAATTCTCACAAGTGACCGGTGAATCACCCGGATTATGAAGCTCCACATACTCCAGGTTGAGGGCGATGGAATCCACTGGGTGATACATTAACTCGGATATTATAACGGAGGGGGCGCCAGGTTGATTGCACTCTCCCTGGGTGGGATTCATTCCAATGAAGTAGGGTGTGGACTCAGGATACCTTCCTGTGGTCCATGTTGGTTCAATGGCCTCATACCGGATGGCGTCGAGAACCCTGGCCGGATTGGTGGAGAGAATTTCCGCAAGATAAAATTTCCCGCCAGAGGGATCGAGTGAAAGCCCAGTTAGTGTGGAGGGATCCAGGATAATATGCTGGCCGCCTGGAAGCATAGACAGTGGTAAAGGCCATTTGTCCAATTCGGAGGAACCATCACTTAGAAACAGGTGTTCCGTACTCACCATGGCATCCGATGGATTATAGAGTTCAACCCAAAAGGGTGCCGGGGATGTGGCTATTTCGTTGATCACAAGGTGAGGAATGGGGTCTGGATCCTGTCCTCCGGGAGAGCCTCCTTGTTGAAAGCTGGACCGCCAATTTCCACCGTAATAGAGAGACCCGGAAGGTTCATCGATCATGGCGGTGGGGAGTGGGATTAGAGAATGTCCCGCGCCGCACGCGGCGATAGGCCAGCCGCGTCCATCGCTGTATTCGAATTCCACAATGGTTCCGCCACGTGCATCGGTGAGGACAATATGCTCACCGTTCTTGTTCAGTCCCCCCTCAAACTCTCCGGCGATGGGGAGACCGGTTCCGTAACGGGATTCAAAGGCGGTCTTGTTACTCACAACGAGAGCGTGAGCTCCTGCCTCAAGAGAGGTTACCGAGCTCCCAGTGAAACAGAAACTCACACCATCCGTGAAAGCGACATCTTCGAGAGTCAGGGTCTGGCCGCCTGTATTCTGAATTTCAATAAACTCGAAATCTCCAGAAGTGTAAGCATCACCATCCCGGGGAGACAGGGGATCGAACATGAGCTCCGTAATACGCAGGTGTTCCTGTTGATTGCTCAGCGATGGTAATCCATTGTAGGAACTAATGAGTGTTCCACTGGCATCTTCGAGTGTGATTGGATAACCAGTATTGGTAAGGCTTCCGGTATAGCTGCCCTGAATGAAAAGGCCCTGGCCACCAGTGGGAGTTGTAGTGCGCTTCCGGAAAGCATTCACATCCGGCGAAAGATACAACATGTTGTACGGCTCGCTTACCGGAATCACAGTGCCTGGCTGAAATTTGTATTGTACTGGACCAGAAAGGCGCCACCCAGAGATATCGATGGCGGAATCATTGGGATTGGTGAAGCGGATATAGTCACCACCTTGTGTGTCTGTGGTGGAGTCAATAAAGATGGAGTCGATCAACACAGTGGGCTGATCAGGTTGCGTGCCGGGTATCTCGCCACCGTTGGAGAAAGGTTTGGCTGAATTATCCTGGGACGAGTCATCGTGAAAAGAGTTGTTCTCAAGTGAATCAAAATGGAAAAGTCCAATAGTAGATGAGTCGCTAGAAAGCGGTGTTGAGGGAACTGCTGTGCCAGTACGGATGGTGTTGGAAATCCGGAGATCATCGAGTAACCCAACGATGGGAAAATTGTTCGGTGCCTCTTGATCGGGGAGTGCGCCGGCAGTGATGGGATGGGTGTTGGAGGCGATGGTTCCCGTGACAGTTTGATCGATAATTTTGGATCCATCGAGATAAAGGACCACTTTCCCGCTGGATAACCTGAAGGAGAGAAAATGCCATTGAGAGTCAGTGATCGAAACGCCAGAAGCATTATCGGTTGGGTTCAGATCGGGTGTATAAACGGAAAGGAGACCGGTCGAGGGCGTCGTGTAGATTTCCCAGTGTCCAGAACCTTTGGGAGCACGGGAGAGGAGTACCTGGAAGGATGAAGAGGTAGAAATCTTCACCCAAAACTCAGCTGTGAATGTGGAAGAGTTAAACTGGCTGAGGTATGGGATCTCAATCTTGCGGAGAGCCTTACTAGAAAACAGCGCCGCCTCGGAAAACTTGCCGGTGGAGAGGATTGTCTGGGGTGTACCAATGGAATGGGTTTCGTAAAGGTGGGTACGGCGTTGTTGGAGGTAATTGTTTTTTAGAATTCCTAGCGCGGCCGAGAGAGATTGAGTTTGTCCGAAACCCGCGCCCCATTTGGCCAGGTCGAGGGCCGCCGTATCTTTGAGCTGAGGATAAAGTGAGCCGATCCGGTTCTCAAAGAGAAGATCAGTACTGACGGTGTCCGGCGGTTGGAGGAGACGGTCCATCAGGGTACGGACGCGCCGGACAAACATCTCACGCAGCCCTGGATGGGCATATACAGCATCGAATAGCCGGTTTATCCCACAACAATTGTGGGTGGCATCGCCATAAAAGGGATGGCTGATCGAGGGTCCGGTGTCATCACTCCCTGTGATGTAGTCGCTTTGCAGCCCGGACGCGCCAAAAGTCAAATCCTTGTCCCAGGGAATGATGGACCATTCTTTAGTCCCGTCAGTGTCACGGTAGAGGTAGTAGTTCTTAATTGCACGGTCCCAATCCTGGGAAATCACCCCCGAGGCCAGGTAATTGATGACACGCGGAACATCCAGATTGTCCATCATGTAGTTGTTGCGTACCGTACCTGCAGTCTGAATTGCATTGACGAATTGCTGTAAATCAGTGATCCCTTCATCCTTGCGTGTCTTCTTCTCATAGCTTCCGGCGGACACGGAAGTGAGCCCATTGAAGATCTTGTACAAAGCTCCATCCGGATCGAGATTCCTGGCCTCAAGGAAATCCTCATCAACCTGCTCGATGGCTACCGCCAGACTGAAGAACTCCCCATTTCTTTGGACACGTACAGGCTGTGCTTGGGAAGCTGCTACTCCGGATTTGCGGTAGGTCTCGAGGGTTAAGACAGGGCGGATATAAGCTTTGTCCTGAAAGGTGCTGTTGAGGTTGATTTCCTCCACGGATTTCATGCCATCCATGAAATCAAAGTGATAACCACGATTAAAATCGAACTTATAGGGCTTCTTGGGAACTTGTGAAGCAGTGGCTCCACGGACGCGGACATAAATGTTGTCATAGAGAATTCCGTTGTAGAAAAGACTCGCTCTCGCTCCGGTCATATTGGAATTATCAGTTCCGGCGGTATCCTGAACAAACCAGTGATAAACGGGCAGTTCAGATTGGATGGATGGATCAGTGACTATGGTTCCGAAGTATTGCGGGCTACCGGTGGGATCCAGATAGAGAGGGAGACGGGATTCAGAGGCGGAGACATCAGCCGCGGTGATGTAGTAGCGGATCATCTCACCGGGAAGTGACAATGCGGGTGGAATGGTGGCTCCATAAGTGTTATCTCCCGCAGCTCCATCCTCATGCAATCCATCATCCAGCATCTCTACCGTCACCTCGGGACCGAACATAATTCGATAGTGGAGAGTGACTGTGGCGAGTGCTTGGAAACTTTTCACTACTTGCGCCGAGACATAAAGAAGATCGTTGTTGGAGGGTTCGTTAGGGGTATGGGAGGCTCCAAGAATAAGCGGCCCCAGGGTGGGGGAGGAGGTACTATTCGATTCGCCCGGGGTGGGAGAGAGAAAGTAACCCAATGATTCTTGAGATACCTGGCTGGCCAGATCAGCCTCCAGACATGGAAGGATGAGAAAATCCGAACTATCCGCTCCCCAATTCAGACCATGAATCGCTAAAACATTTGTTCCGGATTGCAGCGCTGCTTTGTGCGCGGAAATGTCCACATCTTCATACACAACCGCCACCGTATCCTCATGGTAGGTGTTGGCTCCGGATGACCATGTTGGCTCATCGGGTGCATTCACCGCGGCCACCGGCTCGCCATTGATGTAAGCAATATAGCCGTCGTCATATTTCATCCGCAGCAGAAGGGTCTGAACCAAACTGGGATTGGTGATCTGGAAAGGAATACGGATGTACACTGTCTGGTTCTTGTTATACATCGCGCCATAGGTGTTCAGACCGATCATCGATTCATAACCAGAATCCTTTTCATATCCCACGCCAGTGGTCCCTTTAAGCCAGGTGGAATCATCGAAGGCGGGATCTATCCAGGTCAGGCCAAAATCCGGGTTCGTGGGAATATGCGCATGTGCCGCCGCTCCCTCCTCGATTAAGACTTTCTCAGTCAATTTCTGACCATATCCGAAGGAAACATCAGTGACCTGAGGTGGATATTTGGGCGGGAACTCAGAAGCTATCGTCTGGCCATCAGCGGTGAGAAGCGCCAGATACTCACCATCCGCGCTGAGTTTGAAGTTGGTGTGGAGTGGTTTTCCAGGTATCCGGCGATTCTTATCTGAAGCGAACACCACAAGGGACTCACCCGCCTCCAAGGTCACATCTGGGAAGCGCCATTTGGTGGGAGTGTTGGCCGAATCGGTCAAACACCAGTTGAGTAAACCCTGAGATGTGGTCCCCTCATTGGTAATCTCAATCCAATCGGGATAGTCGCCATCTTCGTCCGCCAGGGTCTTCGAATTGGCGGCCATGAACTCAGTGATGACCACATTCGAGGCGGAGACGGGAGGGAGAAAGAAAACATATCCCTCTGATAACATTATGATTAGTGTGATTGGTGTTATAAACAATTTCACTTGAAATCAACCTTTCCACTTCCCGGTAATCTGGGTCTGGTGGGTGTATTTCGTGAGTTTTTCGTGACGCTCAACACAGTATTTGAACAGTCAAGAATGGTATTGACAAGCATTTTCATCTAATATAGGGTTGTCCTGACAACCGAATCATAGGTTGAAACAAGGCCATGGGTCAACCCTCTCAAGGATTTTTAGAGTTTATCTCCCATGTACCACAAAGATTTCTCTCTGTTGGGATCCAATAGTGTGTCCGTCAGTTTACATGGTGAACGTTGATTCACCTTTGAAATAGTGGAAGGAGGCGAAGTAAAGATGGTTCACAATCGAGTTTTACATCTGTTTCTTCTTTTAACGCTTTTGTTCCTTGGTGGCACCTCGTATGCAGCCACGCTTACGGTTGGAAGTGGGGGAACCTATGCAGACCTCACCACGGCATATGCAGCCGCCAACTCCGGTGATGTCATTGAAATTGTGCAGAGTGGTCTTCAGCTCAATGAACAATTGAATATTACCAAGACCAACCTTACGATCCGTGGTAAAGCCGGTTTGGCCGCCAAGCCAGAGTTGACCACAACCGGTGGTTGGAACTGGCCGAATGATGCTTTGATCCTCGTTGGTGATGGCTCCTTTGATGCCAATAATGGTGGCTTGGGCGATGGCTTAGTTCTTCAAAATCTGGTCCTCAATGGTGGCAGCAATATCTTCGCGACTATCCGTGTGATGGATGGCGCCAACACCAAGGGTGTCACGGTTAACGACTGCACCATCGTCGGTCCCAAATTGGGAGATGGCGATGACAATTGGGATGCCTGCATGATGCTCTATCCCAATTCCAACGCCACACTGAACAACTGCAAGATTAAGGAAGGTGTTTGGAATTTCCGTGTAGGTGAACCGAATTTTGGTTTCGGTGGTCCTGCCAATCTGACTATAAATGACTGTACGTTGACGCACACCGAGGCCTCTGGGGGACGGAATATCGATATGATTACGGGCGGTTCTCTGACAATCGATGACAGCATTCTGCTCCAGCATTCTTGCGGGGTCCGTAACATTGTACTGGCCAACGGAATTTGGGGTGAGGGTGTGGCCCTGACTTTGACCGATACCATTATCGGGACACATCCCGATGGTCCGGGCTCCTCTGATGGAATTATCTTGTGGCAAACAGGCCCAGCCGATAATCCGGCGAATTATTTCGCGGGTCCGGGACTTGATCTGGCCAACTCCGCCCTCATTGACAACTGTGACTTTATCGGTGGTACAGGCAGTGGTGCGGGTGGAAATAGCGCGACGTATAACGCTCTGGTTTTTGTGGATACCTGTCCGGTCTGTTCGGTGAAGGACAACATTTTCACCGGCTTTAGCCGTTTCTGGTATGTGCTGGGTTCCATGATCAATGTGGGTGATCTGGGTACTGGATGCGAGGACTACAATGTGTATGCCTCATCTGGAAAGATCGGCGATGCGACACAGGATGACTTGGATGACCGTAACTTCCTGCCTGAGGGCGCCAATAACCTGAATGATGTGGATAAGACCAACCTCTATACCAACCGCGCGATCGGTGACTACACCCTTAAAACAACCTCTCCGGCTGCGTCGCACAACTCAACTGGAACGCCAGCTTATTCTGGGACAAACCGGGCTTACCGCACTTATGTCGAGCCTCTCCCGGAGCCGGTAACACGGACAGTCCATCATACCGCTGGTATGGGTGACTACACCAGTGTGGTGGATGCCGTTGCCGCTGCTAATCCTGGCGACACGATCCTAATTATCGACAACTCAGCTCCCTTTGTTGGTAACCTTGATATCCGTGATGCTAGCTTAACCATCAAGGGGGATCCCACGCTGAACCCTCGTCCCACTCTCGAGGGGACAAATGCCGTCGGCGGAGGCGGTGTGAAAGGCCAATTGATATTCCCGCTCGCGGATAATCCGACGGTTGAGAATCTGATCCTTGATGGGCGTAATACCTCAATTACCATCTCTGGCTGGAGTTCGGGAAGCGGTGGTGTCTATGAGAACCTCTATATAATTGGTCCCGCTGGAGATCCAGGTGATGAAAATTACACTCACTCCCAGACCTTTAATTCCTGGTTCCCATGCACAGTTACTGATTGTGTCATTGAGGGTGGCCGTGAATCTGTGGTAACCGAGGGTGGTGGAGCTGCCGGAGAGATGGTTTTCTCGAATTGTGTCATCAGTGGCGCTTCGGATGCTGCCGTTAGAAATAATCCTGGTGTGGCGCGGACCCTTACCTTTAATCACTGCGACATCTCGCAAAAGGGTGCCAACCGGATGTTCCAAATGTCTTCTCCCACCCCGGTGTTGAATCTTTATGACTGCCTCATCCGTCCTGACAATACCACCGGTGGCAGCACGGCGGATAGCACAATTCTCTTCTATGGGAGTGGTCCGGCGACTCTGATTGTTGATAACTGCGACCTGATGGGGCCTGCCTCAACAACTCACAATGCCTTTACTTTCTTACCGCCAATGACCAAGGTGAGCGTGACTGACAGCATTATGACCAACTACAACCGTTATTGGTGGATAGAAGGTTCCGCGATTGCAAATCAGACTTTCCTGGATGGCTGCGAGGATTACAACTTCTATGGGAATGGACTCCCCAATGATCTCCCCACCGCTGATCAACCCGATGATATCAATGCCTATCCCGTGGGAGCCCATAGTGTCAATCTCGCGGCGGGTGATCCGCTGTATGGTAGTGTTCCGGCGGATGGTATCGGCGCGGATGCGGAAGATTTTAAACTTGTTGCTGGCTCTCAGCCACTTACCACTCCACGCTCCTCTGTCGGAACCCAAACCTATGCGGGCTCACAGGGCGGCGGTGGAACCGCGATTGAGGGATGGGAACTGTACTGATAAGTAAAGAAAAGTTCGCGCTTGCGAACGTGGTTGAAAATGGTTAAATCAAGGGTAGATGCCCCACTGGGTGGGGCATCTACCCCCCGTTCAGGCGGGGTATTATCTCGAGGGAGTAGTCCAATGAAGAAAAATGCTTTTACCCTCATCGAGCTGCTCATTGTAATTGCTATCATTTTGATTCTGATCTCAATCGCCTTACCAAACTTTCTCGAGGCTCAGCTCCGGGCGAAAGTGGTACGTATGCGGGGTGATGTCAGGTCCATGGCCATTGCCGCGATCTCGTATCGAGGTGACTTTGGAAAATATCCCATCCCCGGTGAGGCGTTTTACAAAGGTGAAGCCGACTGGGTCTACAGACAACAGCGCTTGACAACACCGATCCAGTACATAAAGACATTGCCAAAGGATATCTTCCGTACACCTCATGCGCATAACATGAATGACCTGTTTGACTTCGAGGTGAAAGGTGGGATTCCCGATACATGGTTTGTCCAAGATCCCAAAAATCCGTTAATTAAAAATGGTATCGATGTCTATATCAGAAGTTGGGGGCCTGATAGGAAACAAGAGTACCCCTATGTGGGCTCCGATGATGGCCTAACCCATCGTTCCCGTGGCTGGAGTACCACTGAGGATGTTTACAGTCCAACTAATGGATCAGTCAGCCGGGGAGATTTATGGGGTCTGATGCCCGGACCAATATATTACTGATTCGTATCGTTCTGAGTTTCTAGCTCACACAGAGCCGATCGATGTGTTTGTAATACCTGGAGGAAAGCCTTGTCTTTCAAATTCTGTCTTATAGGAGCGGGACGAGCTGGTCTTGTCCATGCGTCCAATGTTTCGCGGAATATTCAAGGCGTAGAGCTTTACGCGGTTTGTGATGCGAATCAAGAAACGCTGCAACGTGTGGCTGATGAATATGGTGCTCCATGTCGGTTTAAGGATTTCCGGGAGGCCTGTGCTAGCCCGGAAATCGACGCCGTAATTATTGTGACACCCACATTTCTGCACGAGAGGATCGCGTGCGAGGCCGCCGTGCAAGGAAAACATATCTTCCTCGAGAAACCCATGGCGATCACTGTAGAGGAGTGTCAGGCCATTAATACGGCGGTGGCCAAATCCGGAGTGAATCTGCAGATCGGTTTCATGCGCCGTTTTGACCGGTTCTTCATGCGCGCCAAGGAAATTCTTGATTCCGGAGAGTTGGGACGGATCATGGTGATAAAATCCACCGGACGTGGTCCTGGTTTGCCCCCTCCGTGGATTTATGATGTCAGAAAAAGCAATGGAATTCTGGCTGAGGTCAATAGTCATGATTTTGATTCCATCCGTTGGCTAGTGGGGAGTGAAGTGAGCCGGGTTTATGCTGAGGCGGGTAACTTTAAATGTCTGGATGCAGCTGCTGATTGGCCGGATTTTTATGATAACGCGGTGGTCTCTCTTCGTTTTGAGAATGGAACCATTGGAACTGTAGATGGAACCTGTCCATGTGGGTATGGCTATGATGCCCGGGTTGAAATCCTATGTGAAAAGGGTGTTCTTTTTATTGGTAATACCGCCGAAAAAGGGTTGACAGAGGTTCGAATTGATGGAAAGGTCGAGGAAAAAGCTGTGAAGAGTTGGCGTGACCTTTATAAATCGGCTTACCTGGATGAGATGAAGAATTTTATTGAGTCAGTGCAATATTCGACTACTCCCAAGGTGACAGGATATGATGGAATGAAGGCGGTCCAGACAGTGGTTGCTGCAAATCACTCGATCGTATTGGGAAATCCAGTCCAAATGGCGGAATTGGTTCACGTATGATAGCCGCAACATATACTCAAGGAAAAGGTTTCGCCATTCGTGACATTCCCAGGCCCACGATCAATGAAGACGAGCTTCTTCTCCGTGTTCATGCGTCATCGATATGTGGAACCGACCTCAGAATTATTAAAAATGGACACCGTAAACTCCAGGATGGTCAAATAATAATTCTTGGTCATGAGTTTGCGGGAACTATCGAAGAAATTGGGTCCCAAGTAAAGCAATTCTCAGTAGGGCAACGTGTTGGGATTGCTCCGAATGTTGGTTGTGGTCAATGTGACATGTGTATCCGTGGTCTGACTAACATGTGCCCGGATTATACGGCCTTTGGAATCACCTTTGATGGTGCGCATACAGAATATGTCCGGATTCCTGCAGCAGTAATTCAACAGGGTAGTGTGGTTCTATTACCCAGTAACATGGAATTCCGTGAGGCCACCCTGGTTGAACCACTTTCATGTGTCATTAATGGTATCCGCGCGTGCCGTCCAGAAATTGGGGACAACATATTAATCTTTGGAGCTGGTCCGATAGGATTGATGCATTTGCAGGTTTCTCTCCGTTCGGGTGCGGCGAAAGTATTTGTTGTGGATCCTGTTCCCGCGCGGTTGGAAGCAGCTCTCAATCTTGGAGCTAATGCTGTTATTAATCCTACCAAGGAAGATGCGCAGAAACGGGTAAAAGAACTTACAGCCGGTATTGGAGCCGATGTTGTCATTACCGCGTGTTCGGTGGCTTCAGTTCAGGAGGAGGCTTTTGAGTACCTTGCACAATACGGGCGCATTTGTTTATTTGGAGGCCTCCCCAGTGACAAATCCACGATCCATGTGAATACGAACCTTATCCATTACAAACATATTGAAGTGACCGGTGTGACTGGCGGTCCCCCAGTGGACTTCCGCCGTGCTTTGCGCATGATCGATGGTAAGGCTGTTAATGTCACCAAGATTACTTCTCATGTTTTTCCTCTTGCGGATATAGCCAAGGCCTATGAAATTGCGCAAAAGGGTGACTGCCTCAAAGTTGTAATTGAAAACTGAGCAGAGAGTGAGGCGCACATGTCGGGATTATTGCTTGGAATTGATGTTGGCACGCAAGGAATCAAAGGGGTGTTATTCTCGGAAAAAGGACAATGTCTTGCCTCTGAGTTCATTCCTTCACAACTACACCGGCCAGATTCTTTGACGGTGGAAGAAAATCCAGAATATCAATTCGAATCCTCTTGCCAGGTAATCAAACGTTGTATTAAGAAAGCGAAAGTTAATAAGAATGATATCCGCGCGATAGGTATAGATGGGCAAATGGCTGGTGTCATTGGAGTGGGTAAGGATGGTAAACATATCACCCCCTACGATTCATGGCTGGATATGCGTTGCTCTCCCTATATTATAAAAATGAATGCGCAAGCCGGTGATGAGGTCTTGGCGAAAGCTGGTTGTGCGCCGAGTTTCAATCATGGTCCCAAGATTCTTCGTTGGAAACAAGAGTATAAATCTGTTTATAAAATGATTCACTCATTTATCCAGCCTGGATCCTACGTTGCGATGCGGTTATGTGGGCTAAATGGGGAAGAATCATTTATCGACACAACGTACCTTCATTTCTCTGGATTAGCACGGAATACAGATGGTTGTTGGGATGAGGATTTATGTAAACGTTTTGAGATAGACCCAACGAAGCTACCAAGGATTGTTGAGCCATATAATATTATCGGAGAGGTTAACCGCGAAACGGCGAAAATGAGTGGCCTCCATACCGGGACTCCGGTGATCGCTGGTTGTGGTGATACGGCGGCATCCTTCTTGGCATGTGGAGCCACACGGGAAGGAATATGTGTGGATGTAGCGGGAACTGCATCGGTATTCGCCTCAACGACAAAATCATTTAGGCCGGATATTGGTAATCGTGTGTTGGCGTGTGGACGCGCAGCCACGCCTGGTTTATGGCATCCATATGCCTATGTTAACGGTGGTGGAATGAACTTGGAATGGTTCCGCCAGGAAGTGATAAATACAAGTATCCCACGCCGAAATGATTCTGTTTCCTTTGATGAACTTAATATGTCAGCCAATCAAATCCCTCTAGCAACAGACGCACCAATCTTCATCCCACACCTGGGTGGACGTGTTTGTCCTAGTCAACCAAATCTACGTGGAGCATGGGTGGGGCTGAACTGGTCGCACACAAGTGCGCATTTATATCGGGCAATACTTGAGGGTGTTGTATTGGAATATGGAATATACCGGGACATTCTTCTCGGTCTCTATCCTGGTCTAAAAATCCGTGAGTTTAGAATTACAGGTGGTGGTGGAAAGAGTAGTCTTTGGAACCAGATGAAAGCGGATATGTTTAATGCACCAGTGGTCCAGATTCAAGGTTCCGAAGGTGCTCCCATGGGTGTGGCTCTGCTTGCGGGATTTGGTGTTGGGCTCTTCAAAGACCTCCCCAAGGTTACATCCAGTTGGGTTCAAACTGCGGCTACACAAAAACCAATCAAAAAGAATCTGCCATATTACCAATCCCGTTTGGATAGATATCGGAAAATAATAAAAGTATTATCGGAATATAGTGATAAATATACGGACACAAATTCAAATGACAATAGAAGCGCAACTGAATAAAGCAATAGAGCCGACCTTCTATTTTATTGGGGTCACGACATCCAAATCTTCAATAATGAAGGTATTTCCAGAGTGGGCGAAGTACCTCAATTTGGGTCAATGTGTCATCAAGGGAATTGACTGTAAGCAGCATGATGACCCAGAAGTTTATCGGAAAGTTGTGGCCTTTATTAAACAGGATAAGTTTTCGTTGGGAGGACTTGTAACCACTCACAAGATAGATCTGTTCAGGGCTTGCCGGGATCTCTTTGACAAAGTGGATCGTTATGCGGAAACCCTTGGTGAAACGAGTAGTATTTCAAAAGATAATGGATCTCTTGTAGCTCACGCCAAAGATCCCATCACCAGTGGTTTATCGTTGGAAGCTATTGTTCCGTCTTCTTATTGGAAACGAACAGGGGCGGAGCTTCTGCTCTTAGGGGCGGGAGGTTCTTCACTCGCATTAAGCATGTATCTCATGGAGAAAAATAATATCGATGAATGCCCTTCTAGAATTGTTGTGACCAATAGGTCGATTCCACGTCTTGAGGACATGAAAAGGATTCACTCACAATTGAACAAAAACCTGAAGATTGAATATATTCATTGCCCCGAACCCGGAGATAATGACAATGTAATTAGAAGTATGACTCAGTACTCCATTGTGGCTAATGCTACTGGGTTGGGAAAAGATGCACCAGGATCACCAATCACGAACAATGCTGTCTTTCCGGAGAATGGGATAGCATGGGATTTCAATTACCGTGGTAACCTTGTTTTTCTAGAACAAGCACGTGCTCAATCCAAAAAACACAATTTGAAGGTTGTGGATGGGTGGACTTATTTTTTACATGGTTGGACAAGAGTCATTTCAGAAGTATTTCACATAGAAATACCGGTTTCTGGTCCACGTTTCGACGAAATGAGCCGTATTGCGGCCTCAGCTAGATAAAGGAACACTAAGCGAAAAGGATAATTCAGTAGAATGCTTGATCAATCAACTCTCATCAGGACATACTTTCAGCCTTTTTCCGTGGAATTCGATTTAGAAAAAGGGATCATGAAGGAACCTGCGCGTCACAAAATAACGAATACTTCAGCGATGAGAGGTTACTACAACGACGAAAAGGCGTTGGATAGGATTATCAAAATGAATGGTGATACCATTCATTACGAGGTCTTTGAAAAAGATGTTCCCGAAGAGCCGGGACATGTACTCTTTTGCATCAGTAAACTTCAACCTGGATTGGTTGGAGAAGAGTTCTTCATGACGAAGGGGCACTATCACACCTTATTGGAAACAGGGGAATTGTACCTGTGCCTTTCGGGTGAAGGACTTATGATGATGAAGACAACTGATGGTGATTGTGTTTGGGAAAGGTTTGAACGTGGTCGGATGGTTTATGTTCCGCCATGTTGGGCACATCGTTCGATTAATACCGGGAAGACACCACTGATTTCATTTTGTGCCTATCAGGCAGATGCAGGACACAACTATGGAGATATAGCTACAGAGGGTTTCCCCAACCGGGTGTTTATGCGGAATGGTAAGATGGTGGTCGAGTAAATTCTGAAAAAGAACTGTTCAACGATTAAATCATGCTGAGTATACTTGTCACTCCAAGATCGGTGACCCGCGATGGGCATCCATCATTTAATAAAATACGATCTTCGGGGTATGAAGTGATTACATGTACTCCTGGAGCTCAACCCTCCGAGGATGAACTGAAAACGCTTCTTCCTGGATGTATTGGATACCTGGCGGGAGTTGAACCAATCACCGAATCGGTTATTAATTCTGCAAAGGATCTTCGTGTGATCAGCCGTAATGGTACTGGGATTGACAATATAGACTTGGAATCGGCACAAAAAGCAAATATTATAATCTTGAGGGCCGAAGGTGCGAATGCGCCAGGTGTCGCGGAGCTTACAATAGGATTATTATTTTCTCTCGCACGGTCAATACCATTCAGTGACCATTGCCTGAAATCTGGTGGATGGGAGCGTAGAAAAGGATTCGAGATAGCGGGAAAGACGCTTGGATTGATTGGTTTTGGAAAAATTGGACAGATGGTTGGAAGTATGGCCTCTAGAGTGGGGATGAAGGTTGTTGCTTATGATCCCTACCAAAACAGAGAGCAAACAAAGAGTTCTCCGATTCGAATGTCATCACTTAATGAAGTATTGAACGAATCGGATGTCATCAGTATGCATTGTCCATCACAACCTGGAAAAAAGCCTATCATTGATAGTGGCGCAGTGGACAGAATGAAAAAGGGAGTCTACCTTATAAACACAGCACGAGCAGATCTTTTAGATATAAACTCCGTCATCACAGGAATCGAGTCAGGTAAAATATTAGGGCTCGCGGTAGATGTTTACGATCAAGAGCCTCCACTTAGACGTGAATTCATCGAACATGATTGTGTTATCTCCACGCCACATATAGGTGGATTTACAAAAGAAAGTGTTGACCGTGCAATGAATGAAGCGGTTGACAATCTTTTAAAAGCCTTGGCGGAATTGGCATGACCAATTTAATCAAATGAGATGAAAATGGTTGATTAATGCCAGTTGAATTGAATGTTGAAAAATCTAGGAAAAGTGTCTTCGATTCAAGTGGCACGGGAAAATCGACTTTATCCATATGGTGGTTAGGACAGGCCGGTTTCGCAATTAAATCAAAAGATGTCCGGATCCTTATTGATCCATACCTCTCCAATTCTCTGGCAATTAAATACGCAGGAAAAGAATTTCCACATCAACGGATGATTCCCATTCCTGTCCAGCCCTCGGAAATTAAGGGGATTGATGCCGTTCTCTGTACTCACCGTCATTCCGATCACATGGATCCTGGAACACTTCCATTCATACATCAAGGTAATCCCAACTGCATGTTTATTGTACCACGGGCAGAAATTGATCATGTTCTTGAAATGGGACTGCCTCATTATGTACTCTACCCGGTGAATGCAAGAGAATCATTGACAATCAATGGGAATGTGGTGTTGAGAGCAATCCCATCGGCGCACGAAACCATTAAGGTGGATGAAAAGGGACAACATCATTTCCTTGGTTATCTTCTTTCCATAGCGGGAATAACAATCTATCATTCGGGAGATTGTATACCGTACGAAGGACTGGCCGATTCGTTACACGAGATGAAGGTTGATGTTGCAATGCTGCCAGTCAATGGCAGGGATGAGTATCGTACAACCCGGGGTGTTGCGGGCAACTTCACTATAGAAGAAGCCAGGGATCTGTGTAAATCAGCGCATATAACGATTCTTCTGGCTCATCACTTTGGAATGTTCGATTTTAATTCGATTGACACAAGTATCATGAGGAACACAGTGGATACAGAGAGGGATCAGTTGCAGCGGATTATTCCTGAAATTGGCATAAGATACACATTCGAAAATACTATATAAGGAAAATGAGAGGAGAGAGGCATGAACAAGATCGGAATCTACTATGCTTATTGGACACACAATTGGGATGCTGACTTTGTACCGTTTGTGTCGAAAGTTAAAAAACTTGGTTTCGATATCCTGGAAGTAAACGCCGGAACTGTGGCGAACTTTTCGAATTCCGAACGGGATCGTTTGAAGACAGAGGCTGAGGCCAATGGAATTGAGTTGACCTATTGTATAGGACTTACAGCGGATTACGATATAGCTTCTCCCGAATATAAGACAAGGAAAGACGGAATTGACTTTCTAAGGAAAATGTGTGAAGCGATCCACTATATGGGAAACCACCAACTTGGCGGAATCATATATAGTTGTTGGCCTGGAAAACTTCCTGATGGTGCGGTTCGCGAGGAATATGTCGACCGTAGTATTGCCTCGATGAAGGAAGCGGTAAAGTATGCCGAGGATAATGATGTGTATTTTAATCTAGAAGTGGTTAACCGTTTTGAGCAATACATGTTCAATGACTGCGCCCAGGCGGTGGACTATGTGAAACGTGTTGACAGTGATCATTGCCGGGTAATGCTGGACAGTTTTCACATGAACATTGAAGAAGATTATTTCAAAGTTGCCATTCTACAGGCGGGAAACCATCTTGGACATTTTCACATTGGTGAAACCAATCGGCGCGCTCCTGGACGCGGACGAATCCCCTGGAAAGAAATCTTTGATGCACTCAAAGAAATAAAATATAAAGGCGGAATTGTGATGGAACCATTTCTGATGCCAGGAGGAGAAGTGGGACGTGACATCAGTGTTTTCCGTGATCTCCGCGGCGGTTTGGAACTGGATGAGGAAGCACGCCGGGCCTGTACATTTGTTCGGAACTTTCTTGAATAATTGGAAAATAATATATAACTGATAGACTCTGGTTGATTGGTATTATTAATATACTGGAAGGAAATAAAGGATAGAGGATATGCGCAAAACCAAAGTAGGAATTCTGACATTTTCTGATGGCAGAAAGTATATTCACGATAGTTTAGTTGAATTAAACTGGGAATATCAACACAGCCTCGCGGAAGCTCTCAGAGCAACAGGTGAAGTAGATGTGGTTGAGGGAGAGGAAATCATCGCCAATCCACGCACTGCTGGTGATGAAGGGCGAAAGATAGCACAGGCGGGTTGTGATTTGACAATCTGCAACTACGCGATCTGGTGTTTTCCGCATCTTACCGCATTGGCGACAGCATTTGCTCCAGGTCCCTATCTGATGTTCTGTAATGTCCATCCCTCCGAACCCGGCATGGTAGGCATGATGGCCGCGTCAGGTGCTCTAGACCAATTGGGAAGGAAACACCATCGTGTATGGGGAAAAATCGAGGACCCAACAGTCCTCGCTAAGGTGCTTTCCTATATCCGTGGCGCTGGAGCGCTTTCAAAACTCAAGGGGCAGACCTATGGAGTGTTTGGGGGACGGCCACTTGGAATGTATACGGCGGTATCCAATTTGGATCAATGGCAGAAAATGTTCGGTCTTGATATCGAGCATGTTGAACAACAAGATGTGGTGGAATACTCGAAAAAGGTTGACTCCAACAAGGTAGAGAACGCTTTCAAGTGGTTGGAGAAGTATACGGGTTCAATTCAGTATGATGGTGTTGGCCTCACTCCAGAAAAGCTCAAACTGCAGATCCGGTCATATTACGCCTACCGTCAGATTATCGAGGAACGGCAACTCGATTTCGTTGGTACCAAGGCGCATGGTGATCTGACGGATACCTTTGTAACCGTGGATATCGCTGAAGCCTTCTTGAATGATCCCTACGATTGGGATGGTCCCCATGAGACGATCGTCGCCGCGACCGAAGCCGACATGGATGCGGCACTCACCATGCAAATATTCAAGCATATCACAGGTCAGCCGGTCCTCTTCTCGGATGTACGGCATTATGATTCGGATGATAATGTCTGGTATTTCTCGAATTCAGGTACCCATGCCACATTCTTCGCGGGTGCGAGTGCAAATCCAATAGAGAACATGAAACATGTGACTTTCTATCCCGAAACCAGTTACTATCCCGCGGGTGGCGCCTCGGTGCATCACTTTGCTGCTCCCGGCAAAGCCACTTTAGCTCGTCTGGCCCGTAAGGATGGACGATATTGGATTGCCATTGTTCCCTGCGAGATTGTTCAATTTTCGCGCGAAGTCATGCTACAAAAGGGCTCGACCGTTACTCCTGCGTGGCCCATCGCCTTTACAAAACTTAATTGCACAGCAGATGAATTTCTGGGCAATTTCCCATGCAACCATATTCATGGTTGTTATGGAGACTGGACACAAGAACTATTACATGTTGCCAAGATCCTCGACATCGAGGCCAAGGTTTTCTAAAAGACTGGATCAAATAACATGTCCGTTCAATCCACGGCATTATCAATCGAGAACTCCCGTGCACAAGGGAGCATGGGTTATCTAACTTTTGTTTGTGTGGTCTCCGCGCTGGGAGGATTATTGTTTGGTTTCGATACCGTGGTCATATCCGGTACCGTGACTTCAGTGACAAGTCAGTTTGAATTAAGTGACTGGTTTAAGGGATTCTTTGTCGCCGCGGCACTTGTTGGTTGCATGATTGGAGCGGGAGTAGCCGGTTCGGTAAGTGATGCCTTTGGAAGAAAAAAAGTACTCATTCTATCATCGATCTTGTTTCTCGCGACCGCCATAGGATGCGCAATCGCTTGGGATAAATGGTCGTTATTGGTGTTCCGTTTCATTGGTGGAATGGGTATCGGTGTCGCCTCGATGGTGTGTCCTTTGTATATCTCGGAAATTTCTCCGGCGCGTGTACGGGGCAGAATGGTGACCCTTTTCCAATTCGCGATCACAATCGGTATTTGCTTGTCGTTATTCTCTAATGCCACACTTGAATCTTTCTCCCGGGCGGGTGCGGGCGTAAACAACTCAGGCTGGTATCAATGGCTGGTTGTGGATCAAGTGTGGAGAGCGATGTTCCTTGCAGCGACAATCCCCTCAGTGGCCTTTGCTCTACTCACTCTCTTCATACCGGAAAGTCCACGCTGGCTGGTAAAGAGCGGCAGAGATAGCGAGGCATCGTCGATTCTTACTCGAGTTGCGGGAGTAGAGGCAGCCTCCAAATCCATGGAAGAAATCCGGGCCACCATCGCCGAGGAAACGGGGACACTCTCGGAGCTCTTCCGGCCGGGGTTGAAAAAAGCATTGTTTGTGGCTTTGTTCCTATCCATGGTTTCAGAGTTCAGTGGAGTCACGGTTGTGCTGTATTATGGACCGGATATTCTTAACAACGCCGGCGTGAAGCTGGGTGAAGCGCTGGGTGGTTTTGTCGTCATTGGCATCGTCAACATGATCTTTACCGTGATTGCATTGTGGCTGATGGATCATGCGGGCAGGAAACCGTTGTTATTCTGGGGCAATCTGGGATGCTGTCTAGCGCTGGCTTCAATCGGTACATTGTTTGCCACGGGAAAGAATGAGGGTGCCTTGGTTGTGGCCCTCATCTGTCTCTTCATGGCGTGCTTCGCTTTTTCGATTGGACCAATCAAATGGGTGGTGATGTCGGAGATTTTCCCGACCCGGATCCGCGGGCGTGCGGTGGCGATCGCAACCGTGGCGGTGTGGTTGGCGGACGCACTCTATAACGTCATTTACCCTTGGGCGGAGAAAAACCTGGGTGTGGCCACCTGTTTCTTTGTTTTTGCGGCGGTTCTGGTTCCACAGTTCTTCTTTTCGTTGTGGATCATGCCGGAAACAAAAGGACGGACGCTCGAGGAGATTGAGAAATCATGGACTCACCATTGATGAGTATCTTTCTCCCCCTCACTCTTTAGTAGACTGTTAATAAAGAGCGTGTACAATGTTGTGGTGATGTTTGAAATGTTGCACCACCAAGTCTACAAGTCACTAATTCCCGTGAAAAGGAAACCGGCGCGTCAGATTCGACTCCAGCGCGCCGGTTTTTATTTACTCAGAACGGATTAAATCCGACATTTAAAAGGTTTAATACAACGACCAGTTTCCAACTTCTGTTGGTGTGCCTTGTGATCCGAGCGGGCCACCATCCGAAGCGGCGGTCAGAAGGGCGGTATTGCTGTAACTGAAGCCCTCTGGGTCGCAGCCAGGGGCATTATAACCAGGATTCACATCGAGATTATTGTTTTCGGTCAAGGTCCAGCCACCGGTATTGTCGATGCCGGGATCGATAGTGGTAAAGAGATTGTTGTGGTGAATATTGGCGGTTAGTATTACATCGCCCAAGAGATCTAATTTTGCCCCTTGATTAGCGTAGATGATGCTATCGGTGATGGTCAGGGTTCCCGGGCATTCCGGAGAGTAGGGGGCGTCAGTGGCTTCTACGCCCACGGACGAGGTAGCGTAGATGTCGCAGTTGTCGACTGTGCAGGCGGTTAATGTGGGTGGATTCAACCCGGCGATCTCCATGTAATAGGCGGAATCAATATCACCCGGCTTATATTCAATAGCCTTAAAGTTTTCGTCGGTGCTGGTGACATCAAAGACGCAGGCATTAAAGACTCCCGTCCCACAGGCAACAACGGCAAGGTGACCACTATCGGGGCCGCCACAGAAGATGCAGTTGTTGAAGGTTCCGGAAATGGGGCTGTCACCCTCTTCAGGAGCCCCGGTGAAGTGGATGTGGTCATCACGCAGGGCACGTTGCCATTTGCAGTCATTAAAGGTCTGGTTTCCACCCCGGATGGCCAACCGGCCACGGTGATCGTGGAAGAAACCGCCGTTGAAGGTGAAAACCCCACCGTCGATTTCGCCCAGATCAAAATTATCACTGGGAAGATCACCACCGTCGAACTCAACGTCAGTGAAGGTGCCGCTGGGAGGGACGGGGGGGATATAAAGGGTATTACTGCTCAGAAGGAGACCGATGTAGGTGACGAAGTCGGTGGTGTCAAACATGCAGTCGCCATAACGAAGCGTGGTGTTGATTACCTGAAGATTTGAGCTTGTTAAGGATGCGGTGTATCCAGCAGGGGCGAAAACTGCGGTGCCCGCCAGTGCAGTGGTGGCTTGATCGAAAGCAGGAAGATTTCCCGAGAAGACGTAGATGCAACGGCCCGCCTTTGTGGTGGGGTCGCATTCAATGACGCAGTTCTCGATGGTGACATTGTTGGCTTCGATGAGAACGGCTGCAGCTTCCTCGAACTGGCCATCCCCCTCGATGCTATCATTGCGTATCGTCAGGTTCCGGAGTGTCGTGCCGTTTCCCTCGATGATAAAACCATGGTCATCGGGCTGGTCCGCGGGTTTTTGAGCGGCTGCTTCGATGAAAAGAGACAGATAGCCCAAAAGACCGCGAGCAGGCGAGGGCACCGTGGTGTTGGCGGCTTGGATGATCGGGTTTTGTCCAGCCGCAGCTTCAATGGTCAGGTTGGTTTTAGGAGTTGCTCCACCAAGAATCGTCAGGTCTTCGGTGTAGGTTCCGGTTTGTAACTGGATCACATCACCGCTGTTGGCGGCATTGATCGCAGTCTGAATCGAGCTCCCCACAGGAACGACGACGGTGGCCGCAAAACTTCCGGACAGGCAAACGAGTGAGAGGGCAAGTAAAACGCTTAAGCGGGTCTGCATAACTCAAACTCTCCTTTCTGTTCTTGGGTTAGTTGGGTTCAACTTTATGCTGAATACTTCGAAACAACAATGGATGAGAACCTCATCCATGATCTGCAATTATCTCCAGCCTAGACGAAAACTGGTCCAATGACAATGGTTTTATATGCGAAAAACAAGGGATTTTCGTGTTTCTGTTATTAACGCGAAAGCAGATAATCATGATATATCAGATGTTCTGCTCCCGGCTAGGAAAGTTAATCCGCCAGGAGTCTGGGAACAAAGTTCAACGCCTTTTTCTGATAAGCCGGCAATGCCATCCTGGAGAGCGATTCGGTGGCGGCCCAGCGGAAGTGATTGGCGGGAAGACCGCATGGGGAGGGCAGCCGGATCCAAAAAAAGGTGGTTTGGATGGAGCGGAAAGTCACCACATGGCGGGTGGTTCCAACCTCTTGGGCATTTTCCAACGAGTGTCCGAGCACACCCGTGAGTGGAAGGAAGGCGGACTGCCAGGTGGAGAAGGAGGGGGGCCGATGATTTCCATTTGCCGCATTTTTTCTCCAGGTCCAAGGGAATTGCCACAGCCCCACATACAGCCCCTCTTCATTCTGGTTGGTAAGCAACCACTGCCCCTGGCTGTCTACCAGAAGCACCGCCTCATGGATTTTTTCTCTTCGTATCCGGCGTGATTTGACTGGAAGCTCCATTGTTTTGCCCATCAGATGAGCCCGACACATTGTTTCCAGAGGACATTTATGGCAGCGGGGTTGAGTGGGGAGGCAGACTGTGGCGCCGAGTTCCATAAGGGCTTGATTATGACAGCCGGGACGTGCCAATGGGACCGCTTCCTTGGCCAGCTGCCAGATTGCTTCCTTCCCCTCCGAGGTGGACAGATCCTTATCCATGGCGAAAAGGCGTGAGAGAACCCTTCCTACATTGCCATCCACCAAGGGCACCCTTTGATTAAAAGCAATACTCAAGATCGCCCCGGCGGTATACTCGCCAATACCTGGTAGAGACAGAAGCTTGGCTTTATCAGCGGGGATAACACCTTGATGATCCGCTATGATCTCCCGTGCGGCGCGATGAAGATTGACTCCACGGCGGTAGTAACCCAGACCCGACCAATAAGAGAGAACTTCTTCCTCTTGCGCAATCGCTAGTGATTGTAGATCCGGAAACCGCTCCATGAAGCGCATGTAGAAAGGGAGAACCGTCTGGACCTGAGTCTGTTGGAGCATCAGCTCCGATACCAGGATGGCATAGGGATCCTTGGTTCCGCGCCAGGGAAGGTCTCTTTGGGCCATATCGAACCAGATAAGGAGAGCCTTCCAGTCTGGCTGGGTAATCCGCATCCTCCAGGGAGAGTGTATGGAGGTCACTGTTTGGGGATGGGTTCAGTCCATTGATCGAAAACCTGCCGGATGCCATCGAGCGCATCCGAACGGCTCTCAACCCCGCCCTGGTTCCAGTTGTAGACACAGATGAACCGGCAATCACGGAATTGGAGGGTTTGGGAAAAATGGCTGGCCCACTCTTCGGCGGTGCTTCCAGTCCACCACCACTCCGCGGCACCCCAACGCGTCACTCCGGCGCGTTCCATTTCCTCATTGAGATTTCCCATTTCCGAGGGAGGTCCCCAATACAGGCTCCATCCAGGACAGGACCACTCATTGATAGCTGGCCAAAACGGTAGTTGTTGATCCCAGGGGGGACAGATCCCGCCTTGATGGGTAAACACCAATTCGCGCGGTAACCCGGCCTCGGCTGAAGTCTTTGAGAGAAGTGTCAGGTAGTTTTGGGAGACCTTGCCGATGTCATCGCGGGTGATCTCACCACTGGTCTTGATCCCAGTGGATTTGACTGCGGCGTATCCCAACTGGAGCAGTCCCCCAGAGATTCCCTTGGAGTGATCCAGTCCGGTGGCGGGATCATGGATATCGCTCTCTGGCCATTGCTCCAGGAAACGGTTGCCATCGGGGTAGTAATAGGCGTTATATCCAATCGATGTCTCCCATCCGAGTTTGAGGCCGGCGAACAGATGCTTCTTTCCGGAGGGGAGTGCATTGTACCAGTTCACAATGACGGGAATGATTGCCTTGAGAGTGGAGGTATTCGCCTCTAGAAAGCGTGGACTGGCCAGATTGGGTGCGGGGGCCACCCGGCTCTGGATACCCCAGTTACGCCAGCCAATCTTCACCGCATCCACGGGACTCCAACCGGCCCATTCCACATTGTATACGTTGGAGGGACTATATCCGGGGGATTCTGGATCCCACCAGTTCCAGAGTTCGGGACGATTCTCCCACCAGTTCTGTCCATCCAGGGCTACCATGACTGGCATACCGGTTTGAAGGGAGGCGGCCAAGAGGTTGCTGATACTTTCCACGAGGACACCGGTAGCGGTGTTGAGAATTGAAAAGGTACAGGCGACTCCGATCCGGAGGTCTTCTCTCTGACGTGGTTGCAGGGTGTTAGCCACATCTTCGAGCAGGAGCCAGTTCATTGATGCGGGATCTTCTTGTTTCCAGTCATGTCCTGGCGCAATGTTGAATAGCAGGTAACGTGGCTCACTCATGGCCAAGGATGGCCATAATGTGAGCCAAAAGTATGTGAGAAGGAGGAGTGTCCTTGAGCGATTCATGTCTTTATGATCTCCATTCATGGAAGACAATACACCCTTGGGCCCTTCCGGGCCACACTGTAGATTATGGGAGGTTGAAGGGAGATGACCCGGGTCTACATTTACCTCATCGCCTTGTTTCTGGTGGCTCTTTTGCCAATGCTACCTGCTTGTGCTGAAGAGAGCCTTATGGACATTGATCCACGGTCATTTGGAGCCAAAGCCGATGGAATCCATAAGGACACGGCTGCCGTTCAGGCGGCTATTGACCACTGTGCAGAGCAGGGCGGTGGAACAGTTCTGTTTACCCCGGGGGTGTACCTGTGTGGTAGCCTTCACCTCCGAAGCAATGTGACCCTTTCACTCGCGGCCATGGCGGTCATCCGGGGCAGTACCGACCGGGCGGATTATGATCCCTACGAAACGCTTTCATTTAAAAATGATGCGGACAAGGAGACCTCCTTCTTCCACCTCGCATTGATCTGGGGTGAGGATGTGGAGAACATCGCCATCCTCGGTCCTGGAACCATCGATGGCAACCGTCCCAAACGCGGTGGTGCGAAGCCCATCTCCCTTAAGCGTTGCCGTCAGGTCCGCATCGAGGGCATCACCATCCGCAACGCCCCCAATTACTGCATCAGCATGTTGGGCACTGATTATGTCAACATTGATGGAGTCAACATCTTTGATGCCTACTGCGATGGCATCGATCCCGACTGCTGCCATCATGTACGCATCTCTAACTGTCACATCGAGTCCTGGGATGATGCCATTGTACCCAAGTCCAGTTTCTCCCTGGGTGAAAGACGTTCCACTGAGTTCATTACGGTGACCAACTGCCAGCTGGCCACCGCCTGTAACTGCTTCAAACTGGGGACTGAATCGGGAGGAGACTTCAAGTACATCACGGTCAGCAACTGTGTCATGTTTCCCTTCAAAGGCAAGCACCCCATCAGTGGGATCGCGCTCGAGTCCGTGGATGGCGCCAACATCTCCGGGGTAGCGGTTTCGAACATTTCCATGAAGGATGTCGAAACCCCCATCTTCCTCCGTCTGGGGAATCGTGGACGCGACATGGAGACCCCCACGCCGGGATCATTACGGAATGTGCTCATCTCCAATGTCGTGGCCGAGGGAGCCACCCGGGCTTGTTCGATCACGGGCATCCCGGACCATCCCGTGGAGGGAGTCACTCTCTCCGATATCCGTCTGGCCTTTCAAGGTGGTGGCCGCCAGGAGGATCTCCACGCCGAGGTTCCCGAACTGCCCGCCCGTTATCCCGAGGCGGATATGTTTCCAACCCTCCCCGCCTATGGCCTGTACTGCCGCCATGCCGCGGATGTGACCTTGAGAAACTTTCAACTCCTCACCACTCAGGAGGATCCGCGCCATCCCCTGTATTGTGAGGATGTTACCGGGCTGGACATCGATGGTCTTTCCGCTCCCGCCGCGAGTGGCGGCGCTGCGATGATCGGACTGAGAGATGTACGTGAGGCGTTGATCCGTGGCTGCCGTGTGCCTGCGGGAGTAGACACTTTTCTTTCATTGGCGGGGAAACAGTCGCGGGAGATCAGCCTCTCGGGGAATGACTTGACCCATGCCGCGCGAATGGTGGATCTTGGTCAGGAGGTTGATCCCCACGCTGTATGTGAAATAGGGAAACACATGGAGTAGCCCATGTCGATACTCGACACCCACAAAGGACGAAAAAAGAGCTAGACATCCGTAATATGTTGTTAGCCGGGAGTAAGGCAACGATGCTGGAGCATTTACACATACTCCAATGCCGCCACCCCCGGGAAGCGGCGCAAGGGATTTTTTCATCGTCGTCTCTCCGGGGGCGGCGGCATCGAATCAATTCACAAGATGAAATCTCGTTGCCTTGCCACTGGCTAATAACTGAATGCTGGATCAGAAGCCGTTTTTTTTCGCATGGTGGAATTGTGAGAGTGTAGATGATTAAAGATTACAGAGTCCCTTCCCCACTTACCCCGGAGAGTACCGTCTCCCATGGGTAGCCTACGTTTTGATCGCGACCAGCGTTACCTGACCCTGTGTGAAGTTGCCAGGCGGTTGGGGGTGCACAGCTCGCACACCGTCCTCGATGTGGGAGGTGGAACTGGAGAACTGGGCACGTTGCTTGGATGTGAGGCCTTCTGGACAGCGGATCCGCTGGGGGGAGGACCGCGGCATGTGTGCTGCTCGATGGACCAGATTCCT
>CAYRBI010000061.1:0-29999 GCA_964422415.1 uncultured bacterium | reverse complement strand
CTTATCGCAGCTTGCCACGTCCTTCATCGCCTTCCCGTACCAAGGCATCCACCGTACGCCCTTACTAACTTGAAAATTGACGCTCGAACAACATCACCCCACGACACTCATTGCTGGGTCGCGGGATACTCGATGTCCGCTTCGTGAAAAGAAAGACTTCGTTATTCAGTTTTCAAATATCTTCCGCTGAGTCACTCTACTTGGCGCTGAGCGGTGCCTGAACATCGAACGGGGGCAAGCTATCGCTTGCCCCCGTGTTGGAGGTACGATAGCGAGCCAGTCGCTTCTATGTGCATTCCTTGATTCGCATCAAGATTTCCGTTCTGGCAAAAAGGGATCATAACAAAACGGGGGGGTCTGTCAATACTGTCGGCCCCCTCTCCACACCCGAACCAGTACCCTTACAATTAAGTCTTAACAATTCAAACACTTGCGAAACATGGCTCCAGCCGGTTCCAGGGCCTGTGGAGAGGCCATTTGCCCCTCCACGACTCTCTCCTGCCGAAGAGGCCACTCCACTGGGCGACACCTTCCCCTCAAATCCACTTTTCAGGGGGTTTTGCTCCCTCCAGGCGGTCTTCTCATGCCCCTCCTGGCCCACTCCGGTCTCACCGGATGGTGTCCCGGTTTTATTGGCCACAGATTTGGTTCAAACGGGCTACCGATTGAATCCCTGCCCGGACCGTGTGGTAGTTGATCTTCCACGCATGTGCCATGTAATCCCACACCCGGTTGTTGTGTTCATCAAAGAGTGGATACCACTCACCCACGGCATGGTTAATGACTGTGTCGATCACAAAGCGATGGACATTCTCGTAAGCATCCAGATACCGCTTCTCTCCGAACAGGAGGTATGCGTCAAGGAAGCCGGTCAGGCACTCAGCCTGCTGCCAGAACTCCTTGTTGCGCTCGCGCGCTGGGCCTTCATTAGGGCCCTCGCAATACACACCGCCACGCTCCCAATCGACTCCGTATTTGACCGCGTGATCGTAGAGTTTGCGGAAGGCTTCCAGGTATGTGGCGCGGTCCAGACCGAGAATCTTGACGGTGTGATTGAGCAACCAGGCGAACTCGACATTGTGGCCGAAGCTGGTGTTGTCGAGGGGGCGTCCCTCATCGTCATCGACATCCCGGTCGGCTCCCCATACATCGGCGAAGAGGATGGCTCGCAGGGGTTCCCACCCCAGGGTGAACTGCGCTCGTCCCGTTCCAAACTGAGGATGAAGAATGCGGTTGAAGATGAGATCGACAATCTCCAGGGTACGGTCCTTGTGGACTCTTGAGCCGGTGGCCTCGAAAAGGTTGGTCATGGCCTCCATGAGGTGCATATGGACATCGAAGGACTTACGGTCACCGCCATATTTCCCGGGGCGTTTCCGGGAAAAATCGCGTTCCAGGAACTCATAGTAACCGCCACGGAAGTTGTCAGCGATCTTGCCTTGTAGGACATCGTAGGTTTTGAGGGCCCATTCCAGGCCGCGTGGGTCTTGGGAGGCCATGTAATATTCGCTGAGACAGTAGATGGCGAAGGCATGGCCATAAGTGAGCTTGCTCACATTCTTCGGGGTGCCATCCTGTTCGCAGGTCCAGAACCAGCCTTCATGCTCCTTGTCCCAGAAGTGCTTGATCATGAAGTCGACCCCTTGGCGGGCGATGTCCAGGCACTTCCCTCCCCCCAACCCGGCGCGGTGAGCCGAGGAGTAGGTGTAGATCATGCGGCATTGGCAGAGGTGAGTTTTGACTCCCTCCCCAGTAGGTCTGCCATCCTTGTCGAGGTAAGTCAGGTAACCGCCGTACTTCTCATCGACTCCATGAGAGAGCCAGAACGGCATGAGTTCATTGTGGAGATGATGGTTCATCTCCTTCAGAAAACGGGTGCAGCGTGGGTCCATCTCATCATCCTCCTTAAAATTCACAAACAGTAAAAGTGGTGATTAAGGCTGCGCCGCTGTCACCACCAGATCATCAAAAAGAATCCGTTTCCCTGACAAGGGGATGCCCCAGACGGAGGGGCGGCCATTGGGGGGTTCCTTCTCATCGTCATAAACCATCCACTCACCCGGCTCCTGGCCGCCACCTGGCCAAACTTTACCCATGACCCGCCATTTATTCTCGGAGGTTTTTTTGATCTGGAGGCGGAGCTGGGTCCAACTTCCTGATTTCCACTCATATGGTGAAGAGGTCTTCACCTCGTTACCACGGAGGATCTCGATGTTCTTCTTGGCGGGTGAGACGAGAAGCCTGGGACCGCTGACGCCATTGAGACCCACGCCAAAGGAGGGATAGAGGCGCTTGACTGATTCACTCTGGATCCTTGCCGTCACACACAGGCCCTCCTTTTGATTGGGACCAAATAGAACACCATAGGTTTCCAGTGGTTCGCCGGGCAGTTCCAGGACCTGGTTGCCCTCCACCTCACTGATCACGAACTTCCCTTGGAGGATCAGGAACTCCTTGGGAGGCTTGCCCAGGGGTGTTCCAGTGAAATGGTTCTTATACAGGACAGCAGTCTGGGTGGCGGCCTCTTGAGCCCAAGCACTTCCAGTTAAAAACACACACATGCACACAAGAAACAGGACAGGCATCGGTCGTGGGTCATCCCTTCGGTTTATTCATTGCGCAGAGAGCTTAGCAGGGGGCCACGTAGTGCCAATAGGGTGGCCCCCCAGATCCACAGCAGGCCATTGACAAGCAGGGCCATAACGCTCAAGGAGAGTGACAGATAGGGGAAGGACTGCTGGCCCGAGAGGAGGTGCGGAAACACCGCCAGGAGGCCAGAAACAACCCCGCAGAACAATCCCAGCCCCAACAACAGCCAGTGTTCCCTCAAGACCAGCCACCTCACCCGTTTGCTTGAAAAGCCCACAGCTCGCAAAAGAGCAAGTTCTGGACGGCGCTCGAGTACATTCCGCAATACCACCACTCCCACCCCGATGCTGCCCAGCATCAACCCCAATGCCCCCAATGCCTGGAAGATGGCGAGATACGTGTTTTCGACGGCATGAAAGGCAGCTAAACGATCAACCGCTGGAATTACCTCTAATCCCACAGTCTCAAAGGATTTCATGAGCGTCTCCGGGAGGGTTTTCCTGCTTTCCTGGTTGGGTGGTGCATCGATCAGGAACAGATGGTACCCACTCTCCGAGGGGAAGAACCGTGTGAAGGCTTTCTCGGAAATGATGACATTCCCTTGCAGGATCGATCCCGACAGAGCGGCACAAAAACGGACCTGGAAAGGATGTCCCGCCTCGCTCATGTAGGTGAGTGTCTCCCCCAGCCCTTTCTGGATCGCCCATTGGAGCGTGGTCTGATCCGCAATGGCTGGCACCACTTCGCTGCCCTCGTCTTCATCTAGAAGGCTCCAGGACGAGGTATGATCTGAGAACGAGAATGCATTCCTCTCCGCGAGAAGGACAGGATCCACCGCCAGCAGAGTTGGATTCTGGGGACGGTTCAGGTTCAAACAGCTGGCATCATCACCCTCGCGTAACCGTAGGGGAACGAAGTTGACACCAACAAGATCAGCGCGGGAAAGCCCAAAGACATTACAGCCCTCTTCGGAGTTCAGGTCGTACAGAACCGGAAGCGTAGCCTCCCCGTACAAAGCGAACCCACCCGTGCCCGAAGACCGCTCGTTTGCTCCCGCAAGGGGATCGTAACGGTTCGCACCGACTGCGATGATCAGGAAGGTTCCACACGCCAACAGCCCCACTACCGCGACACTCCGTCCACGCCGGCGCGAGGCATTCCCCACACTCAGGGACCAAGCGGTCAGCCGATCCTGTCCACGTGGATTATCAACCCTCACCAGCCAGGCATGGGTCAGACACAATCCCGAAACCAGGCACAAAGCCCCTATCACGAAGAAGAGCGCGGGCGAGGACTGTGCCCCTCCCATGAGTAAGATCACACCAGCGGCAAGGAGGCCGCTCAGACCGAGCCACAGGCTCCGTGATCTACGCCGGAGGCTTATTGATCCATAAGAAGAGATGCCAATGCCACTGGTAAGCAACTCTCTTGCAGGCTTTTGGAACTGCTTCCTCAAGGTCAAAAACAGAGCCGACAGGGCCATGAGAACGCCTATCAAGGCTCCTTGCACAAGTGTGGCAAAGGTCCCCTGGAAGAGAATCGTGGAGGCCGCCCCCATGGCCCCACGCCATACAGTCGACAATCCCAAAAGGACCGCGCGTGTATAAACCAATCCAAGGCAAGTTCCCACCGCTCCACCAAGTACCGCTAGGAAGGTTCCCTCCATCATCACAAGCCGCCGGACCCTCCAGGCGGGAAAGCCCACGGCCAGAAGAACTCCTGTCTCTTCGGCTCTTTGCTCCACCCCCAAGACATGTAAAAGGCCCACCAAGATGAGCGCGGCGGAGATGAGAAAGAAACTGAGGCTCAGAAAGAGACCTCCGAAGTCCATGGCCTGAGAACTGGCCTGGTGACCCTCCTCGCGGACCGGGCGGACCGCTATCCCCATGCTCTCTGGATTCAAGTTCGAAAGCAGAGACTTAGCGATGAGATCCAAGGAGGCCACCTCCGTTGGAAAACGGATAGCGGTGAGATTCCCGAAGCGGTTGCTCCACATCTCCTGGCCGGCGTGAAGAGTCACAAAGGCCTTGGGAGTACCCTTATACTGATCCCAATAGGCCTCATCTTTATCCCGGATCTTCTTGACATCGATGGAGAAACCCGGCTCCCAGTCCCGGCAATTCTCCGCCCCAGACATACCGGGAAAGTCCGGCATCAGTTCCGGATCGGCCCACTCGGCGTTGAGTGGAACCACCTGGCGGATCGTGAAGGAACGGCGCTGTTCGATCAGCCTCCGCATTGGACCGATCACAAAGTAGACCATCTCCAGAGTATCGCCGGGCTTGGTTTGGAGATCCTCCGCCAGCCACTCGTTGATGAGGATTTCATCGTCATTGAGTTGGATGTTACCCACCTGTGCGTCATCCGTGGATTCCAGCTTTTGCGGGAATGACGCCATACTGTCATTCCCGCGAAGGCGGGAGTCCACGGCACTGACAAACGAGTAGGGGGTTACGCGTGCTCCCACTCGCAGTTCATTGGCGAAGTAAGTGAGAGATCGTTTTCCACCCGGTAGTGATTTCAAAGCGGCCTCTTCCACTGGAGGATCCAAAAACACCCGGGAGGTGCGCAGTTCGGCCAGTCCCCTCGAAGAAAGCATCCGTAGCTCCAAGCTGGCATCCGCCAGTTGCCATTTTTCACGGAGCACGTGGTTCAACTGTGCGGTTGTGAAGTCTTCGGAAGTAACCCCGGCAATCAATGCCAGGTTGGCCTTTCCAGGAAGGTCCGCCCGTTCCTGAAGCCATTCGATAGGGACAAAGGCGTTGGCTGGAGAGACCTGGTTGGCCTGGAGGCTGAAGGGTCCCAGGGAGTCATCCTCCACAATGGCGGTGACAGTTAATCGGGAAGCCACAGCCATGTCTTCGACCGTGGCCAGAGGGGCATCACGTGGAAGCAGGCCCGGTTTCTCCACACGCAGGATGACCTCCTCTCCCACCTTGGCGTTCAGCCGTAAGGCCAGATATGTGTTCAAGGCCACGCCTTTGGGAGTCAGAGAGGGGGGTACACCCGCTTTCGACAGCCCCCAGAAACGATTACCGACTCCAAGAACCTGAATCCCATTCGCGCGCGCGTGCCCATCGTCACTGGAGACAGCTCCCCGGAGCATCAACACCGGCGCGGTGGGGGTATGCAGCGCCTCCTCGAGGTCTGTTGGCAAACCATCACGGAAGAACCGGTTGGCGGCGGTGATTACATGACTGATCTTCCCGAGGCGGGCTTGTGCGGCGGACTGGAGTGTGTACCGGACTGAATCCCCCACCATCAACGCGCCTGAAAGAACTGCTGTGGCAGTGGCAATACCGAGAAAAACGCCAAGGTGGGAGCGCCAATGGTAAGCCACACCGCGTAGTACAAGGGTGAGCCGTGTCATCCCGGCCACTTAGGATACCTCAATCAGTTTCCCCTGACGGAGTTCGAGAATTTTGCTCATGCGGGAGGCGACCTCCTGTGAGTGTGTCACCACCAGAAGGGTGGTCTCCAGTTCACGATTGAGATCAAGCAACAGGCTGATCAATTGCCAGGCACTGTCCCGGTCCAAGGAGCCGGTGGGTTCATCCGCGAGAAGCAGGCGGGGACTGTTCACCAGCGCCCGTACCACGGCGGTGCGTTGACGCTCACCACCCGAGAGGTGGCCCGGCCGGTAGGAAAGACGTTCTCCCAAACCGGCCTTTCCGAGTAGATCGCATGCGCGCTCGGTACTGGCTGTGTCAACCTTACTGGCTCCTTGTGCGAGGGTGGGAACAAGGACATTTTCAAGTACGCTACATTGGGGTAGGAGGTGATGCGCCTGAAACACCCATCCGATCTCACGGTTCCTGATCTGGTCCAGCTCCGGGCCGGAGAGCGAAGTCAAATCTCTTCCGCACAAGGCAACAGAGCCTGTAGAAGGACGGTCCAGAGTACCGATGATGTTGAGCAGGGTGCTCTTTCCACAACCCGAGGGTCCCATGATGGCGAGTGTCTCTCCCGGCTTCACCTCCAGATCCACTCCCGAAAGGACGGCCTCTCCCGGCCCTTCACCTCCGGATTCGTAGGTTTTGGTGATTCCAACGAGCTGAAGCACAAGGTCACTCACCGGCATGATTCACGTTTCCCGAGTATCTTCCCAAACTATGGCCAGCCACCATGTGGTTCGCGGTCACTTGCTTTAAAACTTGGACCACTTCTTGCGCCATCCGGTCCATCGAGAAACCGTTCCGGACAGCCATCCCGCCCTGTTCGCCGAGTTGGCGTATTTGCACAGGATCTAACAAAAGCCTCTCCAAGGTATCCGCGAGCGCATCGCCTTCCAAGGGGTCAAAGAGAATCCCTCCACCGGTGGCTTCGATCAACTCCGGAAAAGACGCATGATTGGGTTGGACCACCGGCACGCCAGCAGCCATAGCTTCGAGAACATACAGCCCAAACGCCTCGCCATAGATTGCCGGAACCGAAAGAACAGTCAGACCCTCCAGGAAATCGATCTTTTCCTTCCGCGTAAGATTCGGAGAGAAGGTCACAAAGGGACTGACTCCCGCTCTCGCAATTTCTTTTCTCAGCCCCTCCACAAAGGGGCGGTCGGAAAGGGTCATCGAGCCTGCCACCCGGAGACGTAGATCTTTGACCCGGTCCCGTTGCTTAAGAGTGATGAAGGCACGCACCAGTGTGTGCAGCCCCTTGTCCCGGCACATCCGCGCTAGGAAACCGATCACCGGAACCTTGGGTGGCTTGCGAGCCGTGGCATATCCATCGAGAGAAATTCCATTATAGACAGTGTGAACTTGTTCACTCGGAAACCCCAGGCGCCGCCGCATTACTTCTCCGTAGTAGTGACTCACCGCGATGAAGGCATCGATCTCGCGGGCACGTCCAGCCAGGGTTTCCCAAGCCTGGTCACGATAGGGTTGTGGAAGGCCATCCAGGAAACCGTCCTCCCCTTGCAGGGTACACACCACTGGCACTCCCAACGCCCCCCGGAGCCGCCGTGCAAGCCCAATCAGCAGAGCATTGGAAATACAGACCACATCTGGGTGACCAAATTCCACCAGCCAGTCCACCAGGCGTTCGAGCTCTTTGGCTTGTTTCCCTTCCTCACCCTGCAGGGTCGAGAGTGTGATCGCCCCCAGGTCCTTGGCATCGGTCATGCCAGCCTTCCTGGCGGCTATTCTGAGCAGAGGTGTAGAATCGAAAAGGGCATCCAACCAGCGGGGTGTCTTGCGGAACCAGGACAACTTCTGCTGTAGGAACACATTGATGCCGCCATAGAAAAGAGGCACATCACTCCCGCCTGATGGTTCCCCGGTTACTATGGGGAGATAGAGTGGCACCATCAGGGCCTCATGCCCCAGACGCGCCAAGGCCTTCACCAGGGCCTCATCACGGACACAATTACCGCAATAGAAACCACCAGTGCCCGCCGTAATCTGAACCAACTTCATGGGGTAGATTCCTTAACGGCTCCGCCCGCACCAAAGGCATAGACAAAGCCATCCTCGCCCCCGATGACCACCCTCCCATTCGAGACGGCGGGGGAACTCGTGATGCTCTCACCGATCTCGTAGGACCAGAGTTCCTTGCCATCCACGAGGGACACCAGGTAGAGACGGCCATCCTCCGATCCCACGATGACCTTGTCACCACAGATCACCGGCGAGCTGTCCACCTGACCACGTGTCCGCAGGGTCCAGAGAGCCACACCCTTTTCTTTGGAGACACAATGCAACCGTTTATCACGGCAGCCAAAGACCACCTTGTCTCCGGTAACAGCCGCTGAAGAGAAATAAGGAAACGCGCGGTCCTCATACGTCCAGACAACCTTCGCGGCTTTGATGTCCACGCACAGGAACTTGTTCCCATAATGACCGACATAGGCACGGTTTTCCTCCAAGGCCACGGAGGCGGCAATATAGGCCTCAGCCTCCACCTCGGCGATTTTCTGGCCATCTTTCGCCGAGATCACATGGATGACAGCATCGCAGCCACCCACAGTGATCCTGCCATCCGAGACCGCCGGAGAGCCATTGACATAGTTGCCGGTCTGGTAGGTCCACACAGCCTGACCACTTGCGGCATCGACACAATGGAGGCTGCCATCATAACTCCCCACAATCACCCTCTTACCCTGCCCCTCGGGACCGGCCACCCAGTTAGGGCCACCCAGGATCTTGTCTCCGGTCTCATACTTCCACTTGAGTGCGCCGGTCTGTTCCTCCAGGCAATACAGAAAAGCGTCCGCCGATCCGAAATAGACACTACCCTCCAGAACTAACGGCGAGGATTCGACCGCCGCTTCTGTGGCAAATTCCCAAACCTTCGAACTTGATGCAATATCTAGGCAATAGAGGCGCTTATCATTGGAACCTATAAAGACATGGTCTCCCACCAAAGCGGCGGAGGAACGAACTGCTCCATTGGTTTGATGTTTCCATAGCAGAGTCAGGGAGGTGGGGAGCTGTCCCGCTGCGGTACCAGTCAACGCCGGATTACCACGCGCCATGGGCCAATCCTCCGCCAGGCTTGGGAGGGAAAGTAGGGACAGCACCATGAGCAAGAAAACAAACAATACCCTATAAGCAGAGGGGACTAGAATCATGCCCTTCATCCTAGCAATAGAGAAACCTTGGGGCAAGGAAAATGGGCGGTCTACACCTAAAGACTGAAGACAGCCGAACCGGTTTGATATAGAATATTTTCTGAGTCATAGTGAGCTAAAATGATCGTTACTATTGATGGGCCAGTGGGTGTGGGAAAAAGCACAGTGGCACGGGCAGTGGCACGCCAATTAGGGCTCCTTCACATTGATACTGGAGCCATGTACCGCGCACTGGCATTACGTTGCCTAGAAGAGGATCTCTCCCCGGAAAATCCCAATGAGATGGCGGATCTCGCCCGGAGAACCGAGGTCCGCTTGGTGCCATCTCCCACAGGCCCCAAGGTTTTCTGCAATAACACGGATGTCACAGATGCGATCCGTTCACACGAGGTGACCGCTCTTGTTTCGCAGGTCTCCGCCCATGCGGGACTGCGTGAAGTCGTGGTGAACACCCAACGCCAGATGGGGGCCTTGGGAAGCGTGGTTATGGAGGGCCGTGACATCGGCACGGTGGTTTTCCCGAATGCCGATGTGAAGCTTTACCTCGAAGCCGGTCTGGAAGCGCGTGTCCGCCGCCGGGCACAAGATTTCGAGGCCAAGGGTATCCCCTGGTCCTATGATGAAATCCGTCAATCCATCATCGCGCGGGATGAATATGACAAAAACCGCGAGGTGAGCCCACTATGTGTGGCGGAGGATGCCATTGTCCTCGACACCACCAATTTGGAGTTCGACGCTGTGGTGGCCGAGGTGGTCCGCCTCATCCGTCAACACCTCGCCGAAAAGAAAAACCCGAAGACGGACTAATTTTTACAGTGGGGCGGATCATATATCCCGCCCCACTGTTCACCACTCTCCGTTAACTGGATTATTATCTCCCCCAATGGGATGGCCAGCCGCCTCTAGGTTGGTTCTTGTTGGCGGATGGGGAGGGCTTTTCCTCGAGTCCCAACGACACCAAATCCCATTCCTTGCGGTATTTCCGTGTCAAGAGATCGTTCGCACCGGGTTCGCCAATAAACTTTTCCTTCTCTCCATCCCATTTGAGACGTTTACCCAGCCGTTGAGACACATTCCCGATCAAGGGGATCGAGGTTAGACGGTGAGCATACTCGATGTCGCAGCTGCACTTGGTTCGTGAACGGATGCTGTCAAGGAATTCACGTTTATGGGTAACCCCAGCCTTGCCAACGGTATCGCCCTCGGCATGGTTTTCCTTGACCAAAGCACCCTTCCGGTCGAAGAGCTGGAAGGAAGTATAATTTGCGATCAGTGTCCCCTCAGAGCCGCAGAACTTGACCCCGGCAGGCTTGCCATCCTGCCCATGGTCATTTCCTTGACAATGAGTCCAGACGAGTTGGAAGGGAGTCTTCTGACCCGGCGGCGGGCCGTATTCCCATACAACAGTCTGGGTGTCGGGAGTCTCGGCGTTGTCCTGGAGCAGATACCGTCCCCCCACCGAGGACACACTGGTGGGAGTGCCAGGATCCATGCCCATGTAAACCAAATCGATGTAATGGCAGCCGAAGTCTCCCAATTGACCATTCCCATAATCCCAGAAATACCTCCAGAAGAAATGCCCACGGTTCTTGTTGTAGGGACGTACCGGCGCGGGTCCCAGCCAGAAGTTATAATCTAATCCTTGTGGCACCGGCTCATCAGCGGGAGCACCAATTCCATCTGGAGCATTATTACTGGTGATCCAGACACGCGCCTGAGAGATGGCGCCGAGAACCCCGGAGCGTACCACCTCGGCGGCCTGGTGATAGTTGTCCGTTTGATGCACTTGGGTTCCCATCTGAGTAATGCGGGAATGTATCTTCGCTGCCTCAAGCGCCAAACGTCCCTCGCGGAGGTTGTGAGCTAACGGCTTCTCCACATACACATCCTTGCCAGCATTACAGGCCAGGGCCGCGATGATGCAGTGCCAGTGATCCGGAGTGGCCACACAGACCGCATCGATATTCTTCTTTTCAAGCAGGTCACGGAAATCATGGAAGGTTTCCGGATCAAGACCACGCGCGTCCTTGACCGTCTTCCGGGCCTGATCGAGATGCGCCTGATCGAGATCACAAAGCGCCACGACATCGATATCTTGGTGTGCGAGGAAGTCACCCATATCTCCTTGGCCCATTCCTCCCAAACCAATGCACCCCACCTGGATGCGGTCATTGGCACCGGTGCCTGCCCGCGCCAAGGAGGAAAAGACACTCGCGCCCACGATACCCGCCATAGATGTCCGGATGAATTCTCTACGCCGCATGATAATGGTATGGTCTCCTTCCGCTCGTGACTGAATGGAAGGCTCCCATCATCAGGGAGCCCTTTTGAGGAAGTGATCATGACTCATACGCCCCCGCGTGTCAGCGGGATTCCTTACTTCATGCCCCTCCTCCGGATAGCTCATCTGGAAAGGGTGATTACCGTCTCCACCCATACCCATTGCCGGTGGCTCCTGGGAATCTTCGGATTCCTTTGTCTCTCCATCCTGCCCGCCTGGACTGAGCCCGTGGTGATCGATATGTGGGGGCTGGTGGAATCGCGCATGTTCCATGGGACTTTCCGCGCCATCGAGGAGTTTGAAAGACAACATCCCAACATCAAGGTCCGGGTCGGCACCCCTGGCGGCCAAGGCGATCTCGATCCGCAGAAGCTCCTGACTGCCGTGGTCGGCAAAACCCCACCCGATATCGTCTGGTTTGGACGGCACAACATGGGCATGTGGGCGCCCCGTGGAGCCTTCATGAGTCTCAATAACCTCATCCAGCGCGATGGCATCGACATATCAGAGTATTACCCCGGGACGGTTCAAGAGGTTTCTTGGGACGGCGGGATCTATGCCTTGCCTTGGAATGTGGACTGCCGGGTTCTGTTCTGCAACATGGACATCTTGAGACGTGGTGGCTTCAACCAACCACCCACCACCTGGGATGAGCTCCAAAAGATATCCGCGGCGTTGACCCAATATGATGAGCAGAAAGGGCGTTACTCCACGTTGGGTTTCGCTCCGAATTACGGTAACGCCTGGCTGTATCTGTATGGCTGGCAGAATGGCGCGGAGTGGGCCAGCCTGGATGGACGCCAAGCGATGTTCACGGATCCCAAGATCCGCCAGGCGCTGGAGTGGATGGTGGCCACTTATGATGCCGTTGGCGGCGCGGAGAAAGTGGCTGCCTTCCAGAACTCGGCTCAGATGGAGGGCATTGGCGAACCCTTCATGTCGGGACGTTTGGCAATGCAGATCAATGCCAACTATTTCCTGGATTACATCGCACGCCTCAAACCAGAGATGGACTTCGAGGTGGCCGCACCACCGATGCCCCAGGCTGGAATGCCGTCACTTTCCTGGTCGGGAGGATTCTCCTGGGTGATCCCCAAAGATGCGGCCCATGTCGAAGAGGCCTGGGAATTCATCAAGTGGATTAACAGCGAGGAGGCCTGGATCATCACCTCCGAGGCCCAACGTGAATTTGCCAGACAACAATGGGGAGAGAGGTCGCATTTCGTCCCCCTGTGTAGTTCGAACCGTGTTATCACGGAACACCTGGTCGCGCGCTACACACCGGATCTGCCGGATAATTTCGTGCACGCCAACCAGGTGTGTCTCGATCTGCTGCCCAACTGCAAATTCCGTCCGGTCTCGCCGGCCTGTAACGAGCTGTGGGATGGACAGGACCGCGCCGCCACGGATGCGATCTTCCATGTCCGTACTCCCGCCGAGACCCTGGATCTTCAACAAAGACGAGTTCAATCCGCTCTTGACCGCTTCTTCGCCATGGGCAAGGGAACAATCATCAGCACCCAGAAATTACTGGCTATCGTGACCGGCTTGGTGATTCTCCTGGTACTCGTATCCTTGGCCAGCTTCCTCCGGGGCTTGACCTACTACCAGGGGCTTTCCCGCCGCCGGGCCATCCAGGGCGTCCTGCTTGTATCACCCTGGATGGTGGGTTTTGTTCTGCTCATCCTGGGCCCAATGCTTTTCTCCGCCCTGCTAGCTTTCACTGATTACGATGTGATTCACCCCCCGGAATGGTCTCCCACGGGAAATTGGACCCGCATGTTCGGGATCATCCATGGTCCGGAGGGATGGGCCTTCAATGATCCCCAGTTCTGGAAGGGATTATGGAACACCGCTTATATCACCCTCTTCGGGGTGCCCTTCGGCCTGGCGGTGAGTCTCCTCCTGGCGTTGTTACTCAACATGAACATCCGTGGTATTCCCGCTTACCGGACCTTGTTCTATGTCCCGGTGATGGTCCCAGGAGTGGTGGTGGCCTTGATCTGGATGTGGATGCTTAATCCAGAAACCGGATTCGCCAACTATGGACTACGGTTCCTGTTGTCCCCCTTCGGACTCTCGCCACCGAACTGGTTTGGCGAACCAGAATGGGCTAAGCCGGGCATGATTCTGCTCATCACTTGGGGGTGCGGCGGAACCATCATTGTCTGGCTGGCTGGCCTGCAGACCTTACCGCGTCACCTCTATGAGGCCGCGATGATCGATGGCGCGGGAGCCTGGTTGCGTTTCTGTAAAATCACTTTACCCCTGCTCACACCCTACATCCTGTTCCTGTGGATCATGGGCACGATTGGTAGTCTCCAGATCTTCACCCAGGCTTATATCATTCAAGCTCCGGGCGATTCCATGCTTTTCTATGTGCTTTATCTCTTCTTCCGCGCGTTCCGTTACTTCGAGATGGGCTATGCCTGCGCCATGGCTTGGGTGCTCTTTGCAATTACCGTGGCCATCTGCCTGTGGCAGATGCGGATCTCGCGCCGGTGGGTGCATTACGAAAGTGAACTATAAGGATTCAATCTCATGACAAAGCCCACCCAGTCTATTTTCACTCATCTGCTCCTCCTTATGGGGGTGATCCTCTTCGCCCTGCCCTTGTATGGTATGTTGGTGACCGCTCTCAAATCCGAGGCCCAAGTACAAGATATCTCCACGCTCCGGCGGATCCTGGTTCCGGAACCCGCCATGTGGGAAAACTTCCTCACAGCGGTCACCCGTTTCCGTTTCCTGCTCTACTTTGGCAACAGCCTTTATCTAGTCCTGATGAATGTCATTGGCGTGGCTTTGGTATGTCCCTTGATCGCTTATGGTTTCGCCCGTTTCCGGTGGCCAGGGAGAGACCTGGTGTTCTTTGTTCTCCTGTCCACCATGATGCTCCCGCCCCAGGTCACCATGGTCCCGGTCTACCTGGTGTTCACTCAGTTGGGCTGGGTGGACACCTTTAAACCTCTATGGGTTCCGGTCTGGTTTGGAGTTCCTTTTTATATCTTTCTCCTGCGGCAATTCTTCCTGGGGATTCCCGCTGACCTGGATGAAGCGGCCATGATCGATGGCGCGGGAACCCTGACCACTTATCGTGTCATCATGCTGCCCCTAGTCCGTTCAGCGGTGGTGGCGGTGGTCTTGTTCCAGACCGTCGGGGCCTGGAATGACTTCATGGGACCACTCATCTATATCCACTCCCTCGACAAAATGCCGCTCTCGCTGGCCCTGCAGACCTTCATCCTCAATCATGGCAGCGAGTGGCCTTTGCTCTTCGCGGCGGCAACATTAATGACCATCCCGATCATCCTGCTGTTTTTCTTCACCCAGCGGTTCTTCGTGGAGGGCATCACCTTGACTGGATTAAAGGGGTAACCGGAAGAATGTCCACTCCGGCGGATCCCATGCCTATGGACCGGCCGTGGTTCCGAATCCGCTGGATTCTGGAAACCGCATACCTACTTTTGCTTCTGGCATGCCTGGGACTCGCCCAAGCCCTTTTGGCTTATCGCAAGGAATCCGAGTTTTATTTGCGGCGTCTCTTGGGAAGCTCAGTTGAATGGTTCAACCTCCTCCCAGCTTATTGTATCCCGGTTATACCCACCACCTTGGCGGTAGCGCTGGCCTTGATTGGCACCCTCCTCCTCATCCTATGGAGGAGGACTGAGCTGGAGACCGAGACTGGTCATCAGGCCCCCTTGGAAGTAGCTCCACCGGCTCCGCTCCGGCTCTCTAGAAAAATGGCCGGCGTGCTGGCCGCAGTCCTTTTGCCCCTTTCAGCTTCGGCCTTGATGTGGGCCATCATGCGGACCGCCAGCCGTCCCCGCGAACCGGAAGAGGGACTTCTCGCATGGTTGTTCCTTAATACCACGGGTGATGGCAGCGCTCATGGAACCGGATGGCTCTGGATAGTTGCGATCCTTTTGGGCGCGGGCGCGTTTGGAGTGCTGGATCTATCTCGTGGACGGTTCCCACGCATAGGCGGCAGGCTCTGGGAATGGGTCTTGGTAGCTTTTCTGACCGTTGCGTGTGCAGGGATTTATAGCATCCAACTTGTGGACTGGCGTTACAGCGTGGTGGGCGATGAGTATGCCTTCTTCTTTCACTCTGAGTGTTTGAATCAATTGGATGAACTCCCTTTATTCGGTGAACACGGTGTCTATGGAACTCACCCGCAGCTCTCCCTGATCTACCAGATGGTCTTGATGCGGATTCTGGGTTTCACCGCCTTCGCCTGGCGGTTCAGTTCGGTTCTCGCCGCCACGGCGGTATTACCCTCATTGTATCTGTTGGTACGGTTGCTTCTCGGTCAGCGCGCCGCGGTCACCGCCGCCATCCTTTACCTGGTCTCACATTATAACTTCTCTTTCGCACATCTTCCTTACAACAACAATCATGCGATGTTTCCAGTGATCACGGCGATCGCCCTGTTCTTGTTCGCGCGCACCCAGGCCAGTCTGCTCTCCTTCTTTGTCTGTGGTCTGGCTACAGGATTGGGATTTTATACCTTTTTCTCTGGACGGGTGGGGCTGGGGATCATTCCGGGACTGTGGGGATGCTGGTACCTGCGTCCACGGTTACGAGAGGTAGCCCAAGCATTACCTTCACTCCTTGCCATTCTGGTGGGATTCATCCTGATCGCTTTGCCGATCATGAGAAACCCGGCTACCACCTGGAAATTGATGGCGACCCAGACTGCCTTCGCGGAACGAGTGGTCGGAAAGAGTGAGGAGCCTGTGACCATTCTAGGCTTCCAGGTTCACCCGGAATCCCTGAAACGGCTTGAACAAAACACGGTCCATGCCTTATTGGCTCCCTTGACCTATGATGGGCATCGAGCCTCTGGAAGACACTTTGTAACCGGCGGCCTGGTCGACCGGGCCACCAGCGCCATGGCCTTCCTGGGGTTGCTTCAATCACTGTTCTGGCTCTATCGCCGGCGGTGGTTCTCTCTACTGATTGGATATGGGCTCGCACTCGTGGCGGTCGGTGTGGCCTCGCCCACGGACTACCCCTTGATCACACGGATGTTGTTGATGGTCCCCTTCACCGTGATTATGGCCTCCGCCGGTGTTGAAAAAGTGTGGGTTCTGTCACGTTCCTTGATCGGGGTTTGGGGTACGCGCATCGCGCTGACGATGTTCCTGGTCACCGCCGCCTGCTTGAATGGATATGAGGTCTTCATTCACTTCCCCACACTGCCCTCCAATAGCGGAGAGAACCTGATCCTCTCCCTTCTTCAAGATAGTTCTCCCAAGACCCAGGTGGTCTATGCCCTCGCCAGGAAATATCCCGACGACACCATCATCAAGACTATAACCAAGATTTATGGTTATACAGACCGCTTTAACATCGTCCGCTATGATCCTGTGTCTCATGCCATCGTCCCCCCTGTACAGCCACCCTGCCTGGTGGCGGTCTATTTAAACGATGAGGACTGGCCCGCCATCCAGAAAGACATCGAGCAAGGACCCCCTCAGTTGAAAACCTCGCTTCTGCTCGAATCCTTCGATGGAGGGATTGCGGTCATCGAGATCGGTGACACTGGATGGACTCCCACCCCCCCCAGGAAGGCACTGCCCCGCCCAACAAAAGAACCGCCGGGGTCATAGGCTGGCTGCCATCTTTCCTCCCAAGCGCGGTGACAGTACCTTTCCGGCATGGCTATTCCACGCTCTTTCAAGCGGAAACTACTCACCTGCATTGGCCTGGGGGCGGTGGTGTTCCTTGTTCTTGCCCTCATACCGGAACGTCATGAGCTGGTTGAGGCGGCGCGTACCTTCAACTGGTGGCTGCTCCCCCTGGCTCTCGCACTGGCGCTGACCAATTATTTCGTCCGGGCCATCCGCTGGCACTGGTATCTACGCTACCTGGACATTCCCCTGAGTCTGGGTGAATCCTTCGCGATCTTCCTGATCGGGCTGATGCTTTCGGTGACCCCCGGCAAGGCAGGCGAATTATTCAAGGCTTACCTCGCACGTCTCGCACGGGGAATTCCCATGTCACGGACCGCCCCGGTGGTGGTGGTGGAACGGCTTACCGATTTAACCGGGACACTGGTACTGGCCACTTCTGGATTGGCCGTGGTCCAGGTCAGGGGCTGGATGATCGCTGTGCTGTGGCTGATCCTGGGAGCCGGACTCTATACCCTCGCCAACCGGACCTGGATGGGATTCCTGATCTCCATCGCCAGCCGGATCATCCCCCCCTCCTTCGTTGCTCCTATCCAGAGGACTTATGACAGCCTCGCCGCGCTCCTGAATCCCCTTTGTCTGTTGGGTGGCACACTCCTGGCCTCAGCCGCCTGGTTCGCGGAGTGCATCTCCATGCTGGTGATCCTAAGGGGATTTGGAATCCAGGTGGATTGGATTGAGGCGACTTTTGTCTATACCTTCGCCACCCTGGCCGGCGCGGTCCTGTTCTTCCTGCCAGGAGGGATCGGCGGCACCGAAGCAACCATGGTCACCATGCTGCGTGAAATCTGTAGAGTTCCTACGGCGGTGGCCAGCCTGGCCACGGTCTTAACCCGGATGGTCACTCTCTGGTTCGCGGCGGCCATTGGTTTCGCCGCATTGTTCTTCTGCCCATTACCCGTGGCCGATGATGTGGATCGTGAACTGAAGGTGGACGATGCAGCTTCCTGAGAGATCCATCCTGGAAAGAAATCCTGGTGAAGACGTGGATTCCCGCCTTCGCGGGAATGACGGACAAAGAACACCAGCGTTTCCACGGAAGCAGGAATCCACGGCGATCCTTCTCTGGTTGAGCCTGAGCCTACTCTTTCCACTCAGTGCCCTCCTTCTGTTTCATACGGTCAACCTGCTGAGTATCCCCCCCCTCTACCGTTGGCAGACGGGGTTGTTCTTGATCCCACTGCGATACCTCGCACGCATCAATGAGCTGCGGATGGCTCTCCCCGATGGTCTTCTGGAGTGGACCCCGAAGACACTCGCCGGCCTCCTTCCCTCCTGGTTCCTGGGGTATGGACTCGTACGGGGAGCCTTCAGGTCACGGTTTCTCGCAGTACTCACCGCCTTTCCAGTGGGGCTGGGAGTCGTGGGGGTGGTATTCGAGGCGCTCGCCCTCTCAGGAGTACTGACAACCCTGGCGGTGTGGATGGTCTCCCTCACGGCCATAGGCGCGGGCTTCTACCTGATGCACGCCTCCAGTAAGGTCACAACCGGTTCCGTAGAGTTCACGGTAGCCCCCTGTGGCACCCTCTTCCGGCTGCTCACCTGGACACTCTTCGCTCTCATCACTGGTTTCTGCTTTGTTCAGGCACTGTTTTATCCAGAGAACTACTGGGATGCGCTGATTTACTACCTCTACTACTCGAAGTTGATCTTCCAGCACCAAGGAATTCCCTTCCCAGTGGATGCCAATGGTTTTCCTGAACTAGTCCAGTGCCAGGTCGGACTGGGACTGGGGGCCAATTACCCCCACCTCTATCTCCTCTGGCAGGCCTCGGTCTCCAAGGCCTTCGGGGAATGGAGTTCCTACCCCGGGCAGTGGATCCCTCCCCTGGCGGGACTCGCCACCGCATTGATTGTCTACCAGTGCGTGATCGAGCGGTGGCGGAGTGAACGGCTTGCGCTATGGGCGCTGCTCCTGGTCCAATCTTCACCCTATTGGCTCTGGTACCAGAATTGGGTCAGCGATTACCCCCTTTCGGTCTGGCTGACCATCTCGGCGGTGGCTCTTCTCGGTTGTGGACGGCAAGGCTTCTCCACCCTGCTGGGATTGATCTGCCTCGCCACCGCAGGCAGTCACCTCAATTACCTGATGATCTCGCTATGGTGGTTCCCGCTGGTGTACTGGGGTTCGGATATATGGTCATGGGTGAGTTCATCGATTTTCAAGAACACGAATCCCACCCCCCACCCCCACCCTCCCCCGCAAGGGGGGAGGGGGTGTTTGGCTCCCTCCCCCCTTGCGGGGGAGGGTGGGGGTGGGGGGGATGAAGCACTACCGGAGGGTGGGGGGGAATGGCATTCGTATGCCACACTCATCGCTTTCGCGGCGGGCCTTCTCCTCTCCTCCACCTGGTTCCTGCGCAATGTGATCGTCACGGGAAATCCGGTCTATGCCTTTTTCCCGGACCTGTTCCGAGGTGTCAACACCAACCTGGATGTGCTCAAGTCCTGCGAAGTGGAATGGATGATGAATGGTGATGGAGTTGGCAGCCTGGGAAGAACCCTGGCCGAACGCATTCTGCATTCCCCATACTATTTCCTCTTTGATGCAAACACGCACCTCAAGTGGGCTGCCCTTCCCCTGGGATGGTTTCTACCAGGCTTAATCTGGGGATTCACCTGGAAGAAACCCAGCCGTTTCTGGGTGGGAGTCTTGGGGTACATCGCATTTCTTTTCCTCTACGAATACACCGTGTCAGGCCTGTATCTATATCATGTCATGCCGCTGATTCCCTTGATGGTTTTAGTGGCCTGCCGTTGGCTGCGCCGGGTAGACCTTGGCCCAGTATGGATGGGAAACTTCCATAAGGGCACCGTCCTCGCGGCCGCGCTGACCATCGGCCTTTCCGCAAGCATCCTTGGCGCGAAACACACCAATCCCTCGCTCAAAGAAGCCTTACGCCCGGGCATGGATCCGGAGGTTTTTCTCGCTCAATCCATTGGCGAATACTCCGTCTGGCAGTGGATGAACGAACACCTTCCCCATGAGGCCGTCATTCTCACCCATGAGAATCGTCACTATTACCTGCGCGATGACCTGAAGATCCTGCACTTGGATGATTACCGTCTGATCCCCTGGTATGGAGCAGAACCTGACCAGGTGAAGGAGCAGTTACACCATCTCAAGGTGGGGTTCTACCTCCACATCGCCAACGAAAAGAACCACCCAATTCTCCGGCGGCTGGGGATCGAGGGGATGCTCGAATCATCATTCAAACTCGTTTTCAAAAAGGGCGAGACGGTCTTGTACCGGTTTGAGCAGCCCGCCAAAGAAGAGATGATTACAGGAAAGTAAAAGAGGTTGTTCCCGTTTGGAGTTCAACCTTTAGGTTGTCCAAGCACATTAAAGTGTGAACTCCAAAAGCAAGCAACCTAACGGTTGAACTCCGAACCCACATTCCCCCCAAACCGGTAGCGCCATCCATTTTCAACGACCTTTTCAATATCCGCGCGGGACCACCCGGACAGGTCGGCGGTCCGAAGAATCTCCTCGCTGAGCGTAATCCCAAACAAGCTGGGATCATCAGTGCCCAGTGCGATGGGGATCCCCGCGCGGTGGAGGCGGTCCACTGGGTGATCCACATAACTGGGCACCGCGCCTAAGGCTACATTGCTGCTGGGACAGACCTCCAAGGGGATCTGCCTGGCCACCAGTTCCTCGATCAAGGCGGGATCCTGAATCGACTGGATGCCATGACCGATGCGGTTCACCCGCCAGTTACGAAGCGCGGTCCACACATGTTCCGGGGGGCCTTTCTCGCCCACATGGGCGGTCACCCCCAAACCCGCCTCATGAGCTTTCTCAAAGACCCTGACAAGAGCGGGATCTTCGGGTGAATGGCCTTCATAACCGGCGATATCGAAGCCCACCACTCCCCAGCTCTTACCCCGGATAGCACACGCCAAGGCGGATTCCGCGGTCTGCATTCCCAGCACACGTGGAAAGTCAATGATCCAGCCCACCTCGATGCCATACGACTTCCTTGCGATCCCGGCGGCATGGAACAAACCCTCGCTGACCGCCACTTCGCTCACCCCCCGCGCCAGATGAGAGGTAACCGTAATCCGTGGTTCGGCATACCTCACCCCATCCAGGGCGAGATCCTCGAGAACCTCGGTGGCCAGCCGCTCGAAATCGCTGGTGTCCTTGAGAAGGTCGAAGAGGGAGATGAAGTTCTCCACGAAAGAACTCAAACTACGTTGGTGGAATGCCCCACCCCAATCATGAACCGGGTCATAGGGCAACCTAATCCGGTTTTTCCGGGCTAGATCCACGGCGGTCTGGGCCCGGATTCCTCCCAGCAGGTGGATGTGGAGATCTGCCTTGGGAAGAGACCGTACCCATTCCAACGTGAGTGGTTCTTTCTGCTTCCCGGTAGCGGTTGGTTTCTTGGGTGGAGTCATGAGCCTTGCTTTCCTATGGATACGTTGCCACGCTTTCCCTCATGGAGCAATCGATTTGTGGGACATGGCCAGCGGCGGCGCTGGAAGAGGTACTCTCCTCAGGGGCGGGCTCAGGGGGAGTCACGATAGAGCCTCGCACTGATTTACGTGGAATCCGGCTCCCCCCCTCGCAATGGAAAGCGGATGACTTTTCTCAGCGGATCGAATTACTGGCCTCCTGGGGGTTTAACGCGGTCCTGCTGGATGCCTTCGATCTGCCGTTGGTGGAGCCCTTCCACAAAGATGAGGACCATCCCGCTTCTTGGGAAGCCATGCTCGCGGAGGTAGCGGAACAACTTCATGGACAGGGGTGGTGGACCATGGCCGTGGTCCCTGTCCAGCTCGATCTGGGCCGCCCTGACTCCAGCGGAAAGGGGTTGGATGAACCTATCCCCTGCCGTCAGACTCCACTTCACCGCCGCCGGATCCTCCATCGCTTCGAGTCTATTTTGAAAAATATGCGCGGATTCCATGCCATCGGGATCGCGGTGAGCGAATGGCCCCGCTGTCAATGTGAGGCTTGTAGGCGTGTCACCTTCGAGGAAGAGTCCGCCTACTATCTGCGCGCTTTCAGCGCGGTGATGAAACGGTATGCCAGAGACCATGAATTCTGGGCATTACCAGACGCCCCATCCTTCAGCCTGTTGCAGGAGATCCGTGCCGAGGTTCCCTCAAGCGCCCGGTTCCTGGTGGAGCCACAGGATCCCGAACTCAAAAGTGGCTTGCTTCCAGCGCAGTCCGAGGAGGGGATGATCCTGGATATGTCTATCCCTCACCAACATGAGTGGCTGGATACACACCAATTCGCCGGGTTACTCCATGACTGGGAGCAAGAAAGCGAACCACGCCTGCTGGTAGCCGAGATGGGAAATACATCACAGTTCCCTCTTAGTCTGGTTTCCTTCCTGCGTCTGGCTTGGCAAACAAGCGCAGGAGGGGTACTTCCAGAGGCCTTGCTTTACCGCCTTACCTTGCCCAAAGAACAATGGAAGGAATGGCAAGAGTGGAAGGGCTACAACCTGGGCACTAAAAAAAGAATCCGTGACCACACCCCTCTCTCTACAAGGAAGACCGCTGAGACAAAGGCGGCTCCTCTTGGGCCAGGGGCTTCATCCTTCCAACCCGATCTGGCATCCACACTTCGAAATACCCACCAAAGACTCGATCTTGAGGAGCGAATCAGCCCCTTACTCAAGCGTGTGTTGGAGATCCCCGAGGGGATTCCACTGGAATCCCAGTGTCTGGTCATGATGGCAGAGATTCAAGCCGAGTTGACTGATCTGGCTGGTGATGAAATGGCACGCAAGATTCTGGAGGAAGTAGAGCTGCGTGCCCTGGAGAACCTGCGCGACAAAATCAGTCTATTATTGTCCGAGACACGGGCCGGGACAACCTGGTCGGTCGCGGATGTCCCCGATCTTCATCTCTGGATTGAGCTTTTACGCGATGAAGAATGAGGGTGTCTTCGAATGGAATGGTCAAGTTTGTGTGGGCAGCAGGCTTCCGCTGGAACTGCCCAAACTGACCATCCTCAATTCTGCTCAGAGCAAATATCCCCTCGGCGGTGATGAATGGATCCTAGGGACTCAAGAGGCCCTCCGACAATACATGGGTAATGGATATGCAGTGGTGGGTTCCCTGGGGTTGAACACATGGGAATACACCACTTGGGGAGCGGGAATCAGTGGATACCCCCTTCTCATCGTGGTTCTCTGGAATGGCAAAGATGATCCCCGCAGGATGTACCAGGACACTCTCCAGGATCTCATGCTCCCGGCTGAGGCCACTACACTCATCCTCTTGCCATCAGGCAATCTTTCCGCCAAGGAATGGGGGCCTGTCCGTGACCACTTTGTGGTCTCCCTTGCCAACCTTGTCATTCCAATCTCCATCCATTCCGGGGGAAGGATGGAATGGCTCCTCACCACCATCCGAGGCAAAACAGTCACTGGCTTCGAGCGGGAATGGAGGAAAGGAGCCCGGAACGAAGGTTATCACTTTGATATAGAACACCTTCAACGAGATCTCGATCCACGGATGGAGGGGTGGTTAATTCACTGGACGCACGCCTGCCAGGGACCTTGGCCGGGAGAGACCCGGGCGGAGTATTTCCAAAGTGTCACAACGAACTGGGAAGAATATGCCCATTCAGCCCGCAAAACAATGGAGAGAATTGTTCATGAGAAACAGATCCGTCCCTCATCCTGGCGGATTCGTAAACACGAGGGAGTGGTGTGCTTTACTGGCCTGCCTCCCAGCCAAGCGGCACACCTCATGCGTTGGCGCGCCAGATATGTACGATATACCATCGAACCCTATGGTATTGGCATTCAGGTCACAACCGCTCACCGGATAGGAATCCAGCCTGTTCATTATCTGGAGGCGGGAGCAGTCTCCCCCGCTGGAATTCCGGCATTCTTGTTGCAAGGAAAAGGGAGATGTGGCAGATGGCCGCAAGAGAATGAATATCGGCATCTTGGAGGAATCGATCTGAAAACACTGGCCCCGGACGAATGGAAATCCCTCGATCTGACCGGTTTTCACAGAGCGTAAGGTACTCGCTCGCAGTCAGGTCTTCGATCTGGTAGGTTTCCGTGGTCGTGATATCCTCTTAGATCTGGAATAGTTGAACAATGCAGTTCCTGACAGCCGAAAATCGTCTTTCAAAGCTCCTGAGGACCTCGGGATTCCAGCAGTTACGGGATTGCCTGAACGTTCTGCTTGACCAGCCGGTGTGGTGGTATACCGCCGGAGTGGAGGATTCTATTCATATCCTCGAGAGCCACAACAAGACAGGGTGCGGTCTTCTCCATGACGACCGGAGTATCCGGGATCAATGGATGGAGGCAGCCTATGCGGCGGTGTCGCAGGCGGGGCGCGATAAAGTCGCTTTGATGTCCGCCTGTCCCCCAGAGCGGACTCAGGTGGTCGTCCCCATCCTGTGTGGTGAGGAGGCCCAAGGTTTTCTGGGACTGGCCCACCTTCCCAACTTTGAACAGCGGAGGCTGTATCCGCTCCTGCCCTTACTCACCCAACACTTGCGCGAGATCGCCGAACGGGAACGGGCCTCCGAGGACCTCCTGGCCATTCAACGCCTGTGGAAGGAGGTTGTCTCCACTCTCGATCTGGAGATCCTCATTTCCCGGATCTTGAGGGAGATCATTTCGGTCCTCGATGCGAATGAAGGAGTCGTACTGCTGGTAGATCAAGAGCACCGGCTGGCGAAATCGGCCTCGATAGGCTTCGATCCCGCCCTGACACCCAATCTAGAATTCCAGATCTCCTCCACGCCCTACGAAAACAAGGTCTTCTCCTGGCCCCAAGCGGCCCAGATGCTCTCGGTGGGGGATCCTCTCCGCAACTGGTTCTTGTCACTCTACCCGGCCACACCCGAGGGGGCTGGGGTATGGGGGGTTCCCCTGTCTCTGGGGGGGCGTTTACTGGGTTTGGTGCTCTGTCCGGGGAAAGAGGGGGGCATTCTCCTACCTCACCTCGATACAGCCTTGGAGACGCTCTCGCTCGGTTCCAGTGTCGCCATCCGGAACGCTCAGGACTTCGAACAAATGCGTCAGAAAGCGGTGGCTCTGGGCACCGTTCACTCGGTCTACCGTCTGGTTTCCACCACACGCATGGTAGGAGACCATCTCGACAAACCGCAAATTCTTTTCCGCATGGCCAAACTCATCATGCAGGTTCTGAATGTGCGGAAATGTTCGATCATGCTTTTGGACAAGTCCGGGCTCTTGCAGCCTTGTGTGACGATTGGCCTCGCGGAAGAAGAGATTGGCACTCTCCCTCTTGAGGTCGGGACCGGGCTGCCTGGATGGGCGGCTCAAGACGCGGCGAGTATCATGGTTGAGAACCCACTCCTCGACTCACGCTTTCGCAATGATCCCCCCGCCTACTACCCCTCCCGCTCTTACATCTCCGTCCCCATGTTCGAGTCCGAGGTCATCGGGGTTATGACTGTGGCGGAACGCGCGGGTCATCCCGCCCGTTTCAGTGAGGGAGACCGTGAAGTCCTCCATACCATGGCCGAGCAGGCCGTCATCGCCCTTCTGAACATCGATTTCTTCGAGAAGCAGGAAAGAATCGCCCTGAAGATCATGGGGGTGTTTGGGAACCTGTTCGAGACTGGAGATCCAGATCAGCAAGGACAGGCCCATCACCTTGCTCGAATGATGGAGGAGTTCGCCCGTTTCCTAAAAATCGATTCACAAAAACGCCAGCTTTTCCAGATGGCCGCCTTTATCCATGGCATCGCCTTATTACGCGTAACACGTGACGCAACTACCAGCTTGGGGAATGGCAAGAATAACTTGAAACACATCGAGGTGGCGGTGAGGATGTCGCAAATCCTGGAGATGCCTGAAGTGGTAGAGGGAATTCTACGCAACCACCATGAACACTTTGATGGCTCCGGCCAACCACGTGGGTTGGAGGGCGATGAGATCCCCTTTGGAGCCAGGATGCTCGCTTTAATCGATGAATATCTCCGGTTGTCCACAGAGATGGGTGGTCTGAAAGCGGGCAACCATCAAGCAATTATGGAACAGCTCGAACAGTCCGCTGGACAAAAGTTCGATCCCAATCTGGTCAAGTCGCTGGCCGAGTATCTTGACATACCGGCCAGTCCCGCTGGTAACTAATAGAGTGGAGTAGATCGTCGAAAATGATTCAACAGGTCGTTCTCATAAGCATCTCAGGCAGTATGCGGGTGGCACGGATGGGCCTGCTCCCACGCTTTTTCTTGTGTACCACCCTGCTTCTGTTTCTATCCACCGGGCAGATGGCGATGGCGGCGGAATCCGCCACCACCACCCCTCAGGTGACGGGACTCAATCCGCTTCAACTCGAGGCCAAGTTCCAACAGGCGTATACCAAGATCGATGAACGCTACATCGAGACTATTCAGAGCATTACTTTCATGATGGGGGGATTGAAGGAAATGCTCAAAACTCCCGGTCTGGAGAACCTTAAATACTCCGATATTGTCTCTCAAACTCAACGTCTGGGCACCAAGAGAGATGATTTTCAGGCCTTCCGTCTAGCGCTCCAGGCCATCCGTTCGAAAACCGGCGCGAAAATCGAGTTGAATACATTGGTCTCCGCCATGATCCGAGGCATGGTCGGTTCGCTTTGGCTGGATGGTCATCCGGATGGATACAGCGCCTATCTCGAACCCGAGAAGAACAAGGAGTTGGTGAAGTATCTCAAGGGTGAGACCCGGAGTTTCGGGGGGGTAGGAGTCCAAATTCAATTTAAAGATGGACTCTGCCGTGTCATCTGTCCCATTCCAGACACGCCGGCTTACCGCGCCGGTATTCGTCCAGGAGATGTGGTCATCCAAGTGGATGGGAAATCGATCACCACTGAGGATGAAGCGGTCGACCGGATGAAAGGTGAACCCGGAACCCGCGTGGCGGTCACCATCCAGCGTGAGGATGTTCCCGAGCCAGTGGTCTATGAGCTCACGCGCGAAACGATTACCCAACGTGAGCTCGAGAGAATCCTGCTCCCCGCTGGAGTCGGGTATATCCGTTTAAACAGTTTTAATGAGACCAGTTCCCGTGATTTAGTGGAGAATCTGAGGTATCTGGATGGATTGGGGATGAAGAAGTGCATTCTGGACCTACGGCGGAACTCGGGCGGTTTGCTCAAAGCGGCGGTAGAGATCTCAAATGTCTTCCTCCCCAAGAATAGCCTGGTGGTCAGCACCAAGGGGCGTCAGCTCGGGGACAACAAGGAATACCGAACACCGAGTGTATCCCCTTACACCCATATCCCGCTGGTGGTTTTGGTGGATGAATGGACCGCGAGCGCGGCGGAAATCGTCACCGGCGCGATCCGTGATAACCGCCGTGGCAAGGCGGTGGGCACAACAACCTTTGGTAAGGGAACGGTACAGGAGGTTATCCCCCTGGATGACAACTCGGCCTTGAAGCTCACCATCGCCAAGTACTACACCCCCAGTGGAACCTGTATCAACAAGACAGGGATCCGCCCCGATTATGTTGTCGAGCTACCGGAGGGGCATATCCTGAATCCAGCTGGTTTTAAAGACACTCAATCCATCGATCTGGACCTGCTCGCGGATGACTTGCAGATCAAGAAAGCGCTCGAAATCCTGGGCGCTCCCATTCCTGTACCCGGAACCTGAGAGGGGCTGAGGTATGTCCCACGGAGAGGTGCGGATCGGAGTTTCGCTTCTCCATCTGGGCAACTGGAGTGGTACAGGTTTCTACACGGAACAGCTTCTCCAGGCGCTCCGCCTGCTTGAAAACCAGGGGATCCACGCTGTAGGTCTCTCCACCTCGGGAGTAGAAGCAGCCGAGTATATCGAAACGCATCCACTCCCCAGTATCCGCCTGAGGTGGCCCTTCCGTTTCGCCGCTGAATGGTTAGCGGGAGGCAGTCGTTTCAATCTGGATTTGATCCACTACCCCACTGGAGTGGGGCCTCCCCGGCGGGATATCCCGGTCATAGCCACCATCCATGATGTCTCCCCCTTTCTCCAGGCAGAATGTCTCCCTCTCCATAAAGCGGCTTATCTGAGAATGGCGTTCACGGCCGTATCACGGGTGGCTCCAATCATCCTCGCCGATAGCCACTGGCAGGCTGAACGCATTGCGGAGGCGCTGGATTTTTCTCTTTCAAGGATCCGAATCCTGTCCCCCTGTGTCCCACCGGCCTTCACACCCTCAATAGACGCTAGTCAACACGAATCCAGTTTGGAACGGCCCTTTTTTCTGGCGGTGGGTACCTTGGAGCCCCGCAAGAACATCCCCCGGCTCCTGGATGCATGGCGCTCTCTACAGGCACCCCATGACCTACGGATGGTGGGACGGTGGGGGTGGATGTATGAAGGTCTACGGACACGGCTTGACATGCTTGGGCAACATCACCTGGATCCGGATAGTTCGGAGATCTGGGAATTCCATGATGGAAGACGAGTCATCCGCAAAGAACACCTCCCCACCAAAGAGTTGGCCAGCCTCTACCGGTCCGCCGAAGCCTTAGTATATCCCTCTCTCTTCGAGGGTTTTGGTTTACCGGTGTTGGAGGCGATGTCCTGCGGATGCCCAGTCTTAACTAGTTGGCGGAGTCCAATGGAGGAAATCCTCCAGGATGCGGGCTGGTATTTCGATCCCGAAGAAGAGGATTCCATCCTGAACACTCTGCGGACCTTCCTGAAAGACCCCTGTGAAAGGGAAAACAGGGTCCATCTCGGCCTCAAAAGGGCAGCGGATTTCTCCCTCCCGCATTTTGTGGAGGGGCTTATGTCGGCCTACCAAGAGGTGTTGGGCTAGGGCTCCGGTCACTTCCATTGACCCCCAACCGTTCTCACCGTTAGACTGGCACCATCTTTGGGAGGAATCGATGACTCAAACTGTACTAGTGGAATCCAGCCAAGACGATGTGGCCTTGGTTCGAGACCTAGAAACAAAAACTGGACGCCTGAAGGCGGAGATCGCCAAGGCGATTGTGGGACAAGATACCATTGTCGAGAATCTGCTCATCTGCCTGCTTTCAGGAGGCCATTGTCTGCTTATCGGTGTCCCCGGACTGGCCAAGACCATGCTGGTGCGGACCTTTGCCGAAGCGCTCCGGATCGCCTTCAAACGCATTCAGTTCACACCCGACCTAATGCCCTCGGATATCACCGGCACCGAAATCATTGAGGAGGATCAGGCCACTGGGAAGCGCTCTTACCGGTATGTGAAAGGCCCCATCTTCGCCAATGTGGTGCTGGCCGATGAGATCAACCGGACCCCACCCAAGACTCAGGCGGCACTGCTCGAGGCCATGCAGGAGTACCAGGTCACCGCTGCGGGCGAGGATCACCCCCTCCCGCTCCCCTTCTTCGTACTCGCCACTCAAAACCCGATCGAACAGGAGGGAACCTATCCCCTTCCCGAGGCCCAACTCGACCGCTTCATGTTCAGCCTCCGGGTGGACTACCCGACCGTTCAAGAGGAGGTCGAGATCGTCAAACGGAACACCTCGGCCTTCTCGCCGGAAATCCAACCGATTCTCTCTGCTGAAGAGATGATTGATCTCCAACGGTTGGTACGGAGAGTTCCGGTCTCCGAGGATCTTGTGGAATTCGCGGTGAAACTGGCCACCGCCAGCCGTCCCTCGAACAACCAGACCCAAGACTTGGGGGAATTCATCGGCAAGTATGTCGCCTGGGGAGCCGGACCGAGGGCTTCATTCTATCTGATCCTGGCCGCTAAGGCACGTGCGATTCTCTATGGCCGGTATGCGGTCTGCAAAGACGATATTCTGGCTATTGCCTCGCCTGTCCTCCGTCACCGCATCGTCCCAACCTTCCGCGCGGAAGCCGATGGAATCGGCCACGAAGGGATCGTGGCGAAGGTGATCGAATCCGTTTCCGCCGGGACTTGAATATAAATGCTTT
>CAYRBI010000060.1:0-30093 GCA_964422415.1 uncultured bacterium | reverse complement strand
GTACTTGACTGGGGGTCAAGTGGTCGCTGGTTCAAATCCAGTCGCCCCGACCATCATAACCGTTGATTCCATTAGACTTACGTCTCCGGCCTCCTTTCCCTAGTTTCATCCCAACTGCTGAAATGTACCGAAAAACTGCTGAAGCGTACCTCACCGGACTGCCCGCAGGGGGACCACCTTGCCACTGGTAAGCGGAGCGTCGGACCCGCTCTCGGTCAAAACTTCGTCGACGCGCTGAGCCACTTCCTCGCGGAAGAGACTGACACGCTCAGACTGTGAGTCGCGGATGTAATGCGCCCCCAAGATGTCGCTCTCGGTATGACCGTAATACAGATCCATCAGGTCCCGATTCCATCCCCGTAGCCGCATCTCCGTTGCCAGCGTCTTACGGAACATCCTGGGGGAGACAACCTTCTCGGGACGCCAACGCTTGAGCGCCGCTTGCACCGCCCGCTGCCAGGCATTGTGGGCCGCATAGGCCCACACCACCCGCTCTCCCACCCGCTCAGCCTGAGATAAGATGTCCCAGACCCTCTGGGGCAAAGGCAAGATCCTCCGTGAGGAGTCGTTCTTGACCTCCCCGTCGATGGTGACCAGTCCCCTTTCGACATCGACACAACCCCAGGTCAGGCGCAGAGCTTCCGTGACCCGCAGACCACACAAAATCTGCAGAGCCACTCCCGGCAACAACTTGGGGCCCTCCTTCTCCCTCTCCAGAAACGCCAGAAAGTCCGCTGCCTCGGTGAGCCGCAAGGGGTCGAGGCTCTTACTGCGAGGTCTACGAGGAAGCCGGAAACCGGCTGCGAAGTTATCAAACCGGCCCGGCCAGTTCAGACTCGCCCAGCGCGCCGCCGCTCGAATCGGGTAGGTGTAAAGGCGCACGGTATCCCAGGCCTTCCCCCCCCACACGAGCCGCTTGGCATACCCTTGCAGGTGCTCCAAGCGCAAGTCCTTCCACCGGCCCAGCTGCTCGGACTCCGCCCAACCAAGGAAGAGACGAATGAACGTGTCGTAATCAGCCAGCGTGTCGCGCCGGGAGGCCAGAGTCTTCGCCCAACGTGCCAGGACCTCCGCCGTGGTTAATGCGCCCACGGCCTCTCCCCCTCCACAGAGTGCCTCCTCAGCCTTGGTCACGGCCTCTCCCAGATCGGACGCCTGGAGCCATTTCCTGCTCTGCCTCCGCTCTGAGCCGGTCGTACTCTGATACGAGAGTCTCCAACTTCCCTCGCCTTCCTCCCGGAGCGAGAAGCGCGTCCCTCCGCTGCGGATGTTCCAACTGCCGCGTTCTTCGGTGACCTGCCATCTTCCGATCTTCAAGGTGATCCTCTTTTTCAATGATCGCCCCATGTTCTTGCTCCTTTCCGGAAGAACACGGGCCACGTTCGGTAATCAGTGTACGGCAGTAGCGGTCGATGGCAAAGATCACATTGCCACCCCAGTAGCCAGCGGCCAGACCAACGAGGCCATAATCCTTGAGGGTGTCGATCTTGATACTGCCCCTCAGGACCTCGCGCAGCTCGGCGGTCGAGTAGAACCGGTATGGATCGATTCTGCGGATACGCATGTCTTCCCTTGTCTCTCTCGAGGCGGGTAATCCCAGAACTGCCGAGAACCCACGCCAGTCGGACGGGTACTCCGTTGCTCCCACGACCCACTTTCGGCTTATATACAGGTGTGGGCATCGACTTCGGCCCCAGAAAAGCTGTTGCTACCATCAGCGGACATCCCATCCAAAACGGGAGATAGTCCAAAGTGTGTCTATCTGCCCGTTGGTTTTCTCCGTGTTTCCTGCCACTCTTTCAGGTGCCACGGTGATGCGAACGATCCGGCCCACTAGGTCATCCTCTCGGAGCTGATGCCCTGTCGAGGCGGGCTCCAAACCAGCCGCGCAGAGAAGGTCTTCCCTGCTTCTCCCGGCCAGCACTTGCGCAAAGACGACTCTTCCCTTCGCCCGTCCGATGACGATCTCAACCCCGACTTCGTGGTAGGGTGTTCCTTTGGGGGAGACCACTCTCTTCACCTGGAAGATCCTGGCGGTATGCCTCCCAGCAAGGTTGATCGAACCATCGGCCTCCATCTCGACAAAAGATTGCGTTGTGTTTGTAGGCGTCTGCACCTGGGTCATTTCAAACATGATTTGGTCCTCCTGACCTTTTCATTTGGGACTGGTTCTGCCCCAACTCCCAGCAAGTTTTCTGACTCATTCCAAACATCCACCCCAAGTTGGAGACTCCACTCCTACTCTTGCAACCCACCCTCCATACTGAGCGGAGGGTGGGTGTCGGCTTTGGGCCCCGAAGGGCCGTCACTGCCATTATCAGGTGAGGGGGGAAAAATCTTTGACCACATACCTCCGGTCTCTACGCCCACCAACACCTTCGCGGTCTTCTCCTTCAACACGGATGCGGACATGTTTTCCGATCACATCAACCTTCTGGAGCTTGGGCCCGACGGTAGATGGATCGAGCCCGAGGGTCTCGATAAACTTGGTCAGGCTCCTGCCCTGGAAGACCGTACCGTAGACAGTCTCCCCTTTACCTGGACCGGAGGTGATTTCAGTACCCACCTGGCGGTAGGGTTTACCCTCCTCAGAGACCTTGGCGATCACGATGGTGATCTCAGCCTCATGCTCGCCGGAGAGGTCCAATGTTGCGCGCTTACCCGGATCCTCTCCCAGATCAATGTAGTCGTTCTGCAAGCTTGAACGAGTCAGTTTCTCAACCTCTCCCATGATCGTTTACCTCTCTTTCTTCGTGTCGTTATTTCCCCGGCACTCGGGGGACACCATCGTCAGAGCACACGCTTCTTATCGCGTTCTATGCGCTGAATCAGTTCTTCCTCCTACTCATCTTTTTCCGTATTTCTTTCGCCCCACTCCCGGAGTGGGAATGCTTCTATTCTCTACAAAGGAAACTCCCCCATAGCTTTTGCATCCTTGGTCATATCCGTTCTCTCATTTGCCAACTGGAAGTGGAAGCATTGTTTTCCCATCTGCCCTCTCTGGTACGATCAGTCCCCACGGGTATCCGGAAACTTGCGGAGTGTGATCCAGGCCATTTCCCAGACAACGGATTTTCCACTCAGCGCGCTCCCAGAGACCCCGAAGTCCCAAACGCTGGGAACCAGGATCTTGACCTGGGAAAACTTCGGCCCGGGATACACCCCAAACACCAGTCCTGTCTGTTCGTCAGCCAACTCATCAGGCATTTGAGCTCCCCGCTCGCTCCCCAATCCAGTGCGAACGACCAGGCCGTCCTTGCATGGGTTACGAAGACAACCACACCCACGTACTGATGGCCGGAGTTCGTTTCAAGCAATACACTGCAAGAATCACACGAACCCTAGATCACATCCCCAGCCTCCCCTCTTGTATGGTCTGAAGTGCCTGGGGCTGTTTGAGTGAACGAAGGGACAAGAGCGTCCGTTCGATTCCCTCTTCTGGTTTCATTAGGGATTCGGCAGCGAGTCGCATTTTCTCGCTGAGCTCCCACTCGCAGGTAAAGCGAATGCTTATCTCAAGTCGGTCGTGGCGGATTATGACCTTAATCCCCTCCGGAAAACCCTGCACGTATGCCTTCCTGCGGCGCCTTTTGGCAGGAGCCGGTACGGGAGGGCTGAGAACCTGTTCGACGGCGGCTTCCACCTCTCCGTCCCTCCACCGATTCTCAAACAGGGAGCGGATGATTCTGATCTGCTCCTGAGCCAGTTCTGGGTGTGAGTTCAGAGTTGTCAATGGCCGTAGGATTCGCTCGGTTATGGAGAACCTCGACGCGTTCTCCTCTGACTTTTCTTGTATGATTTTTAGAGCTTTCCTGGGGAGGCGAGTCAGGTTGAGGTAATGTGTTATCCTGCTGGGTGAAAGACCCACAGCCTTCGCCAGTTCAGCCTGAGTCTTGTAGGGCCCACTCTCCAGGATGCGTTTCAACCCGAAGGCGATATCCAAGGGGTGCATCTCTCTTCCCTTAGTGATGTTTTCAATCAATCCATCCAGTTCCACATTTGTCAGGGCCACTTCAGACTCCAGGACAAGGCAGTCAACATGGCTCTTGCCCAGTCTTTGAGCAGCGAGAATCCGGTGATTCCCTCCTCTTACCACGTAACGGTCTTTTCGTCTGACGACAATTGGCGGGACAAGCATTCCCTGTCGCTGGATGCTATCCGCAAGACGATCAATGTCCTTCTGTTGGAGTGGGCCAAATTCCCTGACTCCCTCTACTGTAAGGTCGATTTGGTTGACATGAAGTGTTTCGATACGCATGATCTTGATTTCCTTTCTTAGTCGTTCACTTTCCGGATGAATAATCTCTATTGTCCCCGCCCGAAAAGTGAGGGATTCAGTACCTTGGTGATGAAATAACTTCCCGCAAGAAATCCATCGATATCCCTTGAAGTTCAGGATTCGATAGAACCACATGCCGCATGGCTTGCCAGATCAGCCCAAGCTCAGCAACCTCCACATGGGTTTGTTTTCGGAAAGGCAGTCGGAGTAGTCGCGTGATTGCGGAATGCGATAGAGTGGGTAGGATCGAATGAGCGAAACGGATTCGATCCCGGAAAGCGTTTATCAGTATTCCATTGAGAATACAGACAATTCGATTTTCAAGGTCCTGTCGGTGGATACAACAAAGGGATCGATAACTCTTTCGTTTCGTAATCCACTTCACCAATTCCTTTGCCGTCAATCGAAAAAGATCGTTGCGAAAGAGGTTTTTCTCCACAATGGACTCACCCCTTTGTTCCTGAAGGACGTTTGTATCGTAGATATCTACCATCGGTGAGTCTGGTCGATTGCTCATGGGTCCTTCAGATACAGTCCAACAACCTTTCGCTGCCTTTAGAAATCTGAAATTGATCCATCCATGGATCGCTTTACGAAGATTCTTGAATGTGTGTTTGGAGAGACAGTCAATAGCGATTTTTTCCATATCTGGGCGGTCAAGGAAAGAACGCCAATCCTGTTTTTTGTACGGCGACCAGACAAACTTCGGCCGGATGGTTGGTTTGATCAAAAGGAGTACAACCCCAAAGACAAGGGTTCCTCTCCCCAGCGAGTTTTTGACCAAAACACGCGCCCCAGTGGAAGCAACACATGAGACGTACCTCTGCATTATGATGTCGCACTTGTCGCATGCCTCTTCTGATTCATCACGCAAGCTACTCCATTGACCTGATGTCTTGGGAATAATTGGCTGATCGCAGAATGAAGGGTTGCGTTTTGCATCCAAACTATTCATGAATAGTTCGGCGGATAATTCCTGACCGAGTGGCAGATCGATAACGATTTCATCGTCCGGATAGAGTGTATGTTTTTTCATCGATTCATTCTCCTTCTACGGGATGAGGTCTTGCTGCAAGCTCACCCGATTCAATTCTCACCTCCTGTTATAGATGTAGTCCTTGGCGTGGTCAATAAATTGATCCGAGATTTATGGTGCTTTCCGGATAATTCCAGATATTTCCGGATATTTCTTCTTTATTTATCCGGTTTTCGGATAATTTCTCTGCTGTTAAGCGTCATTATCCGGTTCCCAGGTTGCTTTCTCCAAAACAACGGCGTTGGTTGGGTATACACAAGTGTTGTGTTGATGTGGGTGGAGTAGAACGATGGATGAAAGAAGAGTGTAGCATACCAAATCATATTTCTGCATCAAACAGAAATATGTTGAACAGAACGATACTGCTACTCACCCGATTGCTCTCGGTTGAGTCAGAAGGAAAGGTGTGAATCCAGGGAGTGGTTCTCCTGAGTGCAGGATCACTACATGTAGTGGCAGGCTTTCATAGAGATCATCCTTTTCGTGGCACCGACTTTATGGGGCCTGAGGATGTGTGATCTTCGCGCAGTACGCGAGGCATAATCCGCATTATTCTTGGCTTGGTTTGGGAAGTATTAGCTCGGTTAACAGACTCCGGCGGAATGGAATTGGCATTGGGTAGACTGTCTGTTTCCAGAGACCGTTCGGGTCCGAAGATTACAATCGTCTTTTCATGCTGCAATACCACCTGTGCAAGATGTGCATGACACCTTCTATTATGTGAAAGGAATGAGATATTAGGTTTCTCAAGGAATATCGATAGAGCGTAACGGATGTGATTTTTAAACGTATGCCAGTTATCTTGTAAAGATTTATTGAGCTTCTTTCCGGAGTGTTCCTTAATTGCATGGATAAACTTTTCAAGTTCGAAGGTTCCAATATTGGTGTGGTAAAGCAACAATGTGGAGAAGGCCATTGTGTTGTAGGGGAAAGATCTGGTTTTGGATTCATAAGTATTTCCAAGGAATCGAACGTACGATGGATCATGAAGGTCGAAGTAGGTCTCGTAGTCCTGCGGATTCCCCCTGGCCTCACTAATGGTCTTGGAGTCCGTGATGAGACTTCCGTCAATAAATGCAAGATGTTTTCTCGTCTTGCCTCGGGGGGGGAGATATAATGGTTGTCCTCCATGGTCGCTAGAAGGGGCAATGTACGCTGCGTCAAAGGAAGTGGCGAATCTCATGAGGCGCACATATAGGTCCTTTGGAAGAGTCCCCAGGGCCTGTAGTGTCTTCCTCATGATAGATTCATTCGATATGGTGTATGGACTTTTTCCGCGTTTCGAGAGGAAATCCAACACACCTGGCATTATGTCTTCCTGCCAAAACAACTGCTCTGGGGAGGTCGTCATGATGAGACCTCCCAGGAGAAAGGAGCATTGGTTTCAGGCGCTTGGACGGAAATAAAGAAGCTACCAGGCCCTGATCCCGCAGATATCAGGGAATGCTGCGAAGTGTCGCGATGAGGGCACGAACTACCATTACGAGCTAATAGACGTCCACAACCATGTGAGTTGTACCAAGTACGTCACCTTGCTTTCTGAGTCCAGCAAAAACGGGTTCACATTTTTGAAAAAAATTGAGGTCCTAGTTGGGAAGAAGGGGTGAACTGGTCAAAGGTAAGCGAAGTGGAAATGGGCAATCCGCTTCCAGAGGGAGAAGACAGCTATTATTTTCCAGGCAGCCTCATCAAGGCACCGGAATTTTTTCGGTCGGATTTGTATCTTCATGGTTCACACTCCTATCGGAGGAAACAAGATACACACACTTCCCCATTTTCCAATACAAGAATAAACGTAGACCCATTACGTAGAAATGTCAAGACTAATCTGACGTTCCGGAAAAACGTCATAAGCACAAGATAGTCAACACAATATATTGAATATATCAGCACAGATATCCACTGTATATTGTGGTCATAAATCATATTGAGTTATTTTTCTTTTCTTTTTTTTGTTTGAAGTGATCCAATTTTTTTGATCCTGTGGGTGCCAGCACAGGACTGGATATCTCCCCATTCACCAGACCTTGGTGATGTAGACCCGTGTTCCGGTCGTTGACCCATTCCTGCAGTATCCGGCCAATGTTCATCGCGCGAACAGGTCTACAATGTCCGGCGAAAACTCCTCCTCGTTGATCCGGTAGGATGGATCCAGGGAATGAATCCGCCCAAAGTAATCACGTGCTTTACTTTCCTTACCCAACATAAAAGCGGACGCACCAGCGTAGGCGAGGGCATCAACATAGCCTGGCGTGGATGTGGGGATGGTGCTGAGCTGCTTCTTGAGGATTGAAAGACACTGTTCGTATTCGAATGCCCGGTAGGCTACCTGAGCTTTCTCAAGAGGAAAACGCTGCTCTGGGGTTGGAGTGGTCTCGGGCTCTGTTGGGGATTGCTGGGTGGGCATTGCGTTGCCTTGATGAGGGGTGTGCAACTGTCGAAGCACCTGAGTAATCAGTGAAGGCGGATTAGGCACAGGTTCTCTCTCAAGTAGAGGTGGCCCAATAATGGGTTCTTTCTGAGAATGTGATTTCTCATCGGAAACCTTCCGGACCACGTCGGCCTCTGTAAACTGGGGAGATGAGACTCCGGTATTGGATTCGTAAGGCAGAACAGTGGGACAAGGGGTTGGTGTCTTCTGAGTCATGGCAGAGATCTTTTGGAAGGGTGTAATAGGTTTGGGTTTCGGTGGTGGAGCGATGGAAATGGCGTTGTGCGTCTCAGGCGTCGGAAGATTGGGAGAAACTGGAGTTGGGAACCGCTTGGGCATTACCCGATGAACGGTTCTCTGTCTCTCTAGAGGTTCCTGCTGAGGTGGCAACCAGACATGCGATCGCTTTGCAGGAAGGGGGCTGCAACCTATCATGACCAGGGTAAGAAGCACCAGCGAACAAAGTTTCATGATCCATCCTCCTTGTGATCGATAGTGAAGGTTTTGAGGTCAAGTCGAATACGGATTTTGTATGCCTGGTTCGGCAGGAGCTCGATGGACCGGGAAAGGACACTTGAGCCATTCCTGAAAAGAGTGAGATTGTAAGAACCTGAAGGGATCGAGACCGGCAACTTCATGGGAGCATCGAGTTCCTTCTTGTCTTGAGTCAACTCATTGGTCAATTTAGCCTTAGCCCAGGGATAACAAAGAATTTGAATTGTCGAAGGGACAGGCGGATGGTCTGTGTGACTCGCCATTTCACAGTCTGAAGAACTTTTGTCAACGTCTTTTTCTAGGACAACCATTTCTGGCGGTTCCGAGACTTTCGAAGAATCCGGTTTGGATGCGTCTCCTGGGGCAAACCAACCATGCAGACCTAACAGAATGGTGAGAAGCACGACCGAGATCGTAAGGACTCGTCTTTCAGAAGAAGGTTTTGGGATTACGGGTTGGATTGACTTGCGGCTGGGGAGGGAAAGAAGACCTCCTTGTGAAATGCCTCTCTGGGCACTTCCTTGATGGGGTGGGACATGAACAGGCCGAGGTGTGATGATTGATTTGGGAGTGGTTGGCAGGTGCCGTATACCCGAGGTGGATGTAGGGAAAATATCAAATCCCAGATTTTGCTTTCTGTCGCACCAGTAACACCTGCCATAGATCTTCGAGTAATAATGTCCAGGTTCCCGGTTACAAGAAGTGAGGTCCGCCAAGGCGGTCTGCAGATACTTTGTCCATTCTCGGGCTGAGGGACGGGATTCCGGTCGCCGGTGCCCATCGGTAAAGCAGCGGGCAAAGGCGCGCTGGAGATCCGGATGAACGACCTCCAGCGGGATTGTTATGGGAGCCGGACGTAGTTTTCCAGATGGCGAATGGACCCACTGGCCATCTTGGATGAGATCCTTCGGTGGTGGAGGATCACCTGGGCCAATCCACATACCACCAAAGGGATAGGAGTTGAATAGGAGATAGTAAAGGATGATCCCCATGGAGAATGAATCCTGGAACACCGTCCTGATGATCCCGGAAAAGCTTTTCAGCCCCAGCAACTCCGGTGCCATGAATTCCTCTGTCCCTACAAGACATGGATGGACTCTATGTTTTTTCGTATCCTGAATCTGGTAGGAATCATTATCGACAAGTGTGATTAGGCCCCGATGATTCACGAGGATGTTGGCCGTCTTGAGGTCACCGATCACGTGCCCGGCCTGGTGAATCATTGTTATCGCACTGGCAACATTAAAAGCTGCCACATGAAGACAATACCAATTAAAATCAGGTGCGTTACTCTTACGCCTGACAGGAACGCAGAGGGAATGGAGGCCAAAGCTTTCCTTTATATAGGGCATGAGGTAACCCACACACCTTCCGGTATTTTCCGCAAGCAATTCCAAAGGCCATGCAATAGATGCATAATTCATGGATCTCATCGGATCCATTGGAGGAGCGGCGATCATCGCTTGTAGTTTTGAAACGGGTGGAGGGGTACCTGGGTGATAGATCTTCGCTGCAAGGCAAGGATTTTCCGTCAGGAAGATCCCACCTTCACCGCCGGTCGCGAAGAATCTCTCCTCTATCCCGATACGCCTATTTGAAAGGGTGCACCTAAGATTTCTCATACGCCCGACCTGCTTTCATTGGTTTTGTAGTAACAGAGAAGGAGTGTCCTATCGTCCGAGGTCTTTAGATCAAGACGGTCGGAGCAAAGGAATTCCAAGAGATCATCTTCCGCTTGATTAGGCTGAGGTAAGGCCTCCATGTAGGCCTCGAGGGGTCTGAAGAAGGGGGGAAATGCCTCCCAGCGTTTGCAATCGATAGCCACACGCTCAAGCCCATCGGTGGAAGCACAAATCAAGGTTGGAGGTTGGTCCCAGAGGCCCCATTGCATTTCTTTGGAGGCGTATTCATCTATCACGAACACGGTCTCATTTACACATTCTCCATGGCTGGGTTGGAAGAGGAGCCTTGGATCTACTTCTCCGTTCCAACGAACGACCATGAATCCGTCCCCAATGTGCATCGCTCCAACTCGCTGAGGGGTAGCCACGAAGGCGATGAGCGTGCAAGCCAAATCATGATCTGGGCATTCCAGTATCCTTGCCGCTTTTTTAAGCATTGAGGCAGTAAAGAGAAGTGTTTCGGAAAAGAGGTCCTTGATGCCATCTTCATTACAGGAGAGAAAAGCGAGGAGTTTGGTCTTGAGGAATGCGATGGTGGAATGGACCGCAAGCAAGGCGGCCCGGTCTGCGTACCGGGCCGATCCAGCACCATCAGATATAGCACCCACAAGGGTGTCATCTTCAAGGAGGCAGAAGGAACCGTAGTCTTGACAGGGAAGCCCATGCTTTCGATGCGATGATCCTTCCTTTCTGGCGAAAACTGTGTTCCAAGTCATTGCACTACCTCCATCTCTTCAAGGGATAACTATCCTTAAATCACCCCATACCTCATGGGTTTGTTTGGTTAATAAGGTTTTATTCTGTAGGAGCTAACAATATCTGTTGACCAGCCTCGCCCTTCCTACAGGACTGTGTTAACGAGTGAGACACCATCAGGAAGAGTGATGGGAAATCCAACCCATTAAGCTTTACAGGCGGCCGGTTGGGGGGGGCGATCATAGCAAGTGTTGCCATATCAGCACCCTCAACGGCAATCGTGTAGAACAGGAACTTCTTGTCGAGTTCACCCTGATGAACCCGATCCGCAGCAGGTTCCCATTTATCGGTGGGGGCACCATCTGAAATCAGGAAGATCCAAGGCCGGTTGTAAGGGACGCCACTTGCTTTGTATTGGGCCTTACGTTTCTCAAGGAGATCAAGGGCCACGTTAATGGCTTCACCCATTGGGGTATTCCCTGAAGCCTGCAACCGGGGTGGTTTACAGTCATCCAGGGTTTTGAACTCCTGTGCGACCCAGACTTTCCCCCCGAAAGGGACGACCGCCAGTTCCACACGGGAGATGGCGACGGGATCCCGCTGAATTTCTTCATAAAGAATCCCTATCCCGTTGTTTAATTGCTCGATGGGTTCCCCTGCTAAGGAGAGTGATCCATCGAGTAGCAGTATGGTAGGCAGACGGATTTCAGTGTTTTCGAAGAATTCCACTTGACCTACTGGCATGATCTTATCCTCCGTTCATGTTTGTTTTGCTTTTGCTATTCACTTCTCACCATCGCGAGCGATGCGATAGAGGATGGCGATGACTATCGCCACCATCCCAAACAACACGACTGCCTTGGTTCCTGGTTCCCCACCCCAGTCCAGCTGGATATCCCGGATAAATTGCTCCCGCATTTCCATAAGAATCGGGAAGCCCAGAATAAGAAACACAAGCAGGAGAACCAGGTATACAATGGGTGCCATGGGTGGACCTCCTTTTTCGTCCTCTCATCTTCTATAAAGGAAGATGATGACTTGTTTTCGCAGATTGCCTTCGCGTGCTATCTCTTTCATCTACAAGAAAGGAATCGGACCCAGTTGATTTGCAGCGCAGCTACCACGGTGTTGTATTTGCTGTCAGGAATGTGGAAACAGTTATGATGGAGACATTTGCTAAACGGGTTGGATCAACTTGCCGTTTGAGTGTTCTTTCAATGGTCTTTCCGAGCGAGTCGCTTGTTGGCAGTATTGCCACGTGGTGGAACCCGGCATTGAGATCTGTGACCACATTGTTGACCTCATTGCCTGCGGTCGTGGCAACTTCGATGGCGATAAGGCCTGTAGCAGTCCGGATACCAACGTCCACATTCTTTCCATTGAGACAGAACTCTATCTCCCCCTTGTAACCCCACTCCTTGACCTTTTCGGACACCCGGTACTGGAGGTATTGATGGGCCAAGTCTCCCTTGCCGGGCAAGGGCCTTGGGGGAAGGTTGAGCAGCCGGTACCCCTCGCACGTGATCTGCCATAGTTTCATGACTCCGCTTCGCCCGCCTGCGTGGATTTCGTGTTCCGTAACATATCCACCATCCAGACAGGCCTTGGCGATTCTCTGTTGCTTGGACGCAGATGACCCGAAGAGGTTGGCGAGTCGGTCAGCCTTCGAGAGGAAGGGGCGGTTGTAGACATCCATCAGACACCTCATGACTTCGTTGTTTGAGGGAGAGGGAAGAGCTATAGGGATTGCCGTTGGAACAGTCGGAGGAGAAGGAGGAGTGGATGGCTCCAGCGTGAAGACCTGTTTAATGCGCGGCTCCATAACACGCTGGAGGTCATTCCAGTCAACCTTCTTGTCGAGGGGACAGTCCGGGATTTGAATCAAGACCGGCTCCGGCTGGCGGCCACTGATGAAGACCACCGCTTCGTTGGGCTGGAGGTTCCGACAGCGGGCCATCTGATCCGGCTTAAGACCGATTGATCGCCCGATGCAGGCGATATCTTCCGCATCGACCAGGTTTTTCAAGATCTTGGTTTGAGAGAATGAAAGAACAGTCCTGTCATCCAGCCCTCGAGGGCTTTGGTTGGCGACAATCAGGCCGATCCCGAACTCACGAAGACGCGGCAAAATCTGAAACAGCACCGGCAAGCGGCCAAGGTTTTTACGGACATCTTTGCCCAACACCGGTTCCGCTTCGTCGATTACAAAGACAACCCGGAGGAAGTCATCGCGCAATTGGTGGGCTTCATGGTAATTGTAGGTCCAGGCAAGAACCACCGAGGTCAGAAAACCCGAGTGTTGAGTAGGAAGACCATTGGTGGTCAGGATGAAATGTCCAGAGATCAACTCCGGGACACACATGCCTTTACTGTAGTCCAATCCCTGCCCAAAGGTGGTCAGGAGGCCATCCAGGCGATTGAGGAGTGAAGAAAGCGCCTCTCTCTGGCGGAAGGGATCCGAAGACTTCGTTTTTCTTGCGAGAAAGGCCCTCAGGTCACGGATCGAGGGGTAGGAAAGTTTACCCTGGTAAACTCCGTACTGTTCATAAAGTTGGTTAATCGCCTCAAGCAGAATGTGGTAGCCGAAGTCTCCAATGAAATAGACCCCACAGAAGATATCGACTAACCGGTCACACCATTCTTTTGGATCAACTCCCAAAGGCACCTGCAGGGGGTTGAAGCAGAGAGACCTCCAGGGAATGACGATGATCCTGGGGAATTGCCGGTACAAGGCAACCGTATCCAGTTTTGAATCGAGAACAACAATCTTCGTCTCTGGTATCATTCCACCACAGCAATCAAGCAGTTGGACAAGAATGACCCGTACTGTGGTGGTCTTCCCTGACTTAGGTGTGCCCACCAACAAGATCAGGCAGGTAATCTCCAGGGGAAACAAGCCAAGGCGTTTGCCTTCATCTTCAACCGCATACCCCAGAAGGATGGGGCCATCCGCTTGCTCACAAGTTCTGGAGAATAGTCGTTGGGTGAGTGACTGTGCAAAAATCTCCAGGTCGAGACGGTTATGCGCTAACTGGTTGAGAGATGTACTTCCCGGTGACAGCAGGTCCGCGAGCACAATTTGTGTCGTGACAGGATCATCAAGAGAGCCAGACTCAAGAAGTTTCTTCAGCAGTTTTTCATCCATCAGGCATCCTTCCTTTCAGGCACAGTGATGAGCCAATGCAGAATTCTCCGCGTGTAAATGATGAGCCAGCAACGCTTTATACAAGGGCGGATCCAGGGGGTGTTTTTCCAGTCAAAGCTTCCCAGAGGGTGATTTCTTGGGCAGTTCTCGAGGTGGTAGCGGCAGACGAAACGGTCCAGTTTACAGCGTCCTCCAAACGTGCCGTCTGAGTCCAAATAGTCGCCACACTCGGCCTGATAGGCCCTCTGGATGTCCAGCTCGGTTACCTTTCCCTGGGCGTCCATGCTTGCATCATGGACATGGGTCTGGAACTGACCATCCTGGGGAATGCCGTCGATGTACTCCTTACCTTGGACGGATTCTCGGATCCCCTGCTTCTGTTGAATCAAGATTTGCTTCAAGAGGTTTGGGTCAACCATACTGGATCTCCTTTTTGAGAGAGCCTCTACCAGTATCAATGGAAAAAGTTGCCCCGGTTTTTCAATCCCTTTCCGGGAGGAATCGTTGGAGATACAGGAAGACAGTCTAGGAAGGTCAAAATCAAAAATTTTCAAGAAATGTAATTTCCACCTTCATCCGGAAATGCTGGATCTGCCTTTGCTTTGGTGAAAGCCACGCACCATCTTCGTAGACTCAATGAGTGACATCTTTCATGAGAGGATTCCGGAAGATCTCATTTCTGAGACGTTTCGAGTAATGGGCAAGGACGGGCAGCACCAGTTCCAGGTCTTCACCAAACGCTCAAAACGCCTCGCGGTGATGAACGAACAACTGTCTTGGTCGGCCAACATTTGGATGGGTGTGACAGCCAAACAGAACTGTGGTCACGCCAAAGGCGGCAGGTTACTCGATGGAAGGATTTGGAATGAGATGCCGAATGGCAACCCTTTACTCGACTGAAGTATCTGTGGATCAGTTTACGTCAAATCAGGCCGACAAAGCTGTGTGGGGTGAGGGGAACAGCGCATTCTATCGACAACTTGCTTGAGGGTTTGGATCTGGCCCACCTGAGCCGCGAAGAGATCGAACCCATTCTGGCGCAAGGTCTGGAAGCGGGTGTCTTCCTGGTGTTGACACTTTCCTCTCGGTTGGCCGATCTCTAGAAATCAGCCCCAGTCACACCCAGCACTCCTTCCAGTCAGATTCCACTTTCAAGAAAACCAACACCACCCCTTAATCGACATGAGTGGCCTCACTTCATGCCTGATTTTGACCAGGTCCTTCAGGGTATAGCCATGCGAACAGGATTCAAAGGTAGAACCATTACCTCGGCCTTTGATTACATAAGACAGGGTACCCATACTACCGGGGATCATACCGATCTCACCTTCCCAGAGGCGGATGGCCCCTTTGCAGTTGACGGAAAACTTATAGCCAAAACGTCAATAGGCGACAAATTGTGAGCTCCCATGCACACACGCAAGGTGGTTGGAAATGCCCGTCCCTCTCAGAGTCCTGAGCGGTTCTTGAAGACCTCTGGATTGATGTCAAGCGTAAACAGTTTTCCATCTCGATGGAGCTGATCCGCAAGGAATGATCTGATCGTCAATAGTTGTGTCACCTTAGGGCGGCGATCTCGACCAATTTGCTCTATTTCCTCGGTTTACTGTTACCATAACTCCTTGATTCCACTATGGATGTATAATATTCAAATGAAATACAAAGATATCAGCTTCTCATTATAATCAACATATAGTAGCATTGTAGTAAAGTTATCGTTATGCCGATCAGAGTCTTTCTATCAATTGAGAGAAGTGTTTTCTAATTAAAGGTGACATCGGTGTAAATGCACCTGAGGTTCGGTATTTTGAAAGGTCACTACATCGTCACCTCTATTTTCGCCAAAGGGGTGGACCATGTACATTTGTATCCATAGCCGTAATACCTTCTCAGTCATATCTTGTTTTACAATTTTCCTGATACTTGTATTTGATCTAATTATCTTGTCAAACCAAGTTATTGCTCAAGCTCCCGATCTCGTTACGATTGATCTACCAAATCTCCCCAGTGACGCTCGCCCTCTCCGCCTGATCCGTATTCCTGCAGGTACATTCTGGATGGGGAACACAGGCGAGGTACGTGATCAGTCTTGTTGGTGTTCTAATTGTGACTGCGAGAAACCCCGACATGAGGTAACAATTGGCTACGATTTCTACATCGGAGAAACGGAAGTCACCCAAGCACAATGGCAATCCGTGATGGGCAGCTATCCTGCTACTGGACGTGGAGTCGGCTCAAATTATCCGGTATACAGCATTTCGTGGAATGAATGCCAGTCATTTGTAATAGCTTTGAATGGATTGGATCAAGGAGTGTTTCGTTTGTCCAGCGAGGCAGAGTGGGAGTATGCTTGCCGCGGCCCTGCTTCAAATCCTGTTCGTTATTCTCCATTCTCCTTTGGAGACGACACATCAGTTGATTTGGGAGATCCTTTATCATCTGTAGGTTGCAGCTTCAGTAGTCTTTTCAACCAGTATATGTGGTGGTGTGGAAACGCTGGAAGTCAGGCCCATGATGTGACTGAGAAACTGCCCAATCCGTGGGGCCTCTATGGGATGCACGGGAATGTATGGGAATGGTGTGAAGACGAATGGCATAGCAACTACACAGATGCACCCACCGATGGTTCTGCATGGAAAACCGATGGAGGATCTTCTCATGTATGGCGGGGAGGCTCATGGTTAGACAATGCTGTCCTTTGCCGTTCAGCTATGCGCACTAGCTCCTCGGCCCCCAGTGCCAACTTAGGGTTAAGGGTGGTGATGGATACTGACTGCCCATCGGTTTCCCCCACGGAGACTCCGGTTGTTCATGACACACCCATAGACACCGCCACTGAAACACCAACACCTGCATTTGGAGAATACCAGCAAATCCGGTATGTTTCCATTTCTACTGGTTCAGATGTGACCGGAGATGGATCACAATCCAATCCCTGGCAGAATCTCACTTTTGCATTATCCCAGATTACTGATGCGGGATCTGCGAACAGGTATAAAATCCTTATTGCCGCTGGAACATATACGGGAACAGGTGATACCGCATTTATCATGAAGCCTTGGGTGGACCTTTACGGAGGTTATTCTGCGAGTGACTGGTCCAGAAATACAAAAGACTTTTTAACAGTTCTAGATGGACAAGATACAAGAAGTGTAGTCATGGCAGCAAGTAATATGATCTTTGATGGTATTAATGTAGCAAGAGGCCGAGTTGTTGACCTAATCATTGGCGCTGGAATTACTTTTGATTCAGTTACGTCCTCTACATTCTCGAATTGCGATATATATCAAAATCACAAAGTGAAGACAGATCCTGCTGCGGATGTCTCAGGTGGTGGTGGAGTAAATATCATAAATGAGTCATCACCTCGATTAAAGAATTGCTTGATCCATGATAATACATGCCTTGATTGGACAAATGGAGGTGGTATCAATTGTGATCATTCAAGTCCAACTCTGGATTCCTGCTCTATTGAAAATAACGAGAGTGGTTCCGGTGGCGGGGTTGCCTGTAATTATTCAAATGCAGTGCTCACAAACTGCCTTATAGCAGGAAATAAAATTTTCTGGGCTGGTAATGCTTTTTATAGTGACTTTTCCTCTACCTCCTTTTTTAACTGTACAATCGTAAACAACACCGGGGGGTCATGGAACTATGTCATGCATCTCGGTCAACAACCTTCGTACATTGTAAATTGTGTAATTTATTTCAACCAAGGCACACCAGTTGCGCCAGTATGGGGTGGTGTCGCTTATGTGTCCTACAGCGATGTTGAGGGTGGCTATGTCGGCACAGGAAATATAAACATTGACCCATTGTTTATTGATACTGCAAATGGGGATTACCACCTACAAGCGAATTCACCTTGCGTTGATGCAGGTATAGGACCTTTAGCCGATCCAGATGTACCCACAGAGGATATAGAAGGCGATATCCGGTCGGGTGAGACCTGTGATATGGGGGTTGATGAGCGTGATGGTAGTAATCCACCTCAACCAACACCAACTTCAACTTTCCCTGGTCCAACACCAACTCCTACTTTCGAAACAGAGTGGGAACTTGTTGCTAACATGGACACTCCAAGACTCCTGCATGAGGCTGTTGTTCTCGATGATGGAAGGATCCTGATTATTGGAGGCCAAGGTATTACACCTAATATCGCAACTGATAAATGCGAGATTTTTGATCCTGTCAATAACACTCTTACTCCAGCAGCATCACTTAATACCCCAAGACTGGCTCACGCTGCAATTAAGCTAGATAACGGAAATATCCTTGTTGTGGGAGGATCTCCGAATAACACAGCCCAATCGAATGATTTATCATCTTGTGAAATCTATGATATCGGAACTAACACATGGAGCTTCACAGGTTCTCTCAGTGAAAAATCAAACTTAATCGAAGTTCAGCCCCTCTCTAATGGTAAGGTTCTAAGGATTGGCGGTACGGGAAGCAGTGGTTTTGGGACAAGGACCTGCGAGATATATGATCCTGCGACTGGTATATGGACACCAACCGGTTACCTTAATACTCAACGAGAATCTTGTGGGGTTACCAGATTGTTTGATGGTCGTATTCTTGTTGCTGGTGGATATGGTTTTACTTCTTCAGTTGAAATATACAATGAACTTCTTGAATCTTGGACTAATATTGCTGGTGGTTTACCCAGTCCTCGTTCTTATGGGGAAATAGTCCAAGTTAGCGATGGGAAAGCACTCCTTATGGGTGGTGTCTATTGGTCCGGAAGACATTACAACTATGATACTGTTCAGTTCTTTGACCCAGAGAATAATACGCTGTCAACAGGACCTTCAATGCCAACGCGAAGGTCAATGTTCCAGTTCGTGAAATACCTTGATGATGGCGCCGAAAAAGTAGTAGCGATCGGGGGACTCTCGAACAGTGAAACGGGTCCTGACTACTCAAGCCATGCGGTCAGTGATTGCGATATCTATGATGTCGAATCAAACAATTGGTCACCAGGCCCCCCTCTCAACCATGCAAGGTACCTGTTCACTGGACTTTATACAAACGGGAGTGTCTATGCCATAGGAGGCGCTGGGGTTGAATCGGGTACTGTCCTGACATCAATTGAAAAACTTGCAATCAATCCAATAGACTGTACGCTTTGTGGCGATACTAATCTCGGCAGAGGAGACTCGGAACCCCCCGTCTTGACTGTTCCTACATCAATCAAAATCGAATGCAATGAGTCGACTGATCCGTCCAACACTGGTATTGCTACCGCAGAGGACAACTGTGATCCTGCGCCTGTCATTACACATTCAGATGTGGTAACTCCCGGTGATTGTTCACAGGAGTCTGTGGTCACCCGTACTTGGACAGCGACAGATGCCTGTGGAAATTCATCACCAGATGGAGTCCAAGTCATCACGGTTGAGGACACCACAGCACCGGCACTGACTGTCCCCGCCTCCATCACCGTCGAATGTGATGAGTCGATTGAACCAATCAACACTGGCGATGCTACGGCTACTGATAATTGTGATCCTGCCCCAGTCATTACTCACTCAGATGTAGTAACTCCAAGTGATTGTCCACAGGAGTTTTTGATAACCCGGACCTGGACGGCAACGGATGCTTGTGGGAATCCATCGACTGGAGTCCAGGAGATTACCGTGGAAGACACACAAGGACCGACCATTATATACAGTTCTGTTGATCCGGTCCCAGCAGAACCAGGCCTTTGTAATGCAGTGGTTCAATTCCCGAACCCAGCGGTGACTGATAATTGTGATCCACAACCTATCTGGAGCTGTCAACCACCCAGTGGTTCTATATTCCCTGTTGGAACTACAGAAGTCAGATGTACTGCTGAGGATTGTGTTGGTAATAAGTCATCACAATGCAGTTTCTTGGTTACTGTCGAAGACAAAGAAGCCCCAGAGATTTCACTAAATTCAACAGAGATTACTGTAATTGATACAGACTGTTCGGGATCTGAGCTTGTTTCGGTTCCAGATGCAACTGCAGTTGATAATTGTGACGGATTTGTCCCAGTTATTCTTGAACCAGAAGATCTTTACACACCGGGTCAGAATACTTTCGAGTTCTTGGCGGGTCAGGTAACGCCTGTAGAATACACTGCGACCGATTCGAGCGGAAACGAAGCGACAAAGACGTTGCAGGTTAGGGTTCTGTATGGTGCTAATATCCTTGTGAAGGCAGATATGCATACTGTTGGCTCTGGTCAGAATCCAGGAGTAACAAAAGAGCCATTGGTCGGTATCGAAGTGTCGGCTTACGACAAGTCCGAATTCAGTTGTGCAAGAGAAGAGTGTGGTGGGATTTCTCATCAGTATTACCAGTGCATTGTAGACACATGCGAACCAGTTGCAACCGAGGTGACCGATGCAAATGGTGAAGTCCTCCTAAATCTTCCTCCTGGCGATTATGTGATTGTCTCAGACGACGCAACCAAGACTGTTCTTCCAGATCCTTTGGGTGTCAGTGCAAGCGATCTTCAATGTGGAGAAACAATGCAGAAGTATCTTCAGCAGATCGTAACCGTTAATGATAAGAAAGTTCCAGGAAAAACGACAAAACTAACTGGATCAGAGCTTCTGGTGATCCAGCCTGAGTTTATAGTCTGGGATGATACCGAGCAGTTGTATCCGTTCGTTTTCGAGTCCATTGGTGACTGGGGTGTGACAGTTTCTGTTGAACCTCCTGGAGGTTTTGAGGCGGACATAGAAAGGCTTTCAACAGAAGTCGACACTGAGATGGAAGGTCTGCAGTTTACGGTAACAGAGGTTGGCAGTGATCTCGTGCCGACACAGACCGAGTTCGATGTCAAGCATAAGGGTAAGAAGATTAAGTTCCGGAATAAAGTGGATATTCTCCTGACACCGGAATATGCCCGGTCACGTGGATTCAATGTTGACGTCCTTCGGGCTGAAGGATTAATCCGGGAGCATCCGGAGCATCCGGAAAATCCGGGTCATCGTCATTAAACTGCTCCCGACCAGAAGCTTTTCAGCTGGGTCAGGAATGAGATGCGTTCCTGGCCCAGCTTTACTTGATTTCTAGGGCATATCGAGATGGAATCAGTGGTGTGTTGAAGGTCGTGGATCCTTCTTGCCTTTCATTGTCCACCCAGCTGATAGGTACTGTGGTGTCAGGGTTGTGCCAATGACCTTTGAAATATTCATTCTAAGGGATTCCTTGGCGCCGACAAAACGGAAATGCCATCGAGACCGAGCGAGGCGGCGGTCTCCTTGTCCTTATGAAGTGCCCCATCGAGGGGGTTTTCAGGCTGGTTCAAAAGCCCGACAGGGCCGAGGCAGGAGTCGGGTTGCCCTCTCCCGGAGCTCCTCTCGGACGGAAAGCGCCTGGAGCCTCCCGCCATCCTCCATCCCTGAACTCCTGTGATGCCGCCGTGTGCTCCTTCGAAGGATGCTTGTCGTCTGTGCAGTCTGTGTTTCGTAGGCTTTCCTCGTTGGGCCCTTCGATCAGGATTTTCGTTCATGTCCTCGCCCTTGCCTCTTTCAGCGATGGATTTCTTTTTCAGTCAGCCCCTGACAGGCTAACCATTTAAGGCTTCCGCTCTCTGTGCACGTCGAGCGTAACCCATAAAAGGCGCCCGTCTTGGTTCGGGGCATGAAAAAGAAATCATCACAATCGCTGAAAGGAGGTACTCGGAACATGACATACGTAAAAATACAGATCGTCGGGCATGAGGCCATCATCGCCTACGAAAACACTGAAAAAGAGAATGACAAGCAACCTGATTACGTCGCAAACGGCGTGGCTGTTTGGATTAACAGGGACGGAGATGGTCGGAACGGGAGGCGCCAGAACGGCGCTTTCCGTCCTCACCGTCGAAATGATTTCGCTGACGAAAGCGACGATCAACCCTCACTGCGTGAGCCAGCCTTCGCCGCATAGGCGGGGGCTCTCTCACCCAAGCTTTGTTTCTTCTTTTTCTCTTTCTTCTTCCCTTGGGCTCTCCGGTCTGCTGGTTATAGCGCTATCGGGGGATAACGCCGACAATTACTCAGTGAGCGAATTTCTCCTTGGTAGAATCTCTTTCCCTTCGGTTCGTGTTCATTTTGCAGCAAGGTGGGTGTGTTTGCCCATCACGATGAGCTCTTCTCAAGAGGTAATGAATTCCAAAGGGAACGACGACAGACCTTGATTGATGTCCTTTGCTTAAGACCATGAAGAGGCTATGAATTTCGAAAAATTTTGTTTATAGCCTGGAAGAAAAATCCCCAGCGAGTCTCCCTGGATTACCACGGCATGGTCGAAAATGACTGGGGAAAGGTGTCATTCTGATGTCTGTCCATCCACATGCGAAGAGAAACTCGGCTGTGCCCTACTTCCGCTCAGCGTCGTCTGGCGACTTGCCGAGGTCGAAGACAAAGAATGTCGCTCGGAGGTTGTGGGCCGCAGCAACAACAGCTCGCTCAAGCGTCCGTGAGACCACCTTAAAATCGTGAAATGTCGGCCAATGACCGAGATGCGGAACCCAGCTTTTTATCCGTAAGCAGTGTCTGATCCGTCGCCAGAACGCCCACTCTCGTTTTAGGGCACGGTTGGTGGAGTAGCAGGCAAAGCGGGGGGAGCCTATCTCAATTCCGTGATGTCCCTGGGAAGCATCTGGAAGATGAAATCCTTGCGTCTTGAACGCATGGCTTCGCCACCGCTGCCACTCAGATAAAGGAACACATTCTTGATTGCCCTGTAAAAATTGATGTTTTCCTCGATCGCCGCCAACTCCTCCAGGGCCGGGTTGCCGAAATAGCTCGCGACAAACCTTGGCCACACGCGAAGTGCGATCGCGTCGTCGAGTCCGATGATCTTCTGGCAGAGACCCATGCCTGCATAATAATGCAAGACCTGTTTGATCTGTCCCAGATCGAAAAACGGCGTGCCGATGGCCATGTCCCCCATGTCAATCAAGCAGGGGTGGTCCCCCTGCATCATAATATTGCCCGGATGAAGGTCCCAGTGGATAAGCGTGTTTTGCCTTTCAGTGCGCAACAGGCGATCCTTGACAGCCGCTCGCTGGCCATCGTTGAATAGATCACAGACATCGATGTAGCCACAAGCGAGCGCAACGGCATCCGGAAACGTGTTCGGGTCACCCACAATGGCATGAATCTGCTTGCAGAAGCCAACATACATCTCAACCACGGCATCCAGGCGATGGGCATTCTTTTCCACATATTTTGAGAGGGTCTCCGCATTCAACATTTCAAACAAGACACCCCTGCGGTTGCCGCACGCCACTACCTCATAGGAAATCGCGGTTGGAATCCCAGCCAAAAAGGCCTTTTTCGCAAGTTCTTTCTCTTTTGCGGCCGAAGCTTCGTCTGCGTAGTCGAAATACAATTTCAGGACGGTCTCGTCATCCACCTTGTAGCATTCGCCGTTGGCCCCCTTCGCAATCATCTCCAAGCCGGCGACTGACAGTTGCTTGAGCTTCCTTTCATAAGTCAGGATGCTGTCAAAGCCGGTCATCTCAAAAACGCTGGTGACCATCTGGCTCACATTCTTCACCACCATTCTTCCATGGGCTGCCCTCATCTTCTGATGTGCGCTCAAAATGACACGCAGCCCGGCTGACGAGACATAATCAAGACCGTCAAAATCCAGGACGAGCTCTGCAATGCCCTCGAGCTGGCTGTCGACCAACTCGCCAAGAACAGGAGCCGTACCGGCATCGAGTCGGCCAGTGAGCACAATGGTCATGCGTGCATCATTCAAAGTTTTTTCCAGCTTCATACAATCCTTTACCTCGCGAATAAGAAGTTCGGGATTCTTGAGAATCCGGATCACCCGTTTTTGTCTACATGTTCCTCCTGGGTGAGGTGTTCTGGTCATCATGGATCAGTTCGGCCGCCGGAGCAAGTTTTTGGGGCACACAGATGCCCGTGTTCTGGCCAAGCTTCCATTTCGGCCGGTGACTGGTGGAAGAGCGTGTCACGCGTGTCCCTTGTTCATGCGCAGCCAGGCAAACGCTTCAGATCAGCAACCCGGCACCGCCGATCACCCATTCTCAACCAGAGTGGCATCGCTGGATTCGCTGCATCTGGCTTGTTATGCGGCCACCACCCCCCGACTGCCTTCGACCCGGCGCTACGGCAGCGCCGAACTTACCGATCTCCTCGCTTACCATCTGGGGGGCATTGATCATGGTGAAGTGGCCGGCTTTCGGCACAACCTTCGCGTGCGACTTCGGGGCGTTCACCCAACCATATATCTTCTTTTTTGGTTCTTCTCCCAACGGTGTGGGTAGTTTAGCAGATTGAGTCACCCGCCAGCACGGGTATCGTAGAGGTTGAATAGACCAAACGGTACCAGGAGGCCAGCGGATGACAGGAGAGAGTTTTGCACGATTGTTGGGAATTGAAGGGTGGAAGATAACAGGGGAGCCATTTTGTGTCGAAGAAAGTGGCCGTTCCTTTGCGATGGTGGAGATTGTACGTGAAAAGGGGGTGTACCAGTGCTGCTGTGGGCGGCGATTCACAACCTACTACGATGGAGAAGAGCGTGAGGTGAGAGACCTCTCATGGGGGAAATGGGATTTCTCACTGCTGTTCTTCCAAGTGCGTGTTGATTGTCCGGAGTGTGGAGTGAAAACGGAACAGTTGAAGTGGTTGGTTCCTGCGAGTCGCTACACGAAGCGGTTTGCGGCGGATGTAGCCCAGTTGTGCCGCTTGGCCACGGTATCGGCAGTGTCGAAACACCTTTGATTGGACTGGAAGACGGTCAAACGCTTCGACAAGAGCGAGTTGGAAGAGGAACTGGACCCCCCCGACCTGGAGAAGTTATGGGTCTTGGCCCTCGATGAGATCGCCATCAAGAAAGGACACAAGTATGCCACGGTCATTATCGACTTCGCGACGCGCCTTGTCGTCTGGGCCGTGGAGGATCGTACTGAAGAGGCGCTGGGCAGTTTCTATGAGATGCTGGGGAAAGATCGCTGCGGCTTGATCGAGGCGGTGGCAATGGACATGTGGAAGCCGTATGAGAATGCAACTCGCAAGCACTGCCGGAATGTAGAAATTGTCTACGACAAATTCCATATCCTGAATCACTTCTCCCAGGTCATTGACAAAGTCCGTAATGCTGAATTTAAACGCGCTGAAGAGCAAGACAAGTCCGTGCTGAAAGGGACCATGTACCTGCTCCTGCGCAACTGGGACTACCTGAATCACGAACAAAAGAACCGCCTGGTGGAACTCCTCGACCTCAATGAGAACCTCAAAAGCGTCTACATCCTCAAGGAAGAACTCATACGGCTTTGGAACTACAAATATCCTGGTGCGGCCTGGAACTTCTTCCTGAAATGGTTTCATACCGCGCTGGAATCCAACATCGAACCTCTCAGCCAACTCGGCACAATGCTCTATAACCATTGGGAAGGTATTGCTGCACATTGCCGCTACCCGATTCACACTTCCGTGCTCGATGGAATGAACAACACAGCCAAAGTAGTCAAGAGGGTGGCGTATGGCTTCCGCGATACCACCTACTTCTTTCTCATACTGCGTTCCGCTTTCCCCGGAAAGGAGCCTCTGGCTTATGAAGTATAGTCCTCTGGAACCCACACTGATTGGAGAAGAACCTCTTTTCCTTCCCACGGCCGACTTGCCCTATTGCCCGGAGTGGATCTCGGGGGATGGCGCGGACTGCCTCACACCTGCCCATCGAACCGCCAGAGTCCTGATTCGAGGGCGGCACTCAGGACCTGTCTTGTTTCGTCATATGTCAGAGAGCGGTTGATCTCAGGGAACAGAATTCCAGTTGCGGTCTTCCTCCCGACCTGATTGGCCGGGCGGTAATGAGTCATGAGGTTGATGTAGGTGTCAGGAGAGATCACACGGGCAAGCCACCCGAAGATGCTGGCTGACTCATGGACAAAGCCCGGCAGAACCAGGTGGCGGACAAGGACTCCCCGCGTGGCAAGTCCTGCTGAGTCGAAACACAACGGACCGACCTGACGGTGCATCTCGAGGATGGCCTCTCGGGCACTTTGAGGGTAGTCAGGAACGCCTGAGAGAGACTCAGCGGTAGATGACTCCCAGTACTTCATGTCCGGCATGTAGATGTCCACGACTCCATCAAGAAGGCGGAGCGCCTCAACTGAATCGTAGCCACTTGAATTGTACACAATGGGGATCCGGAGTCCCTTGTTCACTGCATCCCTGATCCCTTCGAGCATCTGGGGGAGGACATGAGAGGGGGTGACAAGGTTGATGTTGTGGCAGCCTTGCTCCTGGAGGGAGAGCATGAGGTCAGCGATCATGCCGGGGGAGCATTCCTCTCCCGCCGGGCACTGACTGATGTCATGGTTCTGGCAGAACACACAGTGAAGGTTGCAGCCACCAAAGAAGATGGTCCCGGAGCCACGAGAGCCCCTCAGGCAGTCCTCTTCTCCATGATGCGGGAAAGCGCTGACAACCCGGGCCAAGCGTCCAATCCCGCAGGTCCCAGTCTCCTTCTCAAGGCGGTTGACCCCACACCTTCGAGGACAGACCGTGCACTCGAGCAACAGCTGGCGAGTGGACTCAGACCGTTCCTCAAGTACATGTGTTCCCGCAAGCCGTCGATAGCAGGGCTCGGTCGAGTCTGTGAGGAAGTGAGTGGGGATTCTGGACTTCATCTCCCGGTACCGACCGTGATATACCAGGGACACGAGAAGAATCCTTACTAGGGCTTGGGGAAAGACCTTCGGAAAAAAAAGAGGGCCAGCGGGCAAGGCTCGCCGGTAACGGAACCCTGTCTGTGAGGCACGGAGAACGAAACGAATGTCTTGCCTTCGGCAAGAGATTGGGTAAACCCGCCCCTTCGGGGCGGGACGGGGTCGAGAAGCGGATAGGATGGCTTTGGAACAGGGGAGGTCTGAGGAATGGATTGAGAGGCTTAGCGGGGCGTCGAGGAGTTGATGGGGATCGAGTTGAGATGATGAAGATCAGGGTAATCCAGGGGGGTATTGGTAGTCGCAGAAGGGGTATGCGGGATGGTTGTAAAGAAAGATAGGTTGGGTCTAAAAGACGGGTAGGACGGTTTATCGGTAACGGAAGTCGGTCTGTGAGGCACGGAGAACGAAACGAATGTCTCGCCTTCGGCGAGGGATGGATGCGGCCGCCCCTTCGGGGCGGGACGAGGTTGAGGATCGGATCATATGACCTCCGATAGAGGAGAGAGCCGAAGATCGGATGAGGATCAGGATGAGGATCGGGGATCGAATGAGATAGCGACCGGGAAGGTCTGAAGATTCACGTGAGGTGGTCCGAGGGACCGGAGATAAGGGAGGTTGTAGGGGAGGTTTTTTTTCTGTTTCCAGTGGAAATGGATCTAATAACCCTTGGAAACAGAAACAGAAAAGGCTTCTTCGGCGATAGGACCTGCTCCCCCTGCAGTTAGCTGATGACACGACAGCCAACCCAGAACCTCCTCCTTGGAAGGGATTAGGTGGACCGACCGGGATACCATCGGGGGAAGACATCCAGCGGCTGGCGCTCAGTTTTGAACACCCCAAACTTGGGTGGAGGAGGGTCATTCAGTTCGGACTGCATCGGCTCATCTCCGGATAGAACCATTCGCTGATCCCCAACTCTCACTTTTGGACTTCCGAACGCAACCCTTAAATAGCCATGTGATTTCACATTTGGGACCAAGTGTGAAAGAAAATGACCTTTCAGACCCAACCCTACGAAGGAAACAACCCGCACCTGAAGGGCAAAACGTCAAATGTGAAATCCTCTCCCAAATACGAGCGATTCGGGGAGACCATTCGGTATCTGACACTTCCTGAACTCCAGAAACTCTTCGACCAGATCGAGGACTACCGCCACAAGCTGATGCTGCGGATGATCTATGAGCTGGGATGCCGGGTGGGGGAGTTTGTGAGGATCCAGATCAAGCACCTGGACTTCAATCGGAGTACGGTGTTATTCCCTGCGGAGAATACCAAGACCGCCAGGCGCCGTACCAGTCACCTGCCCCAGGGACTGATGAATGAGGTGATGAGTGTCCTCCGCAGCGAAGCTCGGATGGGGAAACGGAGCCTTGAGGTCAAGCATCCAGAGACCTATCTCTTCCACCCTCCGAAGCATCCCTTCACACCCTATTCCACGAACCGCCTACGGCAGATCTTCCGGTTCTATGTCATGAAGGCTGGCCTGGACCATGAATATGGGCAGGACAGCCAGGGACGCCGGCTGCATCGGCTGACCATCCACTCACTTCGTCATAGTCATGTGATGGACTATATCCACCATTACAAGCTCCCACTGCCGATCGTCCAGAAGCAGGTGGGGCACAAAAGCCTGAGGTCAACCAGTGTCTACCTCAATCCTTCTGAGGAGGCGGTGGCGACTGCCTACAACGAGGCACAGACCATGCCCCGGGTGGTCTCGAACGGACTCGAGACCACCTACCGGCGAAAGGCTTAAATACTCCGAAGTGTTACCATTCTGAAATGGCATCAAAAAAAGAATCTTATTGGGAAGGCCATGAAAAGGACTTTGAGCTCCTGGGCAACATCTACCGGGTCGTGAAATCGCTAGACCAGAAAGTGGAGAGCCTGCTGGAGGAGATCCATGATTTCGTGGAAGCGGGAAGTGAGGACTACGAGAAGGATTACTGGGAAGAGAACGGGAATGGTTTCTTCTGAAGGTGGGATCAACTCTTTGTGAGTGGAAAAAAGGAAGGCGGGTCACACCGGATAGGCATGTGGTACAACAGATGTAACCCGCCTTAAGAGGGAGAATATGGAGGGAACGACAAAGGGGAGCAAATTCATTTATCCGAGGGTGATGACGACCTCGATCTTCTCAGGCCGGACCCCGTTAAGCGTAAACTTCTTGAGGTATAAGGAGTCGATGGGAGCCAGGTCATCCAGGTCCATGACGTCATAGCGCACTGTGTTTTTATTTTCTTTGAAGAGATACAGTTCTACTGAGAGGGTTTTGTGTTCAGGCATTAGATTCACCTCCTTTCAGCATGGGATTTGCTGAGTGTTTCTCTTGGCCTGTATGGAAGATCGGATGGACTCCACTTGACGGGTTGGAGCCAACAGCTGCAGTTTCTCCAACCTGACCTGGTAAGGCCGATCTTCAGGACACGGTAAGGCAGGATTCAACACCGTAGTGGTCCCGCACCATGGGATCATCGAGAGCTTCGAGGGTGGGTTGGAGTTCGAGGGGGACGCGGATGAAACTGTGATCTGCATAGATCAGGTCCCAGACCTGTCCAGCCTCGGGTCCGTAGCAGCGGAACTCCGCTTTAAGGACTCCTACGGCGTCGGCGATCTCGTTCAGACAGTCCTCGAGATACTCCTCCTGAACAGACCCATGTGGACCTTTATCGCAGGGATGGTAGGAGCCATCCAATACAAAGACACCATGATCCAGTGTGATGAGGAGGTTGATCATTCCCCATTCTTCAACGATGCGTTCGACCTTTTCGACATCGCCTTCATACTGACACAGGCCGTAGACATGTGTTGGGTCACTCATGATATGCTCCTTTCGTTGGTAACAGGGGCGCGGGTACGCCAGGGCATTCCCGTGCCCAACTTTGACTGTTAGGCGACTGCGACCTTGCGGATTTCGGTGAGCGGTGCTCCACAGATGAGCGCGTCAAGCCGGTCTTCCACCTCTTCCTCATCCACCGTGGTACCGTCCTCCTGCCAGGATTCTTTGAGGTCATCAAGGAATTTCTGCAGATCGATTTCCTGTTCCTGCTGCTCGAAGAGGCGTCCATCGAGAGCGAGTGAAGCGGCGGCTTCTTTGTCCTTGATCAGGTCCCACATCTTTTCATCAATGCTGCCACTGGTGAGGGCCACATAGATGTGGACCTCGCGCTTGGAGGTAAGGCGGTGGGCTCGTGCAATGGCTTGGTCAAAGGTGGCGTAGTCCCAGGGCAGGCCGGAGACAATTACTGAGGAGGCATTGTCCAGGTTATGGCCCAAGGACATGGCGTTAATCCCAGCGCACAACACCCGAAATCTCCCTTTCCGGAAGTCAGTCACCAGGTCGGCCCGTTCACCGGGACTCTTGGTCGTGGTCTCCTCGCCGTTCGTTTTCACAATGTGGCAGGCGGAGATCCCGGCCTCATTGAGCAGTCTGGCAATCAGCGGTCCGTACTCCATCAGCGACGAAAACACCACCACCTGTTCACCGCGTTTAACACACTCGATGGCCTGCTGGACGACCGCAAGGTTCTTCGGCGTCATGTTGGGGCTGCGCCACCAGGAGTCCTCGCTCTGGCAGTTGGGGAGAGTGACTGCAAATTGTAGTTTCCAGTACAGGCCCAGGATGGCGCTCATGCGCTCCACCATGGCCATGCCCA
>CAYRBI010000059.1:19487-30158 GCA_964422415.1 uncultured bacterium | reverse complement strand
GAGGAGGAAACCCGCATCTACTACGATCCCAAGGAACAACGGATGAGAGTTAACCGTCTTAAATCCAGTCTTGGGGAAGGGATTAACCAGGGTGAACGTGAGGGGCGTGGACACTTCGAACTGGCTTCCGGAGAATCCCTCACGCTCCATGTGATCGTGGACCACTCGGTGCTGGATGTATTCGCCAATGACCGGGGGGCTGGTACGGTGCGGATCTATCCCACACGGCCCGACAGCACGGGTATTGGACTTTTCTGTGAGGGCGGGGTGGTGAATGTAAAGCAGGTACAGGCTTGGCCGTTGAAGCCATAGAGAGTGTCACTCCCCCCCCACCCCCACCCTCCCCCGCAAGGGGGGAGGGTGTAAACACACACTAAAGTGTGAACTCCAAACGACCCCCTCCCCCCTTGTGGTGGAGGGTGGAGAAGCACACTAAAGTGTGAACTCCGAACACTCCCTCCCCCCTGGCGGGGGAGGGTGGGGTGGGGGGGGAGGTGGAGGAATCAGTTTATTCATAATGATCGAAGCTTCCCGGCTTAGGGGAAGCCAATCTGCCGCAATGGAGGGGTTCTGTTCATGAGGTGCAATCCGAAGCAGGTGGAACGTCTGAAGTGGTTTCATGAAGCAAGATTCGGGATGTTCATCCATTGGGGGCTGTACTCCCTTCTGGAACGTGGCGAATGGGCCATGTATGTGGAGAAGATACCGAAGGAGGAGTACGCCAGGTTAGCGGGAAAGTTCAATCCCAAGAAATTCGATGCCGATGCCTGGGCGGGATTGGCGGCGGAGGCGGGGATGAAGTACATGGTCCTCACCACCCGTCACCATGATGGTTTCTGCTTGTTCGATAGCCAGGTTTCGGATTTCACCTCAGTGAAGACTGCAGCCAAGCGGGATTTCGTGGCCGACTATGTCAAAGCTGCCCGGAAAGCCGGCATGAAGGTCGGATTCTACTACTCTCTTCTCGACTGGCGTTTCCCGGGCTACTTCGAGCCCAAGAAACTCAAGGACAGCGCTGAGGCCATGGTGCATCAATATCACGCCCAGGTGCGCGAGCTACTCACCCAGTATGGGAAAATCGATGTGCTTTGGTATGACGGCCATTGGCTTCCCTCCGACCCGGAGGCGAATCTGGCCGAGTTCTGGCGCGCCAAGGAGATCAACGCCTGGGCACGTAAGAGCCAGCCTCACATCATCATCAATAACCGTTGTGGCCTGGATGAGGATCTGGATACCCCCGAACAGCATGTGACCGCCTCGGTGGCGGGGCGTGGCTGGGAATCTTGCATGACCATCGGAGACTCCTGTGGGTGGGGGTATATCCACAACAATCCAAACATGAAGAGTGTCACCCAACTGCTCCAGAATCTGGTGACCGCTGCCTCGGGGGATGGCAACTATCTTCTCAACATCGGTCCCAAGCCGGATGGCACAGTCCGCCAAGAAGAGTCCCGCCGCTTATTAGCCGTGGGCCAATGGATGCAGCGCCATGGAGAAGCCATTTATGGGTGTGGACGATGCAACCTGAATGGCGGCATGGTGGGTATGTGGACCGCCAAGGAAAAGGTGGGTTATCTCCACATTCTGCGTTGGCCAGGTGAGGAGGCGGTGGTTGCTGGAGTCAAAACCAAGGCGGTTTCCGCTGAGTTGTTGACCACTGGCGCTAAGGTGGGTATCCGCCAGGAGCACAATGGCCGTCTGGTACTGACCGGGCTTCCCAAGAATCCTCCGGATCCACATATCTCGGTCATCAAAGTCACCTTCGAGGGAACACCCGGGGTGATTCCCGAAAAGGACCGCGCGGCCTGGCTGGAAGGTAAGGCCAAGTGAAGCCGTGTTTGTTCGTTCTTGTAGCGGTTCTGGTGTGGGCGGGACCAGTCCTGGCCCACCCAGATCCGCTGGAGAACATCAAGATTTACAACTATATCCTCTCGATCAGCCCCGAGACCCCGGCGGTTTTTCTCAACCGGGGGATCTGTTACCGGCTGGTCTCGGACTTCGGCAAGGCCATTGCGGACTTTGATCATGCCGAGACGCTCGGGCTTTCGGGGCGCGCGTTGTGGATGAACCGCGCCATGTCGTATCTCCCTCTCAGGAAATACGATGAAGCATTGGCGGATGTCTCGAAGATCATCAAGAAAAATCCGAAAGACTCCACCAGTCTCTATTACCGGGGGGAGATCTACTTCAAATTGGGGAGGTTCCGCGAGGCGATCGCGGATTACACCCAGGGGCTGGAGGGCCAGGATTCTCCCTACCTCCTCTTTGTCCGGGCTGATGCCTACCGGACCATTGGTGACCTCACTCACTCCCTGGAGGATTTCACACAGGCCATTGTCCTGGCCGATCACATGGTGCCCTTCCGGATCGCGCGTTCGAGAGTCTTCGCCGCACTGGGGCGTTTCGAAGAAGCCCGGAAGGACCTTGATGACTCGGCCCGGAAACAACCGGAGCGGTACCAGATTTACATGGAGCGCGCGGTTCTCTCCGCCTCGCAAGCGCTCGAGGCCAGTCGTACCGCTGACTTAAAATCGGCTCTCAAGTACCTCGACGACGAAATCTTCTTCCGGCCCACGGATCCGGTGGTCTTCTCGGACCGGGCACAAGTCTATGAGCAGATGGGAGACCTGGAGCGAGCCGCTGCGGACTTCGATCAGGCAGTACAGTTCGCGGGGCCCAATGATCCGGTCTATCTACGGTTGCGGGCTAGGTTTCTGAAACGCCATGAGAAGATGACCGAGGCCTCGGTTGACCTGACCCAGGCGGCGGAGGTGGAAAACCGTCCCATCCCCACTGCTACCCCACTCCCCGGTCCGACACTCACCCTCGAGGAGATCAGTCTTCAACCGACACCCAACCTGATACCGGAGATGGAGAAGTAAGTCCGGCGGGTGGAATGGAACTGGCAACCCGCATGTTGTTCGCGCTTCAGCGTGCTGAGTTGTATGGAGTTTTAACCTTCAGGTTACCCAAGCACGCTGAAGGTTGAACAACATACGGGTTTGTTGTTCAACCTTCAGGTTGTCCTACATGCTCAAGCATGAACAACATACGGGTTGTCTTGTTCCAGTAAGGGTGGGGATAGGTCCTCTTCACCCCGCGAAATGGTGTGCCACCTTGTTGACCGCCTCGATGATCCACTGGGTGTGGCGGTCTTCGTAGGTCTGGCTGAGAGGAATAATCACGCTGCGTCCAAGAATCCCCAGGGTTCGGGGTAGCATCTGGGTATGATACTCCCGGGTGGGATCATGGAGGGGGGATGTCCAGGGGCGTCCATGCCGGTCATGAGAGAGCTTACCCATGACATACTCCCAGTTGGGATAAACATGCCGGTCGGGGATACCTTTGTCATAGAGTGACCCGGCGGGAACTCCCTCGGTGCGTAAAGCCTGTGCGAAGAGGGGTGCTATTGTGCTATCCCGCGCGAGAAAAATCACCGCTACCGCACAGTCTCCCTCGGGATCGGGCACCGCCTGCATCTGGATCCCGGGGGCGTTGGCGATCCCTTCCAAGATGCGCCGTTTGCAGCTGCGCAGCCGTGCAAGGATCGATTCCAGTCTGCCGAATTGAACCACTCCCAGCGCCCCTTCCATCTCATTCATCCGGAAATTCTCGCCGGGGAAGGGTTGAACACTGGATTGTCCTGGACGCCAGTAGCACATGGCTGAGTCATGCCGGATCGCCGCCCGGTCGAAGACCTCCTGGCTGTTGGTGACTACCATGCCACCCTCGCCAGCGGTGATGATCTTGTACTGTTGCAGGCTGAAGCAGCCCACATCACCGAGCGAACCCAATCGCTGTCCGGCATAGGAGCCCCCGCAGGCCTGGGCGCAATCCTCGATGACCAACAGATTGTGCCGTCTGGCAATCTCCAGGATCTCCTTCATCCGGCAGGGAACTCCACGCATATGCACCGGCATGATCGCACGGGTATGGCTGGTGATCCGGTGCTCGATATCGGTGGGATCCAGATTGAGGGACTCATCAATCTCCGCCAGGACAGGCACCGCGCCCACAATCAGGACCGCTGAGGCCGAGGCAATGTAGGTGTGGCCAGGCACAATGACCTCATCGCCATCTCCGATGCCAATCCCCACCAATCCGCTGATCAAGGCCGCAGTGCCACCTCCCACCGCCAGGGCATATTGTCTTCCGGTCATATTCCGGAAGAGCTCCTCCAAGCGGGCGCACTGGGAGTTTTCCAGATCCAGAAAACGGAAGAGGCGCTGGCTGCGGACCACATTGGCCACCGCTTCTACCTCGGTCTCATCGATTTCAGCAGGTCCCAGCCATGGGGCGGGGAAGGGTTCCGTGGTGATGGGGGTACCCCCCTCTAAGGCGAGCCGGGCATTTAAATCAAGGGCCATGAGAACACCTCCGCTATTGTTTGGAGTTCAACCTTCAGGTTGTGTGTGCGCACAGGAACTGCTTACTGCATCATTGCATAGACCAATATGTTGGTTCCCATTTTGAGAGCCTCTTGGCGTTTCTCCTCAGGATCCTTGTGGACCTGGGGATCCTCCCAACCATTTCCGATATCACTGTTCCACTCATAGAATACCGCCATCCGGTCACCGGCAAAGATTGCGAAGGCGCGTGGTGGTTGCTCTTCATTGTGACGGTGTATCTGGGGGATTCCTTTTGGGAAGTCATAGAGGACACTGAAAATCGGGTGTGTGTTGGGCAATTCGACAAGGGGGTGGCCGGGCAGAACTCTGGCGATCTCGCGCCGGAAGGCCACCTCGATCGAGTTACCGCTCCGCGCGGGGCCATTGTCATTCACGAGCAGGAAACCACCATTTTCCAAGTAAGAACGGAGGGCATCGCTCTCTCCCCCCTTGAGCTGGATGTCCCCATGCCCAGTCAGATAGAGGACGGGATAACGGTTGAGATTCGGATCCAATAGGGAAACCGATCCATCTAAGGCATGCCAGGGAGTGCCTGTCTGTTGGGAGGTGAAGGTGGCCAGGTTGGGGAGGGAGGTCGGGTCGGTGTAGTAATCGCCGCCATAATACTGGACGCGCGCGATGGTCAAAGGCTCCCACTCCTTGGGAAGGAGAGTCTGCGCCAGCACAGGAGATAAAACTCCCCATAATGCAAGTATTCCTGTTATTCTACTGATTCTCATGCACTTGCCCCGGATGGTTTTGATACCCGCCGAGTCTTCCTCCTTGTCTCTCGAATCTTGACTACTTTCCCTCTCCCGGGTCCACAACACTAGGTCCTTGTGTAACGTTTCTGATCTCATTCCTCCTACTCCCCTTCTCGTATTCGCGCATATCTGTGCGATACGAGAGGGTGAAGGGGGAGCCACAAGTCCCCTTGCCCGGTGGGAGAGGGAATCTAGGGGTGAGGTTTCTGGTGCCACATTCCCCCACCATCAGAAACGTGACAGGCGGCCCAAGAACCGATACCATACTACGAGGAAGCTGTAGGGGTATATACTGGACAGAGAGCCATAAAGCTGTTGAAATTCTATATGCAGGAAGTTGACCAAGGGTTGATTCCCATCCCGGACTTTCCATCCAAGGTCCTCCAAGCAAACGGTGGTTGATGACCTTGAGGTTACGAACAAGGCACCTCTATATTCTGATTTTCATTCTTTTCCTGGCGGTGGGTGCTCTGGCACAGACCTCACCGGACTGGTCTGGGGAACCTGTCTACTACTTTAATGGTAAGTCTCGGGTCGATTTCATGCTGGCGCTGGATGAATTCCAGCTCGAGTCTCAAGGGAAGGCCCAGATCGATACACAGAAGTTGGGAAAAGTGGACAAGCGGATTCGTGGTATTCAATCCGCTAAGATGCAACAATCAGTCCATGTGGTGGTGGATGCCGCAACCGATGCCGCGCATCTTGATACGCTGAGCAAACGCATTCAAGAACAGACCGGAGACTATACACGGCTTGCAGTCCTCTATCCTGTCGAGGGCAAGCGGGATGACCTTCACCGGAAGACACTGACAAGAAGGATCTGTGTCCAGCTCAAAACAGGAGCAGCGATTGATCGCATTGCCACGAAGTATAACCTTAAAGTACTTCACAAGGTTACCTATGCTCCCCATACCTGGATCCTTGAAGTCCAGGATAAGGCCCTGCTCGAACCATTGAACAGAGCCAATCAGATTTTCCAGAACGAACCGGTGCGATTCTCCACCCCTCTGCTCTCTGGAACCGCTCAGAAACGCTTTCTGCCTAATGACCCGTATTTTCCCCTTCAGTGGCATCTCTATAACACGGGTTCGCAGGTAATCCCCGCCACTACCAGAGAGGATGTGCGTGTGGCCGAAGCTTGGGAGCGGTACCGTGGAAATGGGGTGAATATCGCACTGGTGGATGATGGCCTCGAAGTGAACCATCCTGATCTGGCGGCCAATGCCCGGACAGATATTGATATCGACCTCAATTATCACGATGACGATCCCTCTCCAGATCCTCCGGGGGATTTCCATGGTACTTGTTGCGCGGGGATTGCCGCAGCGAGAGGTAACAACGGAATCGGGGTGACGGGCGCGGCCTATGAGGCTGGGTTAGTGGGAGTCCGTCTCCTTTCCACGAATTTCAGCGATGAGGATGTGGCTGCTGCACTGGTACACCAAGTGACCGCGACGGATCCGGATGACCAAATTTGGATCTCCAGCAACTCCTGGGGGGATCCGGATGATGGTTGTACCAAGAACCTTCTACCCGCCATCGAGATAGAAGCATTCAAGGCGGGTGTGACTCAGGGACGCGGCGGCAAGGGGATCATCTACCTTTGGGCTGGTGGCAATGGGGGCTGTTTTAATGACCGTGTCGATTTTGACAGCCAAGCGAGCAGCCGGTACACCATCGCGGTGGCGGCCAGCGGAGCTGAGGGAGATAAATCCTTCTATAGTGAGGAGGGAGCCTCTGTTTTCGTCAACGCTGGATCCGAGCAGGGATCTTGTCTGGGTATCGCCTATTATGGGACCACCACGACCTCGGTGATGGGAATGGGCTCAATCGAAGAGAATTACACGAGTGACTTTGGAGGGACATCCTCCGCCACACCTCTGGCGGCGGGTGTGGTTGCTCTCATGTTGGAGGCGAATCCTGACCTTACCTGGAGAGATGTTCAACATATCCTCGCCTCAACCTCTACCAAGAACCATCCCGGAGATGAGGACTGGCAGACCAATGGAGCGGGTTACAAGTTCAACCACAAATACGGCTTCGGCCGGATTAACGCCGAGGCCGCTGTCGCGGCGGCTGAGACATGGAGTAATGTCCCCGCTGAGGCGGTTCCGTTGACCGCCACCGACACGGTGAGTGTCGAGATCCCCGATGAAACCTTCGAAGGCCTGACCCGTTCACTCACGATCAGCGGCTCATCAAACTTCCGCACCGAGGCTGTCGAAGTCACGGTGAATATTGAACATGACCACCGGGGTGATTTGGGAATCATTCTGACCTCTCCCTCCGGGACTGTATCCACCTTCGCGGCGGTCCATGATGATCCAGGCGACGACTATAACAACTGGTTGTTTACCAGTCTCGTCAACTGGGGAGAGAATCCCAATGGCACATGGGTACTGCGTGTTGCGGATGGGGTTTTTGGCTCCACCGGAACACTGAAGGGGTGGTCTATCACGGTCCATGGTTACCTCGCCGGGCCTAAGGATACCCCCACTCCCTCGGCCACTCCCACGGAGACCTTTACCCTGGGGCCATCCCCCACACCCACCATAACCGCCACGCGGACACTTTCGCCGACCATTACACTTACCCCAACAATTTCACTTACCCCTACGATTACTCCCTCTCACACGATCACCAGTACGCCCACGGCGACTGACACATATAACGGGCCTACCCCCACCCAGACGGGCACGATTACCCTCACCCCCACTCCAACCTCGATCAACCACTGTGCGGAGATTCTTCTGGATGGCAGCTTCGAGGAACGCTCCGTAGGGAACCCATCGTGGAAACAGTATTCCCGTTATTTTACGACCCCCCTAGTCGAGGATCTCGCCACTGCGCATTCAGGCTCCATCTATGCCCTCTTCGGAGCCTATGAAGGGCCGGAAATCGCCAGCCTTGAACAGACTGTGACCATTCCTTCAGGAAGCGCCGTCCTCCACTATTATCTGACTATCGATGACTACAACGCCGATCCCTCAGACTTTCTTCATGTCAGTGTGGATGGCAATATGCTTGTGGCCTACACCCCGGATGGTATGGCTTCCTTCTCCACCTACAGCCTTGTTCAACTCGATGTCTCCGCGTATGCGGATGGAGGAGAACATGTGATCCGTTTCGACAGTGCCATTACGGGAAGGAGGGAAAGCTTCTCTTCCTATTACATCGATGATGTCTCTCTGATCGTGTGTCCGTTATCCGTGGAAACCCCAACTCTAACCTTCACGGAAACAGTGGTTCCCACTCCCTCCAGGACCCTGCCACCCACGGAGTCGCCAACACTCACACAGACACTCTCACCCACGGAGTCACCAACACCCACGCCAACTCCCTCCATCACCCCCACGGATCTTCCGACTGGAACGCCGACGGAACGCCCCTCGTGGGTGGAACACTGGCCCATGAACAAATAACCGGGTGAACGATCCCCCGGTCCGCCGGAGTGGCGATTTCAAGTGCACATTGGTACAAGGCTGTGAATCATTCGCATGAGAGGTCTCCCAGAGGAATGAATTCATCACTCCATCAGAGACTCAATGATCGTGTAGATATGATTCTCCGCTGGAGACATCGGCCTTGCGCCGCATGGCACGGATCCGGTCATAACGGTAATCGAACTGGGGGCTTCCTCCCCGCTGGGTGGCATAAAAGAGATACAGCCAGCTGGTTCCATCGATGGTCCTGAGAAAGGCTTCGGGTACATGGCATGCGGCCGCATCAGTGTCGGGTTCGATGAAGCCCACCACCTCCCAGCTCAGTCCATCCTCCGAAACGGCCTCGCACAAGGCGCGGCTGGTCCAGCCTGCGTTGGGATCATTCCTTTTGGGCGGAAATCCAGTGGGATCGGCAAAACTGTAATAGGAATCACCCATGCGGATGACATCCGGGTTCGGCCAGTTGATGATCAGTGGTTGTGTGCCTGCATGGATGAGATCGAATCCCTCCGGCCGTCCAAACTCCCCCGTATTCTCGGCATATCCCAGGCATACTCCCTGGCTGGGATGCCAGTAATCGAACCAGAGCCTCCAGCGCTCGTTATCCCAGAGTAGACTGGGTCGGTGGTAGTCTCCGGTCCAGCCCACGTCGCTGGTGGCCTGACGGACCTCGGGGGGCTCGATGAGCAGGGGTTGATCCGTCTTCTGCCAGGTGATGCAATCCGTGGAGGTGGCTCCCATGATGCACAACAACATCCCATCGTTGTGCTTTTTCATGGGGCGGAAGTTGGGCAGGCTGGTGGAGCTATAGGCCATGTAATAGGTCCCATCCTTAAGAACCACCGAGGGATCACCGATGTGCCAGGCTCCATATTCCTTCTGTTCATCGGCCGCCAGTACCGGGATCCATTCTTTGGGATTCATTGTTGTGTCCCATTTCCCACCTTTTGAGTATATCTCCCAGGTTTGCAGATCCTTGGAGCGCGCCAGATAGATGGAGTCGCACCCCGGGAAGCCTGGATTGCAGTCCTCCGAGGCCCACCCGAAGAACCACATCCGGAAGGGATATTCCTTATCTGGCACCTCCCGGACACAGGGCTGATACATGTTTCCAAAGTTGGTGAGTAGGCTTCTGGGATTCCGTTCCCAGGCCTCCTTGGGCTGGATCTCACGATTATAGCCATTATCGGGAGGGACCACTTCCATGCCACACACTAACAGGACTGTTATCAAGGCCGGATTAACTAGACCCATGGATTTTCACCTCGTACAGTTACTTGATGTCTGGATGAATCGCTCTAGTGGAAGACTACTGTTCTGTCCCCTGCGGGACAATGTGTAAAGAGGTGATCTCTCTTGAACACCTGAGGGGGAGGTTTATGATCTCCTCACTTTCCTGGGGGGGAATGTGTGGCCGGTGGAACTGGCATGAAAGGCTGCGGCAATGCAACAAAGCAAACTATTCACATCATTCGTTCTAGCGCTTTTCTTCGTGGTCTCCTCCGGTCCCGGAACCCATGCCCAGACGCTCCTTCCCCAGGAGGCTTCTGAACCTGTTCATGCAGAAACCACTGCTCCTCCCAGTGACTACTGGGATCTCCCATTGGAAGAGGAAGGTCTGGTGGCTGTGGAAGATTCTTCAACGCCAGTAGCGCCAGCAGCGCCAGTAGGTGCGGCGGGCGGGCTGGATCTGAACGCGATTCTCGATCTAGCTTGGCGTCAAAGTCCCCAGTTAGCGGTTCAGCGGGCCAAGCTCTCCGCTGCCCAGATGCAAGCCTTGGCCACTGGGTTGCTTCCCAATCCCACTGTTGAGGGGGGTGTTAAGAAAGTCACGGGTGAGGACTCCGGATCGATTCTTTCGATCAACCAGGAGCTGCCGGTCAATGGCGTGCTGGGTTTGGAGCGTCAAGCCGCGAATCTCGAATACAGTGCGGACCGCGCCGCCCTCGAACGCGAGGTTCAGACAGTCCTCAGCGAGGTTCAGACCGCTTACATCCACTTACTTGCCACCCTGGAGTTGAGCAGTGTCGAGGAGCATGGTATGGCGGTGGCGGATAGTTCTCTAAAACTTGTGGC
>CAYRBI010000059.1:0-19387 GCA_964422415.1 uncultured bacterium | reverse complement strand
ATTGGACTGGAGGTCCCGGTCTTCAACAACAAGCGCCCCGAAGTCTACCACCGCCAAGCTGAACATCAGGCGGCGGTGAGCGGGAAGACCGCCTTGGCCAAATCCATTGATGCCGAGATCGAAGCGGCGGTCATTCGTCTCGAGGCCAAACGCGAGGCGGTCCGTATTTATGAGAACGAGATTCAACCCTCCATCCAGAAGTCACTGGACTCCGCTAACTTGGCTTTCCAAAGTGGCACCACCGACCTAAGCCTCCTTTTGCAGACACAGACCCGTCTGATCGAGCACGAACGTAACAATATCCGTTCCCTGGAGGACCTGCGTAAGGCCGAAATCGCATACCTGCTCGCTCTGGGAGCTGTACGGAACCGTTAAGATTGGAGAAAGCTGGTAGTGGGGGGATTCATATCCCACTAGCCATTACACCACTGTTATGTCCAGTTCAACGGAAGCCTGTCTTCGTACTACGGTCATTGGCATTCTCACCAATGCCTTACTAGCGGCCATCAAGGGAATCGCCGGGGTGTTGGGGCATTCCTATGCCCTCGTTGCGGACGCCATCGAGTCCACCTCCGATATCGCCACCTCGCTGGTGGTGTATGGCGGCCTCCGCATCGCCTCCATACCCCCGGATGAGGATCATCCCTATGGTCATGGCAAGGCCGAACCCCTGGCGGGTATGGTCGTCTCGTTCGCATTGCTGACCGCGGCGACGGCGATCATCATTCAAAGCAGCCGGGAGATCATGACCCCTCACCATGCACCCGCGTGGTATACGCTCGTGGTTCTGATCGCGGTGGTGGTCATCAAGGAAACCCTCTTCCAGAAGGTGAACCGTGTGGGGACAGATGAGGGGAGCACGGCGGTCAAGAGCGATGCCTGGCATCACCGTAGCGATGCCATTACCTCTGGGGCGTGCTTCATCGGAATTGGCATTGCATTGATTAAGGGAGAGGGTTATGAGGCGGCGGATGACTGGGCCGCGCTACTTGCTTCTGGAATCATCATTTTGAATGCCATCCGCCTCTTCAAGCCGGCCTTGGCCGAGGTGATGGATGCCACGGTTGACACCACCATCGAGTCCCGTGTCCGGGAGATCGCGCTCCAGGTCCAGGGAGTTTCGGCCCTGGATGTGTGCATCGCCCGCAAGATGGGATTGAATTATTATGTCGACCTGCATGTCCTGGTGGAGGGGAACAAGAGTGTCCGCGACGGCCACAAGATCGCTCATGATGTCAAGGACGCAGTGAAGAAGGACCTGTCCAAGGTCTCCGATATCCTTATCCATATCGAACCCGTGGAGGAGGAACTAGCGAAGCTGGGGACCAAAAAGGAAGCCTCAGTTGCTCCGGTAGGGGGAGGTTCTGTCGATCCGGCGTGACAATTCGCTGGCATACATCGCTGGAACGAGAAAGGATTCTCGTTCCAGCGGACAAAGGAGACATGCGGTGTGTCCTCACCCCTTGGGTGTGAAAGGAAACTCGATCCGCTTCCCGGTCAGCGCGGATTCATAGGAGGCCAGCAGCATTTCGGTGACCTCACACCCCTCTTGGGCAGTGGCGATAGGTCCACGTTTGCCTTGGAAGAAATCCACCATCGGACGTGACAGGGCACGCAACCGGTCAGCATGGCTGGCGGGTGAGGGGATTCCTGAATCGGTCCACTCGGTCTGCCCATTGAGCAGCCAGCACAGTGAGGGGCCACCCCCACGCCGGGGGGTGTTCGATGAGACCGCGTCACCATAATACTGCAAGAGGGTTCCCTTGTCGCCATGGATCTCGGTGGTGGTTTCGCCAGCGTTGGCGGTGAAGGAGCAATAGACCTCCACGATCTTGCCATCCTGGGTACGGAAGAGCGCTACGCCATTGTCATCCGGGATGAGCGGGTTGAGCAGGGTATCGATCTCCGCCACCACGCTCTTCGGTTTTCCAAACATCCACAGCACCAGGTCGAAGGGGTGCGCGGCATCATCCATCCACATCCCACGGTTCAATTCGGGTTTGACATGCCAGGTTTTGTCAAAATCGGGCCAGATATGGGTTCCCAGGCAATGCTTGCGCCGGAACATGACCACCTTGCCCAGGGTTCCCTCCTCGATGAGCTCTTTGATGCGTTGATTTTGCGGATCCATGCGCATCTGCCAAAGGAGTGTAAAGGGCACATGGTTCTTTTCCACCGCGCTGATAATACGGCCGCACTGCTCCAGGGTGAGCGCCATCGGTTTTTGGAGCGCGATGGCCTTGCCGGCCTCCGCCGCCGTTACACAAGCCTCCACATGCATCGAGGTCTCTGTTCCGATAATGACAGCCTCGACTTCTTTGTTATCCAGCACCTCTTCCAGATGGGTGGAGAAGCCACAACCAAATTTCACTTGGTTGGCCTCGCCCCGTGTGGCATCATGATCCCAGGAGGTTACCAACCAGGCGTCCTCCATCTTGCTGATATCCTCCGCATACAATCCCACATGCGGATGGGCCCATCCCAGCACCGCGATTCCCAAACTCATTGTAAAAACCTTTCCTTACTGGGGTGCCTTGTCCAAGTACTCCAGGGTGTAATCGAAGGAGTATTGTACTCCCTTTTCTAACTCAACCTTGCGTGTAATCAATTCCAGGTTGGCCTGTTTCTTTTCTGGATTCCACCAAAATTTAGGGGTCGGCAGTTGCTCTGGGTGGTAGTTGATTTTCACCCCATACCCAGCCTCGTGGTTGAAGAAAGCATAACCTCCTCCCAGAGCGCGGGTCAGAAGAGTTTCATCTGGACCTGAGTAAAGATGCCAGTCCTTGTTGAACTGTTCCCATCCATTGCCGAGGATATAGGCGGACAGGATGGCTGAATCGAGGGTGTTCGATCCCGCATTCATTTCCGGACGAATCTTTATCTGGTAGGTTCTGGGTTTTTCGCCCAGATGGTGGAGGGTGGTCTCGAAGAAAATTTTTCCAGGCTCGCTTTCATCGAGCCAGATTCTCCGCTGGATGGTGGAGCCATCCTCCAAAGCGCGGGTCATGGTGATTTGCGTCCCGGTCTGCGTGGATTCGAAGGCCTCCTTTCCAGTTCTCAATTCTTTGTCCGCCCAGAGTTCCTCGATGTCGCCATTGTCGAAAGAGATGCCCACATTCTTGAGGCCTGCCGAAGCCAAGAGATTTCTGGCGGAAGGTTTATGTAGCAGCTCGACCATGGCTCCATTCGCGCTGGGGACCACCCCCAGCTTCCAGACTGGGTTCTGGATTTCCACCGCAGGGTATCCCTCCAGGGCTTTCCGGATTGCCGCTTGGTAGTCCTCCACTTTCCTGAGTTCCGATGCCATGGTAACCCCATGGCGTTGACACAGTTCAGTGTAGCGGTCGAGAGCTCCGGCGATCTCGGTGGGATATATAAACTGGTACCGTTGATCCTTGTATTCAAAACCGCCGGTTGTCTCCAGAAGGGCTTTGTAGGTGTAGATGGTCAGCTTCTCCACCCGCGCACGGACAGTTTCATCCTCGGCCAACCCCAACGCGCGTTGCAGGATCTCATGGGCTTCGAGTGATACCCCGGCATCCAGCCCAATCTCATTGGGTGGGGCGAAACAGCTCGGGTGGACTTCCCGTTTCTCAGCGTTGTCATGTAGAAAAACGAGGTACTCGAGGACTGTATCCGCCGCCTTCCCATAGTGCAGACGGCAGAACTCCTCCACTTGGCTCCAGCCATCTAGAGCGGGATTCCACAGGCAGCGGGCGATGACATAATTTCTCAGGTCGCTCATCTCGCCCGCCATCCCGTTTCCGTCCGCCTGCATAAAGACGCCCTTGACGTTGTTCTCCGAGAAGAAGCGGATATTCGGGCCGATCGCTCTGAGATTGGGGAAGGGCAGGTCATAGTTTCCAAAATCGGTGTTGTAGTGCCAGATCCAGATGTCGTTGCAGACCGCCTTCCACTTCATCATCTCCTCAAAAAACTGACGGTTCCTCTGGCATTTGGGGTCATTGAGGGGATGGAGTGTGCAGCATTCGATGCTGCATAGCTGGATTTGTACATTCTTGCGGGGTTGGATGGTCTTGGGCGGTCTGCGCGTATACCAATAAGCGAGGGTCCCGATCTTCACGTTGGGGAACTTCTGTTCGACCCGTTCCGCCACACCATTTACGAAGGCCAGCTGCGACCCCATTGGAGTTCCCTCCGCCTGGTTGACCGCCTCGCAGTTGGGGCAATGGCAGTATGCGTCGTTATCGTTCTGGCTGACACTGATATTCTGTTGCTCCGGATTTTCAGTGAGCTTCGCGATGGCATTCTCCGCCACGGTCTCGATGACAGCGGGGTTGGTGACACACACCTCCGGACCGCCACCGCCCATCTCCAGTTTCCGCTCGCCATCCACCAATGCGTAATACTCGGGGTGTTCCTGGCCATACTTGTCCACCGGAAGGAGCCGCATGAGCGAGTGGTTGATGAGGGACTGATGGGTTTTCCCGCCGATTTGGTCATTATCGGTGACGGTATTGACACGTAGCTTCGCCGCGAACTCAGGATGCACCGTGTTCTCCTGATAATAAGGCCAACGGAAGGAGAAGACTGGTGTGTAGGAGTACTCCCCACAGGGAATCTCAACCACTGCTGGGGAGGGGAAGGAGGTGTGGTCGAAGGTTAGGAAACGGACTCCAAGATAGCGCTCGGCGAATTCATACACACCATAGAGTGTTCCGCGAGGTGGTCCACCCGCGATGGCGATATTCTCTGGAGTGATCCGGATCCGCAGCCCCTCTTCACCCAGATCCTCAACGCGGATGGGCACTGGGCTGGAGGCGAGGGCCTTGCCGGGACCGATGTAGATGCTGTTCGGTGCGGGTGTTGTGGAAACCTCAATGGGAAGATCGAGGCCATGAGACTGCTTGAGGAGCGCCTTCAACTCTTCGGCGGCGTATTTCTCGCTGGGAAGAGCCGTCGCATCGGTGACAATCCGCCACCCTGCCAGGTTGGCCACTTGGACCACCTCCCCAGCATAAGCGGTCACACTTGCTACAAAAAGAACGCACGGAAACCATCGGAACTTCATGAGTCCAAGACCTCCCCACGTATTTCAATGCCCCAGCGGGGCGAATATCCAACAGAAATTATGCTCCTAACTCCCGCAGGTAATCGAAGTTGTAGATCCCCGCATCGTGGCCATCATTCCAGATCAGTTTAATCGCATAGTTCCCGACCCAATCCGCACGGATCAGGAGCGGGTCGGCGGAAGGAGTGTCTTTGCCGAGGACGCGTAGTTGGAGATGGTCATCCATCGTTTCGGCCTCGCCACCGGCTTCCAGCATCTCCCGGCAAGCGGCGCAGGGGCAGGCCTTACGCAGTTGGATAAAGGTCAGAATCTGTTCTGTTCCATCCTCCCAGGAGATTGCCATGGCCCGGTCACCGGAGGGACGGATCTCCTTGGGGCGGACGGGCATGGAATACGCGGTGGGTCCGGATGTTTCGAGTGGATGGTTTTCCATTTTAGTCCCTATCATAAGGAAGCTGTTGGCGCAGGTCCATCAAGGTTTGAGCCAGACGCGCGGTGGGTTCCGCGAGACTGGCGCGGTCAAGGCCTGGATCGATGAACATGGGCTCTCCGCAAATGACTACGCTCTCGGTGAAAGGTAGTGGAATCCGCAGACGGTCCCAGCTCTTGCAGGTAATGCAATGCTTATATCCAATCGCACAGGGGAGAATGGCATGGCCAGAGAACTGCGCTAGACGGATTACCCCTTCCTTGGCCTCACGCCGGGGGCCACGTGGACCATCCACGGCGATCGAGCCATTTAATCCAGAACGCAGCTGTTTTGCCATGGCCAGGAAGGCTTCGACCCCGCCCCGTTTACTGGAGCCCCACACCACGGTCATGCCTTGACGGGCCAGGTTTTCGCCGACAATCTGGCCATCCCGGCTATTACTGGTAATGACCACAATCTGCCTGCGGGCGAGTTCCTCGATTCCAATCCGGCAGGCCAGGACCAGATCTGAGTGCCAATAAGCGAAGATAAAGGGTTGGTTGGTCTCGTAGAGACGCTCAATGATATCGCGGCCGATCCATGTCATCTTGAGCGAGCGTACCAACCGTTGAATACCCGTACAGGCGAGCTCAACGGTGATACGTTTGCCCCATTCTGATTTTCTGATCCGTCGGATGAGTCCTCGGCGTCCCATGGGTCCTTCTCTTCTCCTGGAAATCCCGAATATCGCATGTCAGGGCGTGGAAGGAAATGGATGGCCGTATCCTGTCTCTGGCTGTATAATCCCTTCCGGGAAGATGCGCCTACTAGAGAATATCCTTTTCGGTTTCGAGGGTCTGCGGCGGAATGTTATGCGTTCCTTCCTGTCGGCCATGGGGATTGTCATCGCGGTGGGTTCCGTGGTGCTCGTAGTTTCTCTAGGCGAGCAGGCCAAGGATCTAATCGTGGTGGAGCTCGAACGCCGTTGGGGCGCCGACCTGATCATTGTCGAGAATGCCCCCCCTGAACGTTACCGTCACTGGATGGATGACTGGAAGAATATGAAAATCGAGGACCTCGATATCGTACGGGCCTTGCTTGAGAACGCGACGTTGGTGGGCGGGTACCGTGAATCAGATACACGCCGGGTTACCGTGGGTTCAGAAAACATCATGGGGAACCTCAAGGAGGTGGACCCGGACTATCTCGAAGCTCGTGGACGGGTGGTCCGTGCTGGCCGGAACATGGCCTGGAGCGATATGGACGGTGCACAGAAGGTCTGCACCATCGGCGCGGAGGTGGCACGCAAGCTCTTTAAATCTGAAGAGGACTCAATCGGAAAGGAAGTCCGTATCTCTGGCCAGCGTTTCGAGGTGGTGGGCGTGGTGGATCCCAAAAGCGAGGATGTCGGCAATTCGGAGAGCGCGAAGGATGTCTATATCCCCCTCTCCACTGGTAAACGCCGTTTTTCAGGTGATGATCCTTTGGATGAGATTGTGGTGAAGGCTAATGGCAGTATCACCACGGAATCGGTCAAGGTTCAACTCGGGGATATCCTCTACCAGCAACATGGCAAGTGGGACTTCCTGGTGTACTCCGAGATCGAGCGGGTTGAGGGAATCCAGAAGATCGTGGCTATGGTGCAGGGGATCCTCGCCGCGCTGGCCATGATATCCCTGATCGTGGGTGGGATTGTGGTGATGAACACCATGTTGGTCTCGGTGACCGAGCGCACCCCGGAGATTGGACTCAGAAAATCACTTGGTGCCCGGCGGAGGGATATTGTCTCTCAGTTTCTTTCGGAGACTCTGGCTTTGTGTTTCCTCAGCGGTGGTGTTGGCATCATGATCGGCCTGGGACTGGCTTATGGGGTAACCCAGGTGGTACCCCGCTTCTTTCCGAATCTAGGCGACTGGCCCTGGCGGATGAGTTCTCCCGCGCTGGTGGTGGCCTTCCTATGTTCGACGGTGGTTGGTTTGGGGAGTGGTGTTTACCCGGCCTGGCGGGCGGCCCGTCTCGATCCGACTGTGGCGCTACGTTACGAGTAAATTGGCCTTCCGCCTGGCAAAGAATTCAAAGGCCCCTACAGCTGGAGTCCCCCGCTGCCGAAACTGAGCGGGGGAGAGCCGGTGCAAGTGGGGCTGGGAGATGCTTGTTTCCGTCACTCGCCACGAATCGTGGAGGTTCTCATGAATTCAATTCGGCCATGGTTATACGCTGCGATGGTTCTATCGTTCAGCGCCCTTTTCGCCCAGGATGTCTTGGGATATACCCCCGCTTTCACGCGTAATGGCAACCTCTTGCGTTGGAATCTGAGTGAGCAACCCCAGGGGCAGCCCAACATCATCGAACAAAAGGTGGAGTTCTTCATCAACCGGATGGGAACTGTGGACCTCAATGATAATGGCGATGGTACCGGTGGCGAGTTCGATATCGTGAAATCAGCCTTTGGAGCCTGGCAAGCGCAACCCTCCAGCTGCATCGCTTTCAATGACCTTAAAGTTACCGATCAGACCTTGATCGCTGGTTATGATGAGACCAATGTCATCCTGTTTGATGAGACGAATACCACCGGTTTCTTTCCGGAAGGCACGGGGGTGATCGCTCTGACCCTCACCACCTATGAGGATGAGGAGTTCGATGGGGTCTTCGATGGCCGTGTCCGGGACACCGACCTGGTTTTTAATGGACGTGACTTTACCTTCTCCAGTGGTCTGGAGGCAGGCGAAATCAATCTCAAAGCGGTGGCGGTCCATGAGATCGGGCATATCTGTGGCCTCGACCACTCCTTCCACCAAAAAACCGATACTGATGATGATTCAGTGATCTACCCCACCATGTATCCTTATCTCAACTATGCGGATGACCAGGTTGTCAGTTTGGAACAGGATGACATCTCCGGCCTGGTGGAACTCTATCCGCAGAACGATTATGTCCAGAAATACCTCGGCTCCATTTCCGGTAAGGCTCAACTCCACGATGAGCCGGTCCCTGGTGTAGATGTGATCGCTTACCGGGAGGACTACCCGGTGGTCAGCGCAATCACTCTGGAAGATGGAACCTTCCGGATTCAAGGGGTTCCCCCTGGGACCTACACACTCCGCGCGGATAGTCTATCCGCCGCAAATGTCTATGCCACGCTTCCCCTCTTTACCGCCTTCCACTCACAATACTCTATCGTCGAGGGGGGAGTGGCCGGACTATCTTCGGATGCCTCCACGGTGACCGTGGTGGCTGGCAAACGGCATCCCAGTCAGACTTTCTCGTTAGTTTCTTCGGCCTCTCCGGACTTTTTCGAGCCGAATGATGTGGCTAACAAGGCCACACAGCTCGCGGCCGATGGATCCGCCATGCTCCACCAATCCTGGTACAAGGGGGATGTGGACTGGGTCTGTTTTCAAGGAACCAAAGGAATCCTCTATGAGGTTGTCACGGATAACCTTTCCTTCAATGCCGATCCGGAGATGCAGCTTTACGCCTCGAATAGGACGACTCTGCTAGCGGAAAATGACGATATCAACCGTGCGAAAGGCAACTATGCCGCCCGTATCCGCTACACTCCCACAACCACGGGCTTGTTCTATATCCGTCTGACCGACGCCCATGAAGGTTCTGGTTCCAACACCAGCTATGAATTGCGGGTTAATGAGATCGGTTCTGCCAAGCTGGATTCCAATACCGATGGACAAATCAATACACTTGATCTCTTTGCCCTTTCGCGTACCTGGACACCCGGCGGGGAAGACGTGAAAAACGGGGACACCACTCCTCTCTCCACCGGACTGCTCCTCGACCTGATTCAGATCCTGCTGAGGTAGAAAACAGCTGGGCTGTCTTCCCCTTGTTCACCCTTCGGTGTAACCCGTAGAATACGCTGTATGTGTGGCTTATCGGGCCGCTGATCCAATCTTAATCGAGAGGTTTTCCCGGATGACCGCTTTCCAATATCAACGAATTCAATCTATTTGGGTGATATGCGCCCTGTGTGCCGCCGTATTCAGCGCCAACGCTTCGGACTGGCCCACCTTTGGTGGCCCCAACCGTAATTGGACATCGCAGGAGACCGGGTGGCTCGCTCAATGGCCCGCCGAGGGTCCCAAGAAGCTCTGGGAGGCGGAGGTGGGAACCGGTTTCTCCTCCTTCACCGTGGCTAATGGCAAAGTCTACACGATGGGCTGGGCCAATGAGCAAGACACGGTTTACTGCTTTGATGCTGAGACCGGAGCCAAGGTTTGGACCCACTCCTACAAGGCTCCGCTGCTTGACAAGTATTACGAGGGTGGACCGGGTGGAACCCCAACCGTGGATGGTGACAAGGTCTACACCCTAAGCAAGGTGGGAGACTTCTTCTGCCTGGATGCCGCCACCGGGAAAGTGGTCTGGTCGAAGGATGTGAAGACGGAGTTGGGGGCCATTGTTCCTGAGTGGGCTTATGCTTGTTCTCCCTTGATCGAGGGCCAAATGGTCATCCTGGATGTGGGTATCCTCGCAGCGTTCGACAAGACCTCGGGGAATGTGATCTGGAAATCAGAGGACTACAAGGCGGCCTATTCCTCTCCCATGGCGGTGGATATCGAGGGAACTCGTTGCGTGGCCTCCATGCCCGAATTCGGGTTAGTCATCCTCGACATGAAGACAGGTAAGGAATACTGCAAACTCCGTTGGGAAACCAAGTATGGAGTTAACGCCGCCAATCCAGTTGTGGTGGGCGGCAACAAGCTCTTCATTTCCTCTGGTTACAAAAAGGGATGCGCGCTACTTGAGATAAGTCTTGGGAAAGAACCCGCGATTGTTTGGCAGAACAAGAAATTGTGCAACTTCTTTAACACCTCGGTATTGAGCAGCGGATTTGTTTATGGTTTTGATGATGACATTCTTGTCTGCCTGGATGCCAACACCGGCAAGGTGGCCTGGGACCAAGAAGATCTGGGAAAGGGTTCTCTCCTGCTATCCGATGGAAAACTGATCATCCTCTCCGAGCAGGGAGAGCTGGTGATAGCCGAGGCTTCCTCCGAGGGTTTCAAAGAGATCTCCCGTGCTCAGGTTGTGGGTACCAAGTGCTGGACTGTCCCAGTGCTGGCGAATGGTAGAATTTATTGCCGCAACGAGAAGGGCACGGTCGTGTGTGTGGATGTGAAGGGGCAGTAGAGAATATAATCAGCTGGCTCCGGAGATAAACTCCGGGGCCAGATGTGAAAGTTTTCATTCCGTTGTTAGCCGGGAGCAAGGCAACGTTTTTTTCGAAATCGTATATTCTGCAATGCCACCGCCCCCGGTTGTAACTCATCGAGAGGTTTTCCTGGATGTCCGCTTTCTTTTCTCACCGGAATCATACGGTGTGGGTGCTATGCACTCTGCTTTTTGTAGGAGTGAGCGCCAATGCCTCGGATTGGCCTACCTTTGGCGGTCCTTCCCGCAACTGGACATCACTGGAAACCGGCTGGCTCGCCCATTGGCCCACCGAGGGTCCCCGGAAACTCTGGACGGCGGAGGTGGGAATTGGCTTCTCGTCTTTTACTGTGGTGGATGGCAAGGTCTACACGGCCGGTTGGGCCAATGAGCAAGATACGGTGTATTGTTTCGATGCCGAAACTGGCAAGCCAGTCTGGCCCTACTCCTATAAAGCCCCATTGTTGGATTTTGCGTATGAAGGAGGCCCACATGTAACTCCTACCGTGGATGATGGCAAGGTCTACATGCTGAGCAAGGTGGGTGACTTCTTCTGTCTCGATGCTGCCACAGGTAAAGTGGTCTGGTCAAAGGATGCGAAAGGCATCCTTGGTTTTAAACCCCCTCCTGATTACTTCTGGTGGGGATTTGCTGGTTCTCCCCTGATTGAAGGTCAGATGGTGATCATTGATGTGGGCATCATCGCCGCCTTCAATAAAACCTCGGGGACTGTCCTCTGGAAGACAGAGGAGTACAGACCCGGCTATTCATCCCCCATGGCGGCGGATTTTGAGGGCACACGCTGCTTGGTCTGCTTTGACGGATATGGTCTGGTAATCCTGGACATGAAGACAGGGAAGGAATACTCCAAGTTCCGTTGGGAAACCAAATCGTGGGTCAATGCGGCCAATCCCATCGTCATGGGCAACAAGCTCTTCCTCTCCTCCGGTTATACTACCGGTTGCGCCCTTTTCGAGATCCAGCTGGGGAAGGAGCCAGTGGTTCTCTGGAGGAATAAAGAAATGTGCAATCAGTTCAGCACCCCGGTGTTGGACGGTGGATTTGTCTATGGTTTTAGTGAAGACATTCTTGTTTGCCTGGATGTGAACACTGGTAAGGTGGCTTGGGAGCGGGAGGACCTGCTCAAAGGTTCTCTCATGCTGTCCGATGGCAAGTTGGTTATCCTTTCCGGGCAGGGGGAATTGGTGATTGCCGAAGCTTCCTCCGAGGGCTTCAAAGAGATCTCCCGCGCCCAGGTGGTGGAGACCAAGTGCTGGACTGTTCCGGTGCTGGCGAATGGCAGGATTTATTGCCGCAACGAAAAGGGCACGGTGGTGTGTGTGGATGTGAAGGGGTAGTATATCTTCAGCCCTATAATCCGTTGTTAGCCGGGGACAAGGCAACGGTGCTTTCTTATGTGTTCATTCTACAACGCCGCCGTCCCCGGTACTCGGCGTATGACATTCTATCTACATTACATACCGGGGGCGGTGGCATTGAATGGTAAGAGAACGATAAGATGCCGTTGCCTTGCCCCCGGCTAACAACAGAACGCGAGGCCTGCGGATAGAGAAAGGAGCTCGACATGTCCCAGACTGTTGGTTTCCGCCTTATACTGATCCTGTTCTTCTGGGTGGTTCAATTTACCTCTCCCGTCCAGGCCTTCGATTGGCCGCAGTGGCTCGGTCCTGACCGTAACGGCATTTCCGCCGAAACAGGCTGGCTGACTGTCTGGCCCAAGGAGGGCCTCCCGGTGCTCTGGCGGGCCTCGGTGGGCATTGGTTTCGCACCTCTGTCGATCAAGGATAATCGCGCTTATACCCTTGGATACCAGAATGATGCCGACACCGTCTATTGCTTTAATGCGGAGACTGGCGCTGAGATCTGGAAATACTCCTATCCGTGTAAAATTCATGACTACAACCATGAAGGTGGCCCCGCCGCCGCGCCCCTGCTGGATGCGACTGCTGTCTACACCTTCAGCCGTGAAGCCGATTTGTTCTGTTTTAATGCCGTCACAGGCCGGGTCATCTGGTCGCGTAATCTGATAAAGGAATATGACGCCAAAATTCCTCTTATCGGCTTCGCCTCCTCGCCGCTCCTCTTCAAGGATTGGATTATCGTGGATGCGGGTATTGCCTTCGCTTTTGATAAGAAGGATGGGCGCTTGATTTGGAAAACAGAGAAATACATCGAGTCCTATTCCTCGCCGCAGCTCTTCAACTATCACAACGAACCACATGTGGCCTTCTTCAATGGGACCGGTTTGGTCGTTCTGGCCGCGGCCACTGGGAAAGAGATCTGGCGTTTTCCGTGGCGGACTCCCAAGTTCGATACCAATACCTCGACCCCCATCATCTCAGAGGACAAGGTCTTCTTCTCCTCCGGGTATGACCGTGGTTGCGCCCTGGCCCAGATCGGTCAATCCTCGCAGACCGCCATGGTCTGGCAGGACAAGCGCGCCAGAAGCAACTACAATACCTGCATCTTTACTCAGGGGCACCTTTTCGGCTTTGATGACATTCTCCTGGAATGCGCGGACTTCACGACTGGGGAGGAGAAATGGTCTCAAGACATGGGGGATGATGGCTGCCAGATCATGGCGGATGGCAAGCTCATCATCCTAACCGCCAAGGGGGATCTGGTCCTGGTGGAGGTCAACACCAGCGCCTATAAAGAGATTGCACGGGCGCATGTACTGGATGGGCGTTGCTGGACCCTGCCAATCCTCTGCAACAGGCGGATTTATTGCCGTAACTCGAAGGGGGATGTAGTCTGCCTGGATATGCGTGGGGCCAAACCGTGGAATGATGTGGATCAGAGCTTGAAATAGGAGTGGACTCTTCCCGGTGGCGTCAATCCTCGGTTAGAGCTTCCGGTTCGAGTAATTCCTCAATGATCTCCAACCTCCGTGTAAGTGCTTTTTCCAAGAGATTGCCCTTGGCGAGGGTTTCCTGGATTTCCAGATCCAGGGAACTTCGTGTTTTAACTCGTAAGGTGATTTTTTGACTGTCCAGGGTGACTTCGATTCCTTCAACCAGGCTTTGGTGAGTGAAATCGAGACCATTAGCGACGCGCAGGATGCCCGCGAGGATGTCGATCTTGCGGCGGAGTCCCTCAGGTAGGCTCCAGTAGTCCTGATCCTCGGGGCCGGGGAGCTCATGGCTGTGATACCTTACCAGGTTGGCGATCAGGCGGATCTCCATCTGGTGGAAACCCTCCATCTCGCTGTTGATGACCAGGTAATGAGAATGTAGGTGGTGGCGTGTGGTACTAATGTGGTATCCGATATCGTGCAGCAGGCCGGCGGATTCGAGGTAGAAGCGGTCTTCTTCTCCCAGCCAGTGGTGTTGACGTAATTCCTCGAAAAGCAGCCGTGATAGGGTCAGTACCTGTTGACAGTGTTTGGGTTCATAACCATAGCGGCGCGCCAGTTTGAGGACATTCAAGGAGCGTACATCCTGAGCTTCCTCGAGCGGGTGTTCTCCGGTGGCCAATTGAATCAGGTTGTTGCTGCGGTCGCTGGCTGAGGAGCGGAGTTCCCGCGCCACGAAGTCAAGGATTATTCCCGCCCGTAAGGCCTTGGCGCCGGTGACCATTGTGTCGAGATTGAGCTCCTCCATCGCGGTCAGGAAGATCATCCCTCCGGGTAGAATGGAATCGGCTCTCTCCCCGAAGATCCCCAACCATTCCCGGCGCTTTTCGAGAGTCATCTCGGCCAGGCGTAGGAGTAGATTCCGTAGCGAAGCCTTGTAGACCACACGGACTTCCAGCGAAGTCTGTGCCCGTTGGCTGGTGCCGCACAACTCACCCAGGCACAACGCGGTTCCACTGGTAGCGACAGTCCACTCGGGGTGTTCGATCTTTTCCCGGAAGAATGGCGCCAGCCCTTTCCGGATGACCTTGCGTAATTCCTCCAGACCCTCTTCGCCGGGAGGATCTCCGAGGGTCACTTTTTGAAGTATGCGTACCGGACCGAGTTGAAGACTTAGCAGGATCTTGGGAATGCTGTCGACCATCCAAGCCAGTTCGGTTGAGCCTCCGCCCACATCGATTAAGAAGACATTGCCCTTGGTCAGCCCCAGCGACTCAATCGCCGCCAACGCCGTCAGACGTGCCTCCTCGCGTCCGGAAATGACATTCACCTCCAGACCGGTTTCGTTCTTGATCCGTTCGATGAACTCGTTGCTGTTGGTGGCCTCTCGCAGGGCGCTGGTGGCTACAGTCAGGACAGTGTGAACATCATGATTGGCACAGGAGACCTGGAACTTCTTCAATGCAGCGAAGGCCCGGGCCTGGGTTTGTGGATCGATCGAGCCATGCTCGAACACCGGCGCTCCCAACCGCACCTGTGTACGCTCCTCATGGAGAAAGGTGTAGGAAAGATCCTCCCAGATCTGGACGATCACCAGATGGGCGCTATTCGAGCCTAGGTCAATAACGGCGATTTTAAGGGGTAGGGAGATCCGCTGAGACGAATTGTGGGAAAGCGCGATCTGCTTCTCACTGACCACCATGGGTATCTTGTTCCTCATATCCGGCCTCCCCGGAGCGTACTGTCTCTTCCCAACAGTTTAAGGGAGCGGCCAAGTGTTCTTGCCAAGGTGGACGGTAATTCAGGTAAAGGATGATGAAATGACCCCAACGGGATTCGAACCCGTGTTGGCGGAATGAAAATCCGCTGTCCTAGGCCGGCTAGACGATGGGGTCACTAAACCAATCCGGTCAACTAATCCCTGTTCGTATCACACGAACCTTCAGAAAGCAAGAAGCTTTGTCTCTTGTGTCTCTGGCACGCCTGTTGCCTTAGATGGTGGTACTTCGCCAACGGAAGAGTCACCTCCAGGGCGAACTGAGATAAAGGACAAAGAACAATGAACGGTCTTTTCTCCCAATTTTCAGTGTTTTCCGCGCTTTCCGGCCTCTTCTCGAAGCTGGGGGGGACAGCATTGAATACTTCCCTGGGTGACTCCACTACACTGCAGAACCTGCCCGGCGAGGCAGACTTTGCCGCGATCATGGGCAATCTCCTCACCTCCGGAACCACTTTCACCCAAACGAATGGCTCTGAGCTGACCGCTTCCTCGACCGGGCTTCCCTCGGCGGTTCAAAGCCTGCTTGCTGGTACCAAGGTCGTTTCCACAACCCTGAGTACGGCGAGCCACTCATCGGCCCAGTCTCCGGTCTCAACAGGATTGACAGAGGACATCAACGATTCCGGCGGGGAAAGCATCCTCGACCCCAGCACGCTTGCTTATATTGTACTGCCAACTCCAAACCAAACAGCTCCTCTTCTTCAATCCGGTGATTTTTCTTTGACATCCGTGGATGGAGATTCACTCCCGGTGGCTCTGGTGGTCGAAAAGAGCGCTGGAATCCAGAGCCAGAGTGTGGAAACGGCCTCTCAAGGCACCTCCAGCAGTGTCCTGCGCCTGGTACTTGCCTCTCCTTCCGAGGGGCTTTCCGCCACAAAAGCAACTCCCACCACCTCATACCTTCCGGCTCAGACCACTGTTCAGTGGCAGGTAACAGGCTTGGAGAGTGCGTTTCAAACGAGTGATGTTACGGATTCAGTTCAAGTGCTCGAATATCCCACCGCTGGAGTCCTGAGAGAGAGTGTGGATGAAGGAACCCCATCTCTCCCCTCAACAATCATCCGCATTTCGAGTGAAGCGATCGAGCAATTGGCCACATATGGTGAAACTACGGTTAATATCCCCGCCGAGTCCTCACCTGACTTGAAACTGGACTCCAGTTCGACAGCGGGGCAGGAAATCACCCCCACCACTTATCAAGTTACTGTCCCCGTGGCGGTGCTCCAGCTGATCCAAGGTCTACAAACTCCGGCTCAGACCACAAGCGAGTCCACTCTCCTGAAAAACTCAACAGCGGACAACGCCGCTTCTCTTTTGGATCCATCCACCTCGTCCAGCGGTTCGCCCACCACAACCGCCGAATCCCCTGGCAGTAACGCGGCCTCTGTTCGAGTTCTGCTGGGCGAGGTGGCAACTTATCTGAGTGATCTCCATGGCGAGATCACCGCGATCCAAACCGCGCGGAAGGCCACCCCATCCTTGACTCCCTCCGTGCTGCCCACCACGAATACGGTGGCTGCCCCAGCGGTGTTCACACACACCGCGCCGGTCCTCTCATTCCAGGAGTCCGTTGCCGCCCCCACCATTGAGAAAAGTAATACCACATCCACCCTCACTGCCTCCACCGTACCTCAGGTTATCACCTCTGGAGACAACGCCATCTCCGAGAGTGTTTCCTTTCCCAAGTCTTTTGTGTCCATGAAGGAAACCTTCCTTGTGGAGCAGCCGGTCACTCTCATTCCATCCGTGACCGGGCAGGAAGCGGTGAAGATTCAGTCCACCCCGGCGGGGCAGGGAACCACTCTTTTCCAGTCCGTTCCGGCTCAGTCCAGGGCCAACACAGTCTCCACCACCGTCTCCACCGAAAACGTGTCCTTGGCGAAAGTAGAACCGCCAGTCCGGGTTCTTCAGATCCTGTCTACCACACCCTCTGAAAGTGAAACCCCTGGCTCAACCACGCAGAACACTCCGCAGCTTTCCCAGCACACCCCGGTGAGCCCCCTCCAGTCAAGCAATTATGCGCTGCCCGCGAGTGGTGAATCTTTCTCGATCCGCGATGGACTCTTCGTCATCAAGAGTTCCACTCCGCTGGAGATGGTTGAACCGGTCAGCACTATGACCACAGCCACTGTGAATGCTGCCTCCACACAACCGGTTGAGATAATTCAGACAACCACTGTGGCTCCACCCTCTCTTGGGAACGTCAGTGAATCCTCAAATGTGGATGGGGTAGTGGCAACCGTTGTGAAGAGCAGCTCCGCAGCCACCACGGTTCCCGTTGATAAGCCTACGGTGTCCCGGAATCCTCTCACCAGAACCAAAGAGGCTACCATTCGCCCGGCCACCACCACTCAGCCATCTGGTTCCGTTGAAACCTCCTCGAAGACCACTCTCAAACCTGTGGCTGATCCCCAGCCCAAGACAAGTATTACGGTGACAGTGGCCGATCAGGTCAGTGGACAAGAAGAACTGACACTCAAGCCGGAGCAAACCTCCGCTCCAGTGAACACCAAGGCAGCTCCTATCCAACAGGCACCAGTGGCCAGTACGCCCACCACCATGGTTGAACCCACGATGGATCCGGTTAGTTCTACTCTGAATGACACACCGGAAAAGGTGGCTCGGGCTGTTACCAAGACCACATCTTCCGTGATTTCTTTCGAGATCCCGGCAACCTCTCCCACTCCCATGGCGCAGTCCGCTGTTCTCCCAACCACAGTGGATACGGCTCAGGTTCAAGAGGCCACCATTCCGGTTGACGATTCCTCCAGCCATGAGGGAACTGAGGTGGTTTCATCCAAGGCCACGGTTTCTTCCAAAGAGACTGTGAAAGAGACCACCCCCAAGGTCACCACCACCCAGAGCGCCGTTGTTGAAAACCATCGCTCCCAGGCCGCACGGGTGACATCGGCTCAAGCTCCGGTTCAACCCCAGATTTCGTCTGCCAACTCTCAATCCACTGCCAACACCAGCACGGAAATCACCGGGAATGTACCCCCATCCGTTCAAACGAAAGAAACCACTTCGCAGCCCGCCACGGTGACAGTCAAGACCGGGCAGGAAGACTTTCTCGCCAGTTCAATAAAGACATCCCCAACGGAATCTACACCTCAAGTAACTTCTATCTCTGCCTCCAAGGGGGATTTCGTTGGGGAAACTCTGAATACTGAATCTACTGTCTCCCAGCCAAGTGCCACCCAGGACTCCAAAGGAAGTGTTCAGGTTCACTCTACGCCGGTACAAACTGAAACCGTCGCAACCACACGCTCTATGGCCAGCCAGCAATTTGCGCCGAGCCAACTAATGAATGAGTCCATTGTCACCGCTCAGGTGTCTGGACCACTCGACCAGACTGGCCAACAGATGGAATTGAGTGCTCCCGAGGCCAGTGTGGAACAAACCGAGGAAACGGCACCAGTCCTTCCACATACCACCAAGACAATCCCAACCTCCAAACCAGTTGCTCAGGTGGCAGTGTCCGCCATAGATCATCTGGACACCGGGTCATCTAGCCAGACGGTAGCGAAGGCCGGTGTGGAGATCCCATCAGCGAAGATGGAATCAGCTCCCGTTCAGGTGACCACCTTCTCCAGCAAGCCTATAACAAGTCCCATTGAACCAGCCGTTACCGAACAGCCAGTTCAAGTAAATGTGAAGCCAGCCTCCCAGCCGGAGGCATCTTCCCAGCCGGAGCCAGTCCAGCCGTCCCCCGTGCAGGCTATGCAGCCCCAGCCCGAAGCGCCGGCCGCCACTGAGCCTGTTAAGGTGAAGACCGAATCCACCGTCATCGAACAGCCAGTTCAGGGGAATGTAAAGCCATCTTCCCAGCCGGAGGCATCTTCCCACCCGGAGCCAGTCCAACCGTCCCCCGTGCAGGCTGTGCAGCCTCAGACCGAAACACCGGCCGCCACTGAGCCTGTTAAGGTGAAGACCGAATCCGCCGCCATCGAGCAGCCAGTTCAGGTGAATGTGAAGCCAGCCTCCCAGCCGGAGCCATCTTCTCAGCCGGAGCCAGTCCAGCCGTCCCCCGTGCAGGCTGTGCATCCCCAGATCGAAGCGCCGGTTGCCTCCGAGACCGTTACGGTGAAGATCGAACCAGCCGCCATCGAGCAGCCGGTTCAAGCGAGTGTGAAGCCAGCCTCCCAGCCGGAGGTATCTTCTCAGCCGGAGCCAGTCCAGCCG
>CAYRBI010000058.1:0-30379 GCA_964422415.1 uncultured bacterium | reverse complement strand
GTACAAGGCACCGGTGCTGTGCAGGCCATGCGGGATTGGCTGATGCAGAAGTAAGAGAGACGCACTCCCCCCAATCAAGACCTCATCTGGCCAAATCACCCCTTTTTAGTCTAGAGTATATATATGCGCATCGATGCACCCATGCGCAAAGCACTCTCGTTGTGGTGAAGGAGTTTCTGATGCTAAGGCAATACCACTTTACTCTAATATCTCTTCTGACGGGAATTGGAATCCTGATGATTCTGGCCGCTGGGATAATGCCTGCTCCAGTCAGGGCTGGTGATACCAGGACTGGGATTCCAGATGAAGCCTTGGCCCATGGACAGGATTACACCTTTGGCTTTTATCCATATGGCTGGCGTGGAACTGATCCACAGGGAGACCGGATCTTCGCGGTCCAAACCAATGCCTACGGCCTGGGGGTGAATGCCTCGCAAGCCCGGATCACCAGGCTCGGGCCGATCCTGGAAACGGTCACGGCGGATGAGGCGGTAGGGCAGGGGAAGGAAGTGATCCTCGGCTTGCCGGAGAACAACTTGGCCTTTTCTGTCTCCCTTCAGGGGGTGACCTATGAAGCAGTCTCGGCGGTCCCCTTGAAAGATCGTCTCCTTATTAGGCGCACCGGGCGGTTTATGCAACAGTTCGAGCTCTGGGATGTGCTTCTCAAAAAACCGGATGGTACAGTGCTCACGGATGTGACCGCCAAGATCGGCTTCTATTGTTGGCCAGACCGCTTCTCGGCCACCCTCTCACTGACTCCTACCCAAGCTGCGTTGAACGATGTCACCTTCTCCGCTTCTCTCAACCTGGCGGAGGGCTACTCCCAGCTCTCTCTCTGGAATGGGGGCTCCTTCACCGATGCGGCAGTGGGAGCAGTTTCGGCCTCGGGCATAATAGCCCAGTCTGGAAACGCTGGGCCTGGGATCGCACTCATTAATCCCGCTCCAACGGGACAGAGGCTTCAATTTGTGTCCCCCCGGAAGATCATCTGTAAGAACCTAGCCCCAGCTACCCTGGAAAAGTCGAAGGAAACCACCTTCTCCGTGGTGATAGTTCCCGCACGAGTGGATCTGGTTAATCTGGCCGCGCGTGAGATTCAAGAAATTCAATCTCCTCTGACTGCTCAGGATATCATCGCCTCCGCCACCGGCCCTGTCACGGGAAATCAACCTGTCACCTATGATCCGGTGGCGGGCGAGTACAAAGTCTTGGCCCCCTCCAAGAACAACCATTACAGCCAGGTGGAACGAATCCTTCTGCATCTGACCAATTCCGCTTCCTTCTCCCGCAGCGCACGTCTCCACTTTTACAAAGACAGTACCCTCGGCGGTGGTTTTTCGGTCACAGGACTCTCCCCGCTTTTGAGAGACCTGAGTGGGCTACCCATCGCCTTGCCGGTTCAGATTTCGAAGAACTGGCATGTGAATCCCGCCTGGTTCAGTGGTCTGACCATGTTTTCCCTGGCGCCGGGCCAGAATCTGGATGCGGAGTTTGACCTGACCTATGCCAACTGGGGCCAACGGGATGCGGACACCCCGCTTCCCGCGGTCTCTCACGCACACCTCTGCCTCGAGGGGTATGGCGGCAACCAGCAGTGGGATCAACTGGCCATTGGCTCTTTTGGTGAGAGCATCTGCTATGACCCGGATGTGAATCTCAACCGGGCCATGGGTGATGACATCCGTCCGTTGATGGTGCGGAGTATGGATGCCAACAGTCCCCAATGGACCTGGACCAACAATGTCGGCGGGTTGGACTTCCTGGTCTATTTTAAAAACAACGAAAAACAATTTCTCTCCCGGCAGAAAACACTCTTCAATCGTTACTGTCCCATCCTGACCGATGTCACCTATGCCGGTGAGACTCCCGACGGCGTGGTCCAATCACGTATCCGTACCCAGACCTGGCGCTCCGATGACATGGTCCGGGGTCTCTATACCCTGCGTTATGATGTGACAGCCACCACGGACAACATCACCCGCTTAGCCTTCTTCCAGATGGGCGCGGATGGCTATAACACCAATCCCTTCAGCAAGTTCGCGCGCGGGACTCTCGTGGGCTTGGAGGAAACCACGGATACCGCCGCCATGAACGGTGGCTGGGCTTACAAACGGCGGGGGGTAGAGCTCGCGGGAGAGCAACCCTGGTTTGCTCTCTATGAGTATGGAGTACCGGAAAAGAATGCGGGAGCCTGGGCTAACCGTGGCATCATCATCCGTAGTTGGAAGGCCCGGCTGGGTGGTGTGGACTGCCCACATCCCTTCTATTCCATTTATGGAACCGTCGATGGAAAGGTCCCCAGCTTCTTGGTGGAACTCTCGCCACCAGCGGCGCTAACCCGTCTTGTGGCGGGTGACTATGTGGAAGCGGTTGTGGAAGTTTTGATTGTCCCACAATTCGCCTCGGACTATTATGGTCCCAACCAGAATCTGACGGATGCCTTGTCCGCGCACCCAGACAGTTGGGAGACGATCTACCGGGAAGCCACTGGCAACCACCTCGAGGTGACCGCGGTAGGAGGAAGCGTGGAGCGGGATCTTCCAGTGCGCATCCACACCGAGGATGGAAAGCAAGTGCGTTTTTCCATCACGGGAGGGGTAGGATTTGTCCCGGTCACGATCTGCGGGGTCCACGGGAATGGCCCCTTCCAGGTCCAACAAAAGACCGGAGACCAATGGGTGACTATTGACCAATCCACATCGTTACAACGAGACTGGTGGCAGACAGATCCCGGAATGGCGGAAAGCGGAACGGAGATCACCTTCTCACTTCCTCTGGACACTCCCGGAGACAAGCGAGAGGTTCAAGAATTTCAATGGTCATTGTTGAATGAGTCCTCAAATGCTAATGATATTAAGGATAGACATCATAGATGACCTAATCATGAGTGGAGGCAACGAATGAAAGGGGACATGAAGATCGAGGTAGAGGACCGTCATCCACTCGCGATTGTCTATCTTTCCGGTGAAATCGCCGCCATGGGAGTCTATAAGGTGAAGTCGATGTTAGATACCTGGGCGCGGGAAGGGAAACGTTATCTGGTCATTAGCCTGGCCGATGTCTCCTTCCTGGACAGTGCGGGGATTGGGCTTCTTCTTCAGATCCGCAATAGTTGCCATACCTCCGGGGGCGGAGTCGCCATGATCCAATCGGCAAGTGGGCAGGTCATGCGCACCCTGGAGATTGCATCGCTCGAGAAACTGATCCCCTTTTTTACGAACATGGAGGATGCGCTCAAATATCTTCATACCAAATTCGGCATCGTGGCTATGCCACCCACAGCGCTATCCACACTCGAAGACCTGGCCGGGGTAGTCAACGACCTGACCCAACGCCTGACTCTGATAGAGGAACGATTGACACGGATCGAGTCTCGATTGGAAAAGTAATTACCCCTTTTTACCGGTCCTCAGTCTGCTCAAGCGCGTAGATCCCCGCCAGATTGCGATATTTCTCCGCTAGGTCGAGACCATACCCCACTACCCAGGCCTCGGGCACATGAAAACCCACAAAATCCGGCTGAAAACCGGCGCGCTCACATGCCCCCTCTTTCTCAAGGAGAAAGGCCCAACGCACTCTCGCGGGGTTTCTTTCCAGAAGCGCGGGGTTGAGTGTTTGATAGGTGCGGCCACTGTCGAGAATGTCATCGGCCACCAGCACATCCTTCCCCACCAATTCCAGATCACCCACAAAATGGATCAGGGAACCTGACACGGCGGTAGTTCCCTCGCGATAGGTGGACACACGGACCCATTCGACACACGGATCAAGGGTCATCCCGCGCAATAGATCCGAGACAAAATGCACCGCTCCCTTGAGCACTCCCACCACTACCAGGTCCAAATTTTTATAAACTGAATCGATCTCCCCGGCGAGAGCCTTCACACGTTCCTGGATCTGGTCCGGACCGAAAAGTAAGTGAGCATGGGGAGGAAGTAGGGAGGGCATAGAGTGAGCGTACATTTCTCCGGATGGGCAAAGAAGAGGTTTGAAGCCACGGCGTCAATGTGGTATGGTCAATCTTTCTTGGGTGTTGGTGGGTTTGGTTTGTTCTCGCGTCTCGTCCTGGAGACGCTCATTTGTTTTCAGCCACAAGGAGAGGGGTCTCCATGTCCTGTCACCGTTTTTTCATCGTAGTTCTCATATTGTGCGGAATGCTTGTTTTCTCACCATTGGCCGGCTTCGCTTATGATCTGCCGCCCATTAACCTCGGCTTTACCTCCTTCATGGATGGTAATGCTCCCTCTGGACCGGGTTTGTATTTCTCCCAGTACATGCAGTATTGGAATGACAATCAATTTGCCAATTCCCGCGGGGGTGATTTGAAAATTCCGGTCTTTGATGAAAATGGCAATGTGGTTGGAGCCGAGGATGACCTGAACCTGGATGCGTGGGTCGGTCTCAGCCAGTTGACATACCAATCAACATACGATGGCATCCTGGGTAGTAAATTGGGTCTTAATTTTATTCTTCCCGAGGTCTGGCTGGACTTGGACACCGGAGCCTCGGACTTCCTCAATGAGGACAGTTACGGGACGGGCGACCTGTGGGTCGGTCCCTTCCTGCAGTGGGATCCGATCATGGGAGCTAATGGTCCCATTTTCATGCACCGGGTGGAGTTCCAGCTCATCCTGCCGACCGGCGAATACGATGACGACCTGGCGCTTAACGCGGGAAGCAATCACTTTTCCTTCGATCCTTACTGGGCGGGAACCCTCTTCCTAACCCCAAAATTGACCACCTCCTGGCGCGCACATTACCTGTGGAACGGGGAAAATGACGACCCCAACCATAACCTCTATCCCGGCGCGGATGATGTCCAGCCAGGACAAGCTGTTCACATCAACTTCGCCGCCGATTATGAGGTCATCCCCAAAACCCTGCGGATGGGTATCAACGGCTACTACCTTGATCAGATTACCGATACCAAGATGGATGGCCACAATGTCGATGGCAGCCAGGAGAAGGTTTTCGCCATTGGACCTGGATTGCTCTATTCCTTCGACCCAAACAATCACCTCTTTTTCAATGTGTACTTCGAGACCGAGGCGGAGAACCGCCCGGAGGGAGAACGCTTCACATTACGGTATGTGAAGCATTTTTAAAGGAAGAGATTGACTGGATAGAGTCTACAGCACCCCCCCACCCCAACCCTCCCCCGCCAGGGGGAGAGGGTTGTATGTTGTTCACGCTTTAGCGTGTTTTTCTCCCTCCCCCCTGGCGGGGGAGGGTTGGGGTGGGGGGATGTACCCCTTCCAGTTATATTCAAGCCAAAGCATACCACCAGTGTGAATCTTGGGATTGCCTTGGGAAGATGTTGTCTATTATGCTTGCTCGCGGGGTAAGGGTAGCCGATATGTCTCCACCCCTGATTTGGTAAGTCTTATGTATGAACAGTATGCTCACGTCCTGATTTTCGCATTCGTCGCGGCCGGGATAGTCATCGCGGCTATTGTTTTCCTTGCGCTCATCCGTCCGGTCAAACCACACACTGAGAAACTGACCCCCTATGAATGCGGCGAGCGCCCAGTAGGTGAACCCTGGATTCAGTTTAACATCCGCTATTATGTGGTCTGCATCATCTTCCTGGTTTTCGAGGTAGAGGTCCTGTTCATGCTGCCTTGGGCGGTGGTGTTCAATGCCTTCCGGGATGGTGGTCCAGCCTTGGAGAAGACAGCGGGTGGGTTGACACATCTTCAGGGCGCAAGTGGCGGATTGGCCTTTCTCGAAATGTTCGTGTTCCTGGCCATTCTGGCCGTGGGACTGGCATACGTGTGGGTCAAGGGCCATCTCCAGTGGGTGCGGGAAGTGACCCTGCCACCGGAGATGACGAAAGAGACACCTGTCCCGGAGACCGGGACTTACGGGCAATAGGAGTCCACGAGCTACAATGGGTCTTTTGGAACACCAATTCGAGGACAATCTCCTCTTCGCCAAAACCGATGAGCTCATCAGCTGGGTACGCGAGAGTTCCCTGTGGCCATTGTCGTTTGGTTTGGCTTGTTGCGCGATAGAGATGATGTCAGCCGCCGCCTGCAAGTTCGACTTGGACCGTTTTGGAGCCGGAGTATTCCGTGCCTCTCCACGCCAATCGGATGTGATGATTGTGGCTGGCACTGTCTCCAAAAAGATGGCCCCCCGGCTGAAGTTGCTCTATGACCAGATGCCGGAGCCGAAATGGGTCATGGCCATGGGCAGCTGCGCCATCAGCGGCGGCCCCTATTACATTCATGGTTACCATGTGGTGAAAGGGGTGGATCTGATCGTCCCGGTGGATGTGTATATCCCCGGCTGTCCGCCCCGGCCCGAGACCCTGATCGCGGGACTACTTGAACTTCAGAAGAAGATTGAAGAGACACCGACTCTGCGCCGTCCCAGCGCGGCCTGAGTCCGGACATAAATAATAGCTGTTGAGATACAGCAAACATGGGCGGGATACCTTCCCCCCCCACCCCAACCCTCCCCCGCCAGGAGGGAGGGAGTTGTTTGGAGTTCACACTTGAGTGTACTTTTTACTCCCTCCCCCCTGGCGGGGGAGGGTTGGGGTGGGGGGGGAGGAGTTTATCATCCGGTAATTTTTAAGATTGCACCAAGGAGCGGAGATTGCCGACCGGTTCACTAAAAAGCGAACGCATGTTGATCTCGATGGGGCCACAGCACCCATCGACCCATGGTGTTTTGCGTCTCCTGCTCCAGACCGATGGTGAGGTAATCGAGAAGGCGGAACCCTATCTCGGATACCTACACCGTTGCGCGGAGAAAATCGGCGAGAACCTGACCTATTCGCAGTTCACCCCCTACACCGACCGGATGGATTACCTGGCCTCGATGAACGAGAACTGGGCCTGGTGCCGTACCGTAGAGGCCTTGTGCGGGCTATCCGTGCCCATTCGCGGCGAGTATATCCGTGTCATCGCCGGCGAGCTGAACCGCATTGCCAGCCACTTGATCGCCTTGGGAACCCATGGCCTCGACACCGGCGCCTTCACCCCCTTCCTGCTGACCTTCCGTGAAAGAGAGCATGTGATCTCCATCATCGAGGCCATCTGCGGGGCGCGCCTGACCTACAATTATATCCGCCTGGGCGGAGTCCTCTGGGACCTGCTCCCGGAACACATCGAGATGACCCTTAAGTTCCTCGATCAGTTTGATGCGCGTATCGATGAGCTTAATGATCTGCTCACTCACAATCACATCTTTGTACGGCGGACCGCCAATGTGGGAGTGGTGACCCCCGCACAGGCTGTCGAATATGGCTATACCGGCCCGAACCTGCGCGCCTCGGGGATCGATTGGGACCTGCGCCGGGATGAACCTTATTCGGCCTACCCCGAATTGAACTTCGAGGTCCCAGTGGGACGCGGCCAGAAGGGGACTGTGGGTGATTCCTGGGACCGTTACTGGGTCCGCGTGGAGGAGATGCGCCAGTGTGCGCGGATCATCCGCCAGGCCATCGAACAGCTCCCCGCCGGACCTTACCGGGGGAGTGTACCCAAGATTCTCAAGGCGCCTAAGGGGCGTGAGGTCTATGTCCGCACCGAGAATCCACGCGGCGAGACAGCTTTTTATGTAATCAGCGATGGCAAGAATATCCCCTACCGTGTAAAGATCCGCGCCGCGACCTTTGTGAGTTTGTGTGTCATCGAGGATCTATGGACCAACATCTATGTCGCCGACCTGGTGGCGGCGGCGGGCAGTCTCGATATTGTGATGGGGCAGGTGGACCGCTAGACCATGTATTCCAAGCTCTACGATATCCTCTTCTCCACGCTGGAGTTCTTTTTGAACATCCCGTTCTGGGTGTGTGGCTCGCATGTCCCCTACTGGCTGGTCTTTACCTGCGTCAGCCTGGTGTTGGGTGGGGTCTTCATGATGGGGTTTGTCTCGGTGCTGGCCATGTTCTCGGTGTGGGCGGAACGGAAAATCTCGGCTTACATGCAGGCGCGCCTCGGACCAATGGAGGTCGGGGCCTATCATGGCTGGCTGCAGACCGTGATGGACTCGGTCAAACTCATGCTTAAGGAGGACATTGTCCCTGCCGCATCGGACAAAGTGCTCTTCCTCTTGGCCCCGGTACTGGCCTTCACCGGTGCTTTGATTTCCTATGTGGTGATCCCCTTCAATCCATTCCTCAAGGTGGCTGACCTCGATCTGGGAGTGTTTTATATCCTCGCCACCTCGGCGCTGGTGGTGGTGGGAATCATCTGCGCCGGCTGGGCTTCCTATAACAAGTGGTCCATCTATGGCAGTATGCGCGCCGCTTCGCAATACATCAGCTATGAGATCCCGACCGCCCTGCATCTGCTTCCCGCCATCCTGATGGCGGGCTCCCTGAACATGACCGCCATTGCGGATAGCCAGGCCTATTACCTGGGCGATCCCAATCAGCCCTTCTACAAGGATTTCAGCTTCCTCAACTGGTCGGTATGGCCCTGGATCAACCCTTTCGCTACCGCCTCTTTCATCATGTACTACATCGCGAGTCTGGCGGAAACCAACCGGACCCCCTTCGACCTGGCTGAATCCGAATCGGAACTGGTAGCCGGCAGCCATACTGAATATTCTGGTATCCGTTGGTCGTTCTTCTTCCTGGCGGAATACGCCGATATGTTTGTGGTCTCAGCCCTGGGAACCGTGGTCTTCTTGGGTGGCTGGCATGGCATCCCCCTGTTGCCGCCATTACCGGAGTTCCTGTTCAAGTGCCTGGGACTCATGTTCGTGACCATGTGGCTGCGTTGGACCCTGCCACGTCTACGAGTGGATCAACTGACCTATATGTGCTGGAAGGTGTTGCTCCCCTTCGGGTTCGTAACCGTGCTCGGGACCGCCTTTTGGCAACTCTATTTTACCCGCCGTCCCGCAGGTTATGTGGCGGGGATTGTGTTGACCGCGCTAGCCGTGTTCGCCATCCATCGGATCTGGAAGAGCGAGCCTTTACCCAAACGGCAACCGGCTATGGCATAGACGCCCCCTTCCCAATAAAGAAGGGTGAGGTAAGCATGGTGGGGCAAGTCCCACCCTACAAAAAAGATATGGAAGCGGTTCAGCGGTATTTTAAAGAGGTCGTGGATGGTTTCGTCACCGTGCTGGTCGGCATGGTGGTGACCGGACGCGAATTTTTGCAGCATAAGTGGCGGGTCGCCACTGTCCAGTATCCCCGCGAGCCGGTGGTCTTACCGCCGCGCTTCCGGGGGATGCTCTTCAATGATGTCCGCAAGTGCATTGCCTGCTCAGTATGCGCCAAGGAATGCCCTGTGAATTGCATTACGGTGGTTGCAACCGGCAAGGGCCGGACACGCCACCCCGAAGTCTTTATAATCGATTTTAACAAATGTATGTGGTGCGACATGTGCGTGGAGGTCTGTCCCTCCAACAGCCTCTACATGACCCATGAGTTCGAAACCATCTTCCGTGACCGGCGGAACCTGGTGATTAACTTCATGGATTACGATCAGGCTCCTCCTCGTCCCCTCGATGAAGAACAAGAGCCTGAGATACAATGGACCGGCCCCAAAGCGAAATTGACGAAACCACCGGTTACGCAGGAACAAACACCTCATGTTTGATTTCATTTTCTATGCTCTTTCCGTGGTGTGCGTGGGATCGGCGCTATATGTGGCCTTCACCCCCAACATTGTCCATGCGGCATTGTCGCTGGGGGCCACCTTCGCGAGCATGGCGGGATTGTATCTCCTGCTGGGGGCGGATTTCCTGGCGGTCACTCAGGTGGCCATCTATGTGGGCGCGATCCTGGTCCTCATGCTCTTCGGTATCATGTATACCCACAATGTGGCACGGATCTCTGGGGAGGAGGTCACGATGCAGGTGGGACCGGGATTGGTGGTGGCGTTCCTGACTCTCTTCACACTGATCGCCGCCGTGGTTTCGACCCATTGGCCGGTCAAGGAGGTGGCGGATCCACAACCCACCATCCAACGCATCGGGGTGTTGTTCCTGACCGATTACCTGATTCCCTTCGAGGCAGCCTCCGTGCTGCTCCTGATGGTCCTGATCGGCGCGGTCGTGATCGCCCACTCGGTCCAGCCCTCCCAGAGCGAGGACAAATCATGATCGGATTGACCCATTTTCTCATTGTCAGCGCGCTCTTGTTCACTATTGGGCTGTTCATTGTGATCACCCGCCGTCATGGAATCATGATGTTGATGGGGTTGGAGCTCATCCTGAATGCCGCCAATTTAAACCTGGTGGCCTTCAGCCGGTATGTGGAGGGCGGGGTACGTGGCCAGGCCTTCGCGGTGTTTGTCATCATCCTCGCGGCGGCGGAGGCGGCCATCGCGCTGGCCATCATCCTCTCAATTTACTCGAATCTCTCGAAGATCAATCTGGATGAACTCAAGAGGTTAAAGGAATAGGCCGCCATGGTAATACGCCCCCTGCTGATTGTCCTATTCCCGCTTTTGTCCTTCTGGGTCATTCTGCTGTTCGGCCGTACCGAGCGGCTACGAGGCATCTGTGACAAGATCGCGGTCGGCGCGGTCGCGGCTTCGTTCCTGCTCTCCTACACCATCTACCGTGGAGCCCTGGGAGCCTACAACAGTGGCGAGGAGTATCTGTACCTCAACCAGAATCCATATAGTTTCTTGACCTTCTCCGATCCCAATACCGGGGCGCCAGTGGTCTGGAAGCTGGGATTCTGGATCGACAGCCTGACCGCCATGATGTTGATGGTGGTCACCATTGTCAGCCTCCTGGTTCACGTCTTCTCGCTAGGATACATGAAAGGGGAAGAGAATTACGGGCGTTTCTTCGCCTATCTGAGCCTCTTCTCCTTCTCCATGCTTCTCCTGGTTCTGACCGATAACCTGTTCATCCTGTATTGCTGCTGGGAGCTGGTGGGCATCTCCTCCTTCCTGCTAATCGGCTTTTACATCAACCGTGCTTCGGCGGCCGCGGCCGCAAAGAAAGCCTTCCTGACCAACCGCGTCGGCGACCTGGGTTTCGCCATCGGCCTCTTCATTATCTACTCCAAGTTTCACACCCTTTCCTTCAGCGAGGTGTTTACACGCATTCAAGCCGGAGAGATGAGCGGAATCCAGCTGACCATCACCAGCCTATGCCTGTTCTGCGGCGCGGTCGGCAAGTCAGCGCAGTTCCCCTTGCACATCTGGTTGCCCGATGCCATGGAGGGTCCGACCCCGGTCAGTGCCCTGATCCATGCCGCCACCATGGTAGCCGCCGGGGTCTATATGGTGGCACGGCTATTCCCCATCTTCACTCCAGATTCTTTGTTGGTCGTGGCCTACACCGGAACCTTCACCGCGCTCATGGCCGCGACTATCGCCATCACCCAGTTCGACATCAAGCGTGTGCTCGCTTACTCCACACTCAGCCAGCTCGGTTACATGATGGCGGGCCTGGGGGTCAGCGCTTACACCGCCTCGATGTTCCACCTGACCACCCATGCCTTCTTTAAGGCGCTGCTCTTTCTCTGCTCTGGATCAGTCATCCTCGCGTTGCATCATGAACAAGACATGCGCAAGATGGGCGGCCTGTGGCGGAAGACTCCCATCACCTGCCTGACCATGCTCACCGGCTGTCTGGCGATCTCCGGGATTCCCTTCCTCTCCGGCTTTTACTCCAAGGACATGATTCTCGCGGGCGCGCTGCGCTTCGGGATGGAGCATCCCCAGCATATGCTTTTGCCCTTGGCCCTCTTCGCCGCCGCTGGGATGACCGCGTTTTACATGTTCCGGCTCTTCTTCATGACCTTCACGGGCACTCCCCGGGATGAACATGCCTTCAGCCATGCGCATGAAAGCCCACGGGTGGTGACCATCCCCTTGATTCTGCTGGCGCTGCTATCTATCAGCGCAGGCTGGGAGCATGTGGGCCTGGGTGGATTTTTTAAGGAACGCGTGATCCCCTTCGGCACTCCCCCGCCCGCGGTAAGCCAACATGTCAGTGTAGAGGGTGGTGTTCAGGCCGCCTTTGCCCAGGATACGCCCACCTTGCCTGCCGTTCAGGAAACCGCTGCCGTCACCTCAGAGGAACACTCCGCTACGGGCCATGCCACCCATGACACCGCCCACACCGCGCATATCCTGGCCATGACCCTGAGCGTGATCGGCTCGATGATCGCTATCATCCTTTCCGCATTGTTCTATTGGGAGCGTTTCCGGGTGGTCAACCCCGCACGGGCGGCTTCCATGTTCGGGAAGCTCTATGACCTTTCCTATAACAAGTACTATGTCGATGAGTTTTTTGACCGTACTTTGTACCGTGGGCTCGAGCGCCTGCGTCTCTGTCTGGCGCGTTTCGACCTCGGTATTATCGATGGTATTGTGAATGGCTCGGCCCGGCACACAGCTGGATTTTCCATGCGGACCGGACGTTTCGATTTAAATGTCGTGGACCGTATCGTGAACTGGATCGCTGAGGTTTGCCAGGTATTCGGTCAACGGGTCCGCCAGGTGGAGACCGGTGTCATTCAAAATTATATCCTCAGAGCCGGTGGAGCGGTGGGAGTAATCGTGATTGTGTGGATTGTTGTGAAGAGTCTCGCGGGAGGGGCATAAACCCGATGTTCAGTCTGACCTTTTTGACCTTCTTCCCCATAGTGGGCGCGGCAGCGCTCTGTTTTCTACGTGATGATGAGACCATCCGCCGGGCGGCCTTGATGATCACCGTGATCACCTTCCTGCCCGGGCTGTCGATGATGCTCGATTTCAATGACAGCTACCAGGAAGTCCGTGCCGCGGCGGTGGCGGCCTCGCCGGATGGCGCTACGAAGATGATCTTCGCCTATGAGGAGAAAACCCCCTGGATTCACTCCTTTAACATCAATTATCACATGGGCGCGGATGGACTCTCGATGCCGTTCATCTTCCTGACCGCCTTCCTGTGCCCATTGTGTGTATTGGCCTCCTGGACCATCAAGGAGCGGGTGAAGGCTTATATGGCCCTGTTCCTCCTTTTAGAGGGAGCCATGATCGGAGTTTTCGCGGCCCTCGATATGTTCCTTTTCTATGTGTTCTGGGAGCTTATGCTCCTGCCGATGTACTTCTTGATTGGAATCTGGGGTGGCCCACGCCGGGTATATGCCGCCATCAAATTCTTCCTTTATACCTTCTTTGGCTCGGTGTTCCTGTTCATTGCCATGCTGGTGCTGTTCGCCAAGACGGGCTCTTTCAGCCTGACCGACATGCCAGCCATGATGAATGGCCTGGCGATGTCCTGGGGAGTCAAGGTGGCCCTGTTCATTGGGCTCTATGTCGCCTTCGCAATTAAGATCCCGGCCTTCCCCTTCCACACCTGGTTACCGGATGCCCACGTCGAGGCCCCCACTGCGATCAGTGTGATCCTAGCCGGGATTCTGCTAAAGATGGGAACCTATGGCCTCTTCCGGATCAGCTTCCCGCTCTTCCCGGATGCGGCCGCCTGGTTCTGTACCCCTCTGGCCATCTTTGGCTTGATAAACATTGTCTATGGCGCGCTCTGCGCCATGGCCCAGACCGACCTCAAGAAGCTGGTCGCCTACTCGAGTATCAGCCACATGGGGTATGTGATGCTGGGGATGGCGGTTTACAAGGATGAGGCCATGCAGGGAGCAGTCTTCCAAATGTTCAATCATGGCACCATCACCTCCATGCTCTTCCTCCTGGTCGGCGTAATCTATGAACGTGCCCACCACCGGGAGATCGATGGCTTCGGAGGTCTGGTCAAACCGATGCCGATCTATGGCGGCTACACCGCCTTCGCCTTCTTCGCGGCGCTGGGACTGCCTGGATTGAGCGGATTCATCTCCGAAACCCTGATCTTCTTAGGAGTCTTCCAGGAGCAACGTTTGATCTGCTGTCTGGCCACCTCCGGTATTCTGCTGGGAGCCTGCTATATGCTCTGGACTTACCAGCGCGTCTTCATGGGGCCGGTCAATGAGAAATACGTCAACATCCCTGAAATCAGCAAGCGTGAGATCTGCACCCTCGCGCCACTGGCTTTTGTAATTCTCCTCTTAGGGATTTTCCCCTCGTTGTTCCTGAATTCGATCGATCCGACCATGGACTCTTTAATGCTCATACTCAACAAAGGGAGGGTGGCCTACGAGGCAATGAGCGCGCAGGTGGCAATGATTGGGATGCCCTGATGGGAACCGATCACTACTTCCCTTACTCACAAGAATACTAGGATTAGTAGTGGTGTAAGGGGGTATTCCCCTCCAATCGAGGTCATTGATGGTAGTAATATCCCCGATTGATAGTAATAAATGTGGTAATGTCTTGAGATCTATTAAAGTTACCTCGGAATTGAGGGGGTATAATCATCGAATAGGGGTATAAAGGGGGTATTACCTCCCGGTTACAGAGAATGATGCTAATAACATCATCAGATCGTGCTAATAAACATGCTAATGTCTCGCATCTGGCCGTCAATGCTGAGGCAAGAATGGTAACGAAATATGCTGACATGGCTGAGTAACATCGAATCCTTGCGTTATTTCATTCCGGAGCTGTGGCTTACCTTGTGGGTACTGGTACTCCTCATCCAACCGCTCATCCCCCGGTTTTCCAGTGCGAAGATTTCTTCGCAGCTGGCGATTGTGGCCATAGTGGGGGCTTGCTTACTCACCTTCATCCAGCCCGTAATGGGTGGCTTACAGGGTTTGTTTTTCGGAATGTTGGCCGCCGATGGACTCGCTAAGTTCTTCAAGATCCTGTTTGTTCTCACCACCCTGGTAACCGTACTCATGTCCGCTGGTGGGAATGAGGTGGGTAACACACGGAAGCCCGAGTTTTACTCAATACTGCTGGGCATCCTCTTGGGCATGTTTCTCGCAGCCTCCGCGATGGATCTGCTCATGCTGTACCTTTCCATCGAGATGCTTTCTCTCGGATCCTATGTCCTGGCTGGTTTTGCCCGAAATGAGAACCGTTCCGATGAGGCCGCCATGAAGTACCTGCTGTATGGTGGTCTTTCGACCGGAGCCATGCTGTATGGGATGACTTACCTGTATGGGATGTCCGGGACCACAAATCTGAATGGCATCCGGGATGCCATCGCCCAAGGTCCACACAGCCCAGTCGCCTTCTTCGTAGCTTTCCTGCTCGTGTTCGTTGGAATCGGGTACAAGATCTCCGCCGTACCCTTCCATTTCTGGGCGCCAGATGTGTATGAGGGTTCGCCCACAGTCCTGGTGGCCTTCCTTTCGGTGGCCTCGAAGGCCGCTGGTTTCGCTGCCTTTATCCGCCTGTTCTTCACCTCCATCCTGGCCCGTGGGGCCGATGGAGGGTGGACACCCATCGTGGATCTCGATTGGCGGGTCGTTCTCGCGCTCATCTCGATGATCACCATGACCTTCGGCAACCTGGGAGCTTTCCGTCAGGAGAACATCAAGCGTCTCTTCGCTTATTCGGGGATCGCTCATGCCGGCTATATCCTGGTGGGAACCTTGGCGCTGACTACCGCCGGGGTGCAGAGTGTGATGTTTTATCTCTTCACCTATCTCTTCACCAATCTTGCGGCCTTTGCGGTGATCGTGTACCTCTCGGACCGGCATGGCTTTGAAGCGGTGGAGGACTACCGTGATCTGGGAAGACGCAGTCCCTTGTTAGCGTTGATGATGAGTATCTCGCTCTTCTCATTAATTGGAGTTCCCCCCTTGGCGGGATTCATTGGCAAATGGTACCTCTTCGCGGCGGCGGTGAGGACTCTCGATCCCTGGTGCGTCGCGGCGGTGATGGCCGCTCTCCTGAACTCAGCCCTCTCGGTTTACTACTACATGCGCATCATCAAAGCCATGTATCTGGATCACTTCGATGCGCCACCGGTGTTAACACCTGACCGGACCTTGACCGTGTTGGCAGTGGTCTTATCGGTTCCGGTGGTCTTCATGTTCTTCGCCGCCGGACCGGTTTACAGCTGGACCGGCCGTCTCAGCCAGATGCTTTTGGGGTAAGATCACATCCAGGTTTGGCTGGGCTGTTCCAGGCAGACCACTTTCATTATTTGTTTGTGTGCATAATGATAGAGACACGGTTTTCCACATAGGTTAACCGGTTGAGTATCTTTTTGTGATGGGGACTAGGCATTCCCCCCCACCCCAACCCTCCCCCGCCAGGGGGGAGGGGATTGTTCGTTGTTCACGCTTTAGCGTGTCTTTGCCCCCTTCCCCCTGCCGGGGGAGGGTTGGGGTGGGGGGGATAACTCCAACGAATCGATCTACTAAACAAGGAACGGTGACTCCATATGCTACGGGTGGCTGTTATTGGTGCGGGTCCCATTGGGAACCTCCATTCTGATGTTCACAAATCCGATTCCTTGGCCGAACTGGTGGGTATCTGTGACATCATCAAGGAGCGCGCCAATAAAGCCTCGGAACGGCTCGGAGTTCCCGCGTTTTATAACGTGGAGGAGATGATCCACTCATTGGCTCCAGACATCTGCGATGTCTGCACCGGTGGTTATGAGTATGGCAGTGACCACTATCTTCCCACCATGCAGGCGCTAGAGGCGGGATGTCATGTCTTGTGTGAAAAACCGATCTCGAACGAGATTCCCAAAGCCGAAGAGATGGTCGCCAAGGCCCAAGAGAAGGGGCTTTGTTTTGGCGTGAATCTGAACCACCGTTTCACTCCCGCCGCCATTCTTGCTAAAAAATGGGTCGATGAGGGGCGTCTGGGGCACCTGTTGTTCATGAACATGAGCATGTGGATCAAGAATCCCGCTGAAAGCTCCCCCTATTTCCAGCTCAAGGCCTTACATCCTCACACAGTCGATGTCATGCGGTATTACTGTGGCGATATCGAGGCGGTGCAGTGTTTCGCTCTTAAGGCCCCCGGACGAACCATCTGGTCCACCGCGCAATTCAACATGCGCTTCTGCAATGGGGTACTGGGTCACCTCACGGGTAGTTATGACATCGAACGTGGGCACCCCATGGAACGTTGCGAAGTGGCGGGACTTGGTGGCCGGTTCGTGCTCGAGGATATGTTCCGCGAGGTCACCCTTTATCCCGCTGGCAATCTCGAAAAGACGGTCTACACCAATCCCGTGTTTGGTGGTATGCGCGAATTCAAGGACACCTTCTACAACCGGATCCACACCTTTCTGGAGCAGATCACGGATGGGGTTAGGCCGGTCGATATCAACGGCTCCGGAGCTTCCGCTCTAGCGGCTCAACGGGTTCTCGCCGCGGCAATCGAGTCGCTTGAGACCGAATCCGTGGTACATGTCAACAATAGTCCACACTTGAAATAGGGAAGACCTCTCCTCATTGTATGTACCCACACGATAGAAAAGGGAGAGAGGGCTTTCGACTCCCCCCTCCTCTCATCCGCCTCTCAACTATAGACTCTCCCGCTATATTGAATTGGAGCTCGGCTTTCGAGGCGTGCTTTTCCTGCGCCACTCACTATTTGAATGGAGGTTTCCACTCGAAATGACCTACCGCCGTTTGTCTTTTGTTGGGTTGCTATCAGGATTGTTGTTGCTGTCCTTATTACCCAATGGTTCAGCTGGTCTTTTAGATGACCTGACCACCGTTAAAAACGAAGTGTCACATCGCGCCTCAAGCTCTGGAGAACCTTGGACCGAATCCAATGGAGATGCGCGTCCCATCGAGCCGGGACAAACCTTGGTCTTGGGAGATCTCGAGGGACCCGGCGAGATCCGGCACATCTGGTTCACTGTCGCCGCCCAGGATGATTACTATCCCGCTTCGATGGTCTTCCGTATCTACTACGATGACCGCAAAGAACCCGCCGTTGAATCGCCATTGGGTGACTTCTTTGGTGTGGGTAATGGCCTGAAGAAGGCATATGCCAGTCTTCCCGTGGAGATCTCCTCCGATGGGAGAGCTTTTAATTGCTTCTGGCGGATGCCCTTTGGCAAGAAGGCCCGGTTAACCATGACCAATGAGTCCGATAAGCCAGTCAGAGCCCTGTTCTACTACATCGATTGGGTATCTCTTCCCGCACTCCCGCATGGTACCGCTTATTTCCATGCCCAATACCGTCAAGAGAAACCCTGCCAGTCCGGGCCCAATTATCTCCTCCTCGACACTGAGGGCAGTGGACACTATGTGGGCACAGTCCTCTCCGTGTTCCATGCCGAGCGTTCCTGGTTTGGTGAGGGAGATGATTTCTTCTTTATCGATGGCGCCAAAGAACCGCAGCTCAAAGGCACCGGAACCGAAGATTATTTCTGTGATGCCTGGGGATTCCGTCAGTTCCAACACCTCAATCATGGCGTGACCATCTGGGAGGGAGACGAGGCAGGCGATCGTGGTACCGCTTACCGTTGGCATATCCAGGATCCCATCCGTTTCTCCAAGTCACTCCGTGTGGAAATCGAGCATAAGGGAGCGCGCCTCAACCCAGATGGTTCCGTAGTCTCCGGTTTCATTGAACGCGCGGATGACTACTCCTCGGTGGCCTTCTGGTATCAAACCGGAGAACCGAAACGCTTCGCGCCCCTCCCTCCTCTCGCTCAACGGTGGCGGAAAATCATATCGATTGGAGCCGAGGATTCGATGAACGCGATTTCCCACTCACAGGGTATGCTCACTTTCCAGGAGGGACCCAATTGGAATGGCGGCAAGCAGATACTTTTCATCCCAACTGGAGATGGCGCTACACTCTCGCTCCCCTTCGAAATCAAAGATCCCATCAAGGCGGTGATGCGCTTGTTCTTGACCAAATCATATGACTACGGGATTTATGAAATCACCCTTGATGACCAGAAACCACTTTCACCGGTCGATCTGTATTCACCTTTCGTGGACAAAACCGATATCGTTCTCCTGAAGGGCGAGATCCCGGCTGGCAAACACACCTTGAAGTTCAAAGGGGTGGGCACCAACCCTGAATCGAAAAAACCCGACTCGGGCAATCCGGGATACTACCTGGGCATTGATGGTTTCGAATTGATGGAGTTACCCTGATTCAACCTTTCACCGGGTTGTATCAACAAGTGTACTCATCGAGCTGCCCCAATCAGAAGGAGACGAAGAGATGCGCAACGATCTTCCCTTTGTAGTACGTGCCCGCGCACCAGTGCGGATCGACCTCGCGGGTGGTTGGACCGATGTCGCCGAGTTCTGTGAAACCACTCCGGGTGGTGTCGTGAATGTGGCTATTGATCTGTGCTCCACGGTGACCATTATGGCCAAAACCACACGGCTTGAGGCGGGTAACCGGGGTTGGACTTTACATTCACAACTTGAGGATGAGTCTGTGGAGATCTATTCCGCCGATTTTGACATTTACATCGAGGCCCGGCGGGTAGCCGACCTGGAGTACGATGGCAATGTCGATCTGGTGAAAGCCGCCATTAAGGAGATGGATCTGAAGGGAGGATTCACCCTCATCACTGAGAGCACCGCTCCGCCCGGGAGTGGTCTGGGAACGAGCGCCTCACTGGGTGTGGCGCTCCTGGGAGCCCTTGCCAAATATGCCGGGAAACCCTTCCTTCCATCGGAAATCGCCGAGCTGGGAAGCTCCATCGAACGTAAACGGCTGGGAATCCGTGGCGGTAAGCAAGATCACTATGCCAGCGCCTTGGGCGGCCTGGAATTCATGGAGTTCCGTGGCGAGGATGTGAAAGCCTCTCATCTAATCACCTCCCGCAGTGTGTTACGTGAACTGGAATGCAATCTGGTGCTGATTTACACCGGCAAGTCCCGTTTGTCGGGAGATATCCACCAGAGGGTCTGCGACGCCTACCACTCGGGGCGGGGTGACACTCACCAGGCCATCGAAGACATGAAGCTGATCTCTCGCGAGATGAAGGATGCCCTTCTCCTGGGAGATCTCGATGCCGTGGGACCGCTTATGACCCGGAATTGGGATTGCCAGAAGAAGCTCCATCCCGATGTCACGAATGACACGATTGACCACTTGTTCAAGGTAGCCATGTCCTCGGGAGCAACCGGAGGAAAGGCCTGTGGCGCGGGCGGTGGCGGTTGTCTGGTGTTTATCTGTGGTCCACACGATACACACCGCCTGAAGAGAGCCTTGCGCACGGTTCCCGGGGTGCAAGTTTTACCCATCCGGATCGATTCCCGTGGACTCGACAATTGGGATCCACCCCTCCCCGCGAGCTTCGGGGGCTGATGGATCATTAAGATGAAGCACTTGTTTCCGTGGATTCCCACCCTTCCTACCAGTTCCTAACCGGCGGGAATCCACGGAAACTACCCGGACACATCCACTCTCCTGATCACTCCCTCGCAAGCCAGAGACCCTGGTACTCTTGAATATGAGGTGAATCGCATAAACCAAGAAAGAGCTCTATAATTTAGCGTAATTGGCCGATAATCCACATAATATAGTCCCGGTCCGGGGTAGAGATCCTCCGGGGGAAGTATCAGAAGGCGCACCAGAGATGACCCCCATTCCGTTCGAAGTCGAGAAGACGGTTAAGCAACACACCGTTGTTCTCAAGCTGAGCGGTATGCTCAACACCGAGACACGCGCCGATCTAGAGCCTTTCATCGAGGAACTAGACACCTCCCACAATCTCCAGGAAGTCATCTTCAATCTGGACCGGCTGACACACATCGATTCCCGTGGCCTGTCCACCCTACTCTCTCTTCACCGCCGTTTCACCGAACGAGACATTGGCTTCCGTCTGGTGAATGTGAATGATTATGTCTTGCGTTTATTCCAAGTCTCCAACCTGGTAAATCTTTTCGAGATCGGCCCACCCCCCCAAACCCACGCCTCCCTGGTGCATGACCGTCGTGAGGCCTTGTGGCAATCCCATGCCTTCACCACCCAACTCCTGGGGGCCTTGGGAGAGGCGGTTCTGGGAGTGGATTCGGATGGCAAGGTCCTGTTTGTCAATCCAGCGGCCGAACGGTTGTTAGGCTGGGAGGAGGCTGACCTACTCGGACGTTGTATATCCGAGGCTCTGGATCCCCGTGACCATTCTGGAAGGCCTGTTCTTACAGCCTTGGTCCCACACGCGTGTCTGGATGAATCGCAGAATCCTGTCGTCCGTGTCGAAGTGACACTCACCAAGCGGTCGGGAGAGATCGCCGAGGTGGAGTGGGTGGCCACCACCATATTCCAAGCCGGTCACCAAATCGGACGTGTGATCGGTATCCGCGATCTCAGCCAACGCAAGCGTGCACAAGATGAGGTCAAGCGTCTCGCTACCGCCGTAGATCAGGCCGCCGAAATGATCGTGGTCACCGATCCGGAAGGTGTCATCCAGTATGTCAATCCGGCTTTCGAGAAGGTGACTGGCTACACACGCGAGGAAGCGGTGGGAAGACGAACCAACCTGCTCAAGTCAGGAGTTCATGACCCAGCGTTCTTCGAGGATCTTTGGCGTACTATCCGGGGAGGCCAGGTTTGGACCGGCCGGTTTACAAATCTCTGTAAAGATGGCCGCTTGTATGAAGAAGAAGCCACCATTTCCCCTGTCCATGATGCCACGGGCGCTATCATCAATTTCGTGGCTGTAAAACGCGATATCACGCAGGAGGTACTCCTGGAACAACAACTGCGGGAATCGCAGAAGTTCGAGGCCATTGCGCAGCTGGCCGGTGGAATTGCCCACGATTTCAACAATTTACTGACCTCCGTGATTGGCAACATCCAACTGGCCAAGATCAAGAAACGTGGAGATATCACCACCTACCTCGAAAAGGCTGAACAAGCCTGCCTTCGGGGGGCCTCGCTGGTGCAACAACTGTTGCTGTACAGCCGCAAAACCGCCTCGACCAAAGAAAAAATCAATCTCAATTCCATCGCCCGCGAGGTACTCGCACTCGCACGTGAAACCATCGACCGGCGGATTGAATTCAAAGTGGATTTACAGCAGGAACTTCCGATGATTCGTGCCGATTCTGGACAGATGCATCAGGTTCTTTTGAACTTGGTGGTCAATGCGCGGGATGCAATCGAGGAACGCCGTAAGTCCGAATCAGAGCTAGGTGCACAAGAAACACCCTCGACAGTCCTACGGATCACCATCGGCACTGATGTTGTGACTCCCGATCCCCATAAGATTCCAGGGGATGCCACAACAATGGCGAATAAATATGTGGTTCTCACCGTGGCCGATACCGGCACCGGTATGGACAGCAAGACTCGCCAACACCTCTTTGAACCGTTTTTTACAACCAAAGATGTCGGCCGGGGAACTGGTTTGGGACTCGCCACCGCCTATGGCATCGTCAAGAACCATGGAGGGTGGGTGGAGGTCATGAGCACACCAGGGGTGGGTTCCACCTTCCAGGTCTACCTTCCGACAGACCTGACCCCCGTCACAGCCGAACCTAAGGAACCTACTGTAAAACCAGTCCCCGGTGGTAATGAGACCATCCTAGTAGTGGATGACGAAATCTCAATTTGCGATGTCGCCAAGGACATCCTCGAAGCCCATGGTTACAATGTTCTGATCGCGCTGGATGGTGTCGAGGGATTAGAGGTATACTCACGAGAGATGAGCTCGATCGATCTGGTCATCCTGGATCTCTCTATGCCCAAGCTTTCTGGGAAAGAGGTTTTGGAACGCCTGAGGATTCTGAACCCAGCGGTGCGGGTCATTATTTCCAGTGGCTATCTGAGCGGAGATATTCACTCCACGGCGAGTGGGTGCATCTTTGTTCAGAAACCCTACCGGACGGAAGATCTCTTACGTGGTGTCCGTGAAGCCCTTGACCGCTCCCCCAGGCTGTACAACCATTCTGCTTAGTTCTAACCAAACCTGCCCCTTTTTGAACATCCTCTTCACAGTCGGCCGCCTTCGTGAGCAAATGAACCCTTCCCCGCCATAGCTGCGGGTAGTACACACAACTTGAACAGGAACAAGCCAAAGCGGACCACTTCTGTCTCTGCCGACCAGTGGAATTGGTGGTAAGGCAGATCTCTTGGTTATCTGGCCCGGATCATGCTTTACAGGTGAATCGTGGTGCAATCTGAACTGCTGGAGATTCTCTTACGCCCCGAAATGGTCGGGGAGGTCCTGGAACTTCTTGACAATCTGGAAGTGGAGTGGATCTGCTTTGGGAATGTCCAGGGCACTGGTAGACAACGTGGCCACACCGAGATCTTCCGGGGACGTGAGTATTCTCTGGAACCACTCCCTAAGGTGCGTCTGGAGGTTCTCTTGGATGACCCCCTGCGCCGGGAAGAAGTGATCCGCCGTTTACGGGACAGGGTCCACACCGGGCGGATCGGCGATGGGAAGGTCTTCGTCATGCGGGTCGAGGTTCCCGCGCAAGTCCCCGCCGGAGCCACGCTCTAGATGAGCTTTCAGTTTCCGTTCATCACGACGGAATGGTATTTGAACAAGACAGGAGGTCCACATGGACACAAAAGAGGTACTCAAATTCATTAAGGAGAAAGAAGCGAAGTTCGTGGATTTTAAGTTCATGGACTTCATCGGTACCTGGCAACACTTCACGGTGCCTGTAGGTGAAGTCAAGGAATCCAGTTTTGAAGATGGTTTTGGGTTTGATGGTTCCAGCATCCGTGGCTGGCAAGCCATCAATGAATCCGACATGTTGCTGCTTCCCGATCCGGCGACCGCGTTTCTGGATCCCTTCTACACGATTCCAACCGTCTCGTTGACCGCCACCATCCTGGATCCCATCACCAAGGAACCCTACTCCCGCGACCCACGCTCCATCGCTCTCAAAGCCGAAGCTTATCTCAAGAGCACGGGTATAGCCGACACCGCCTTCTTCGGCCCAGAGGCTGAGTTCTTCTGCTTCGATAATGTCCAGTACGGCAGTGGCGCCAACCATTCCTTCTACTCAGTCGATTCCAACGAAGGAACCTGGAACACCGGCCGCGCGGAAAATCCCAACCTCGGTCACAAACCACGTCACAAGGAAGGTTACTTCCCCTGCCCGCCCTCGGATGAACTCACCGAGTTCCGTCAGGATGTGGTCAACACGCTCATCGAACTGGGTGTGGGCGTCGAAGCCCACCACCATGAGGTGGCGACCGGTGGCCAGTGCGAAATCGACCTGCGCTTCTCACCCCTCGTCCGCATGGCCGATGCCCTCATGACCTACAAATACACCGCCAAGAACATCGCCAAGAAGCATGGCAAGACGGTCACCTTCATGCCCAAACCGCTCTTTGGTGACAACGGCTCCGGAATGCACGTCCACGTCTCGCTGTGGAAGGGTGGCACACCACTTTTCGCGGGGAATGGCTATGCGGGAATGTCTGACATGGCTCTCAATTTCATCGGCGGTCTTTTGAAGCACGCCGCCTCGATCCTGGCCTTTGCCGCGCCGGGCACGAATTCCTACCGCCGTCTGGTTCCTGGTTATGAAGCGCCCGTGAACCTCGCTTACTCCCAGCGCAACCGCAGCGCCGCTTGCCGTATCCCCATGTATTCCCCCTCGCCCAAGGCCAAGCGTGTCGAGTTCCGTCCCCCCGATCCGAGCTGTAATCCCTACCTGACCTTCTGCGCCATCCTCATGGCCGGTCTGGATGGTATTCAGAACAAGATCGATCCAGGCGATCCGCTCGATAAGAACATCTATGACCTTCCTCCGGAAGAGTTGGCGGCGGTTCCATGCGTCCCCGGTTCGTTGGCTGAAGCGCTCGATGCCCTCGAGAAGGATCACCAGTATCTGCTCAAGGGAGATGTCTTTACCCAGGATGTGATCGATACCTGGATCGAGTATAAACGGACCAGCGAAGTCGACCCAGTCCGTCTCCGCCCGCATCCCTACGAGTTCCATCTGTATTTCGACGCATAAGAAAAAGTTCGTTTCCCGGCTCTCTTCCTCCGCCCAGGGAGAGAGCCGGGGAGAGTCATTACCTTACACACCAATCCGCTCATATCTCTTCAGAAGCAGGACCTTCTCAAGGGTTAGCACTCCCGACCACTCCACACGAGCTTTTTCCCAATCCGTTGGGTAATCCTCTCCCCAGGACCAGTTGGGAGGCCACGAACCATCCTTTTTCTGACGGCAGATCTCGTATTCGAGATTCTTTTCGAGCACATCTTTCAGCCGCGAAGAGAAGTAGGCGCCTGGGTGATCCGCGACCTGGAGCGGACGAAGGACATAAGACTCCCATTGAAAGGGATCGCGGTTAACCACTGTATCAAGGAAACGGTCCAGGTGGCTCAGGACTTGGTCCTTGATTTCCCTTGGTATCTCTTCGCTTTCAGCTAAACGCAAGACACAGAGGAAATCGTGCATCTCAATCTGAGTGGCTGTGGAAAGGTGGCTGAGAATCACCTCGATCAGACCGGAGATCAGCTCCGGAGAGACACTCGCGCGATGAGCGATAAGAAAGCCGAGAATTTCGGCGGTTGGATTGAGGGAGAACCGGTCGAAAAACTCTTCACGCCCCTTTTGAGTCCACCAGGGGGCATGTGGAGCATCATCGCAGGAAGGTGGAACAATCCGCCAAGTCCGTAGATCCGGGTTGTAACTGGCGGTCAGATACTCGATCGCTCCTGGGATATGGTCCTTGACGGAGCGAATACCCACCTCCTGTAGAATCTGGAAGGCAATGGTTGTGCACAGCGCCGAGCTCTGGGTTGTCCGCAGGTCCGGCTCCAAAGCATGGCCAAAACCGCCATCCGGATTCTGGAAGGGACGCAGCTGAGTCACAACCTCTTCTGGACTCCCCCCCTCGAAATGAAACCGGAAACGGGCCACATCCAGGGGACGGGCTTGGGTCTCGATGAATTGCCTGGCTCGATTGAAGGCGTCTTTTGAAAGGTTCATCACAGGCTCTCCTCACGGATCAGGTATATGTCTTAAGTCCATTGTCTGTTGTTAGCCGGTGGCAAGGCAACATCTTTTTTAATGTCACCTGGCCTTTCAATACCCCTCCCAAGCCGCAATCCCTGCCGGTGGCACACCGAAGGAGACAGTCTCAACCGCTTGATCATGGATAATCTCGATGAGCAGATGCGAGGATCGCCACTGATACCCCTCCGTGGCGGTGTCGATACTCGTAACCTTCGGGAGCTCTTCTTCACCCTTCCAGATCCCCCCGCCGGAGGGCTGCGTCCATCCCGCCACGAGGAGACGGGTGGTCTCACCAACCGTGTTTTCGACATTCACGGAAACATACTGCTTGGAGATGAAAGACTGGCTGGTGATGCTATCCGCACGGCCGGTGATCAACACAGTCCCGTTCTCCATTGCCATGGCGGAACCCAACTGGAGTGTGGTCAGCTCGGGAGATTTACCCAGCATGAAATAGACATTTTTGAGGATGTCCTCGGGGTTGATATAGACCGGCTGAGCATTGTTCCCAACCATGTTCCAGCCATCTGGATATGTCCCCATGTAGCTTCCGGCGGTAACCACCTGCTGGTGGATACCGCTGGTGGCGATGCCCTCGGCAATGGTCCGCCAATCATAGGAGGAGTCATATGGCGCCAGCATGAACAAGGCATGTGAGTAAACCAGCCCATTCCATTGGACTGCTCTCCCAAACCAAGAGCCGGTGTAGAAGGTAGCGCCGAAGACAGGCACGCTACCATAGCGCATGGTGGTCCGGTCAGGCGGATTCCAATGCCACACAAAGGGAAGTCCAGCCCGGGCCCAGTAGACCGCCTGATCCAGATAGCTGCTGTCTCCAAAGGCCTCATATCCGGCCACAAAAGCCTCTACGGCCTGCGCGGCAGCGAGGATGTCCGGAGTGTGCTGCGGGATCTCCCAGGTCTGCGCGGCACGCGGAACAGTGAAGCTCGCCATATGGGTCAGTGAACGCTTACCGGCATTCAGGAAATCCAACCTCTTTAACTGCCGTCCCATGTTCAAAATCTGGTAAGCGCGCCGCGCGGTCCATCCAAGTTCCCGGTCGTTGACGTCATACAGCGAGGCATCACCGAAGGGAGGATAGGAGCCATCGGTACGCAGGGTGGTGATCTGCGATGAACCCAGTGAAATCATCGAGGCGATGGAGGCATTCAGATCACCAAACACAAAGGGAGCTTGCATCCCGAAGATGTGCAAAGCGGACTGGCTAGTGAATATCCCGGATCCACTGGTTTCCAGATAATACTCCGCTGCCTCCAGAGCACGGTCCTTGGCGGAGGTATTGCTGGTGGTCAGGTAGTCGAGCCACAAGAGATAAGCGAACCCCGGCACCTGGCTGTAGCCAAAACCAGTCGCGTGTTGCCAGCTCTTGGTAGTGTCATCCCACAACGTAGTCAGAAAAGCCTCGCGCGAGGCCACCAGAGTCTCCTCGAGGGTCCGGGGTAGGGGATAGGGCGCGGGTTGATGTCCATGCAGATCCAGCCACTGGTCCACCAGGTCGAGAATAGTGGAGCTGGTGGCTTGGGTTACAACTCTAGCCTTGAGGTGGACTGTCTCCCCGGCTTGCATGGCATAGGGATTCGAGGCCTGGGTTGAGTTCACCTGAACATAACCGGAGATCGAGGGTGCGAAGATTTCAAGACGGTGGTTGTCTTGCCCATCAAGGAAGTTGGGCGAGGCAAAGAGCGCGGCGGGCATGATCTCATCCTCCGCCCATTCCTGAGTCGCCTCCCACACCAATCCCGCCAGCAGGTTGTCCGGCGTCAGCACCCCCATGGAGGGAACCGTAATCCAATGCGGATCCGGGGCATATCGGACATTCGCGGGAGCGGCGATATCCAGAGTGGAGGATGAAACCTCCCCTGAGATCATCCATTCCACACCAGGAAAGAGGGCTCCTTCTTGGTCCGCGCCGTGAGCGCGTTCCCCTACCTTGAGGTTGAGGGGCGCGAAACGGTACAGATCCACCGCTTGTACGGCAGTGAAGTAACCATCCGCTTGGATGAAGGTGTTATCCGCATCGACCGCGAGATCGAGCTGGAAGGAAGTATTCAAACCCACCATACCCGACAGGCTGGAGGTCAACCGGATGGAGGCTGAACCAACGGTATCCGTTAGGATCTGTGCGGTGGCGGGCTGAATCTGAGCGGTCTTGAGTACCGGATTATCCGGCGCCGAGAGGATGACCTCTCCGACTGGGCTAAGCACTCCCGCCAGCAGCCATTCCGCCCCGGAGTTGGCACGGCCATACAAGTACACGGGGGCATATCCATCTGGATTGGAAATCGCCACCGCGCGGGCCCGCGCGGACTGAAGAACTATGTTTCCGGCGGTATCGGTAAAAGCATGGGCATAATCCGTAGCGGTAAGAGAGTCTGGGCTGGGAGGTGGATTCGAGACTAGGACTTGCGCTGTCTGGGTGTTGTGCGGGGTGCTCCCGCCAAGATAGACAGATGCGGTGATGGTACGAAGTCCCGGGGTCAGCGGAGCCTGCACGCTCCAGGTGGCCGACTTCGTGGTACCATCAGAGGCCAGGCTACCCACCCCAATGCTAGCCGCGCCGGAGGCCAGGGAGAATCCAGAAGGTAGGCTGAGTGTCACAGTCGCCTGACTGATGGTCTCGGTGCCAACATTCTCCACTACGGCCTTGACCTCGAAAATTTCACCATTCTGGATGACACACTGGTCCGGCCCGAAGGTGTTGAACCGGACATGATTCTTAGCGGGTAACAACCAGATACGGTTAATCCGTACCGCTCCAGAGGTGGCACTGGCGGAGGGATCCAACCGTAGCTGGGTGATGGTCCCTTTCCAAGTGGCCAGTCCTTCTAGGGGAATTTCATAAACACGCGAAGTAGACCCCGGCGTAATCGTGAAATGAGTTGATTTCGATTCGCTCCAGGCTGAGTCCGTAGAGGTAATCCAGAACAGTTGAGCGGTGGTCCCCACATCCACGCGCATATCCACCACCAATGATCCGGCGGAGATCGCCTCTATGGAAAGCAGAGGACTAAAAATGTAGGGATCCTCCCCGGTCACCGTCCCACGAAGGGTTCCACTGGAACAAGTGAGAGCGCTGAGGCCGTGACCTGCCACCCAGCCTTCGGTGTCTCCGGTGACACCAAACTCCCACATCTGGCTGGGCGGCGAGGAGAGACACATAAAGTAGTCAATCTGAACAGTTCCTGAAGAGGCGCTGTTAGCTGGATCAAGGCGGTAGCGGATAATCGTGTTATTCCAGGCGTCATTCGCGGTCATGTCCACCAGGTATGTATGCCATTCATTGTCCGTTTGGATATCAAACACCACGCTTTTATCCGCTGAAAAGGATGTACTACTGGAGGTGGCGAAAAACAGTTCCGCGCTGGTATCCCCTGAATTGCTTTTCATCCGGATGGCAAGGTAGGGGTAGGTGGTCCCGCTGAAGGAGAGCGAGGGACCGTACATATAGGGATCGGAGGCTGTGATGGTGGTCGTGAGTACCCCATTACTGATCGAAAAGGAACTCAACGAATGTGTTGGAGACCAGCCCTCGGAGTTCCCAGAGGTGAGGAAATCGTATTGGAGTGTCGCGCTCGGAACAGCCGCTCCCACAGGGGCGGTAAGTGCCATCCACACAAGTGAAAAGACCAACAGCAAACGAAACAACATGAAACACAGCCTCCTGAGGTATTTCAGAACGAACCTTCAAAAGAACTTTTTCTATGATGTGGTTATATTCAGTGTAGCAATCGGAGCAGAGAAGTGTCAGCGGTCTCCCAGGCGGTCGGGTTGGGCGGTGCCCACCCATAAGGGATCGGATGGCATGAGACGATGGAAGAAACGCTCCAGACTGCCGGGATCATCCGAAACAAAATATCTTGAGGCGGCTCCCTGTCCATCGGGAGCGGCGATACCCCGCGCCGTTAACACCCGTGATGCCACCTCAGCGGTGCACTCGGCGCTGTCGACCACGGCCACTGCATCGCCCACGGTTTCCTGAATGGCCTCACGCAACAACGGATAGTGGGTGCATCCAAGGATCAGGGTATCGATTCCCTGATCGAGAAGGGGACCCAGGTATTCCCTGGCGATAAGACGGGTGGCGGCATGACTCTCCATGCGCTCCTCGGCTAATGGCACAAACAACGGACAGGCAGTGCTGTAGACACGCGCCCGTGGAAGCCGTTCAAGAAGCGCGCGTTCATAGGCCGCGCTGTTGATGGTGGCCAGTGTGCCAATGACTCCGATCGTTTGGGTATGGGTACGAGCCACGGCGGCCTCCACTCCCGGCTCGATCACCCCTAAAACCGGCCCATTGAACTCCTCCGACACGCAGTCGAGGGCGGTGGCGGTGCAGGTGTTGCAGGCCACCACAATCATCTTGACCCCTTGGCGGTTGAGGAAATGAGTGATCTCACGGGTGAAACGGCGGATGGTTTCGGTCGACTTGGGGCCATAGGGAACACGCGCCGTGTCACCAAAGTAGAGGATAGACTCGCCGGGAAGGCGTTCCCGCAGGGCGCGCGCCACGGTCAGACCACCCAGACCTGAATCAAAAACACCAATGGGGCGGCTCGGATCCAATACAATTTCCGGGCATATATTTGTACACATCCCCCCACCCCAGCCCTCCCCCGCAAGGGGGGAGGGAGTCGTTATCTCCAATCCTTTTGCCTCCCTCCC
>CAYRBI010000057.1:17386-30405 GCA_964422415.1 uncultured bacterium | reverse complement strand
GCTCTTTTTCAACAGGCTGATAGAGTTCAACTTTCAGGTTGAATTCTGTTGTTGGTCGAGGGAAGAGGGGGTGCCACCCTTGGTGAGGAACCATCAGGAAGAGGCCATTGAACTCTACCTTGAACAGGTCTGCCACTCTCACTCCTCCCCCTCGATGGCCTCCTCTACAACAACCTCCGTTAAGACTTCGAGGGACAGGTCTTTGTACATTCAGAAATTGACCGTTTTTCTGTTCCGAAGTACCCTTTGATATATGGAAACAGTCCTCAGTATCGAAGATGGGCTTATGCAGAAAGCCAAGGAGGAGGCCATACGTCAGGGATGTACTCTCTCTGAAGTGGTTGAGAGTGCGCTACGGATGAGTCTGCACAAAGTCGTACCAATTGATGGCCATCATCCTCTGCCAAGTTTTAGAAGTGGAGGTCAACTAGTCGACATCGCCGATCGTGGGGCACTCTATAAGGTCATGGAAGAAGGACAGTGTTCGTTGTAGACACGAACATCTTGGTGTATGCCGCTGACGAAGAATCGCCATTCCACTCGGGATGCCGCCACTCTTTTGAAAGGTGGAAAGGAGAGGAGGAGCCATGGTTTCTTACGTGGGGAATTTGTTATGAGTTTCTGCGTGTCGTCACCCACCCAAAAGTTTTTAGGCATCCATGGAAGGCCACCAATGCGTGGTTTTTCATCGAGACTCTCCTGGTCGAATATGGGGTAAAGATCTTAACCTCCACAGAACGCCATCCTGTGGTTATCCGTGAAGTCCTCCGTGAGTGTCCTTGGCTGACTGGGAATGTGCTTCATGATGCCCATACAGCTGTTCTTATGCGTGAACATGGGATTCAGAAGATTTATACTCGTGATCTGGACTTTCGAAAGTTTACATTCTTGGATCCAATTGACCCTACTCAAGAGATGAGGTGACAGGAGAAGGCTGTCTTACTCCTCCCCCTCGATGGCCTCCTCCAGGTCTCCCATCCGTCCCGCGCGGCGGCTGCGGCGCTCCAGGTAGATCAGCACGAAACAAGAGCCTCCGATCATCGCCGAGCACACCCAGGCCGCCAGGCGCACGGAGCCTAGACTTGCCAGCCAATATCCCATATAGGGAGCGACAATCCCACGCAGCCCGGTGAAGAAGGTATGGATGGCCATGTACTTGGCTGTGTCTGAAGGAACCGCGTAGCGAGTCACCCATAGGCTCCAGGCCACCGATCCGCCTGCATTCCCAATCCCCAACATGACCGCCCCCAGGCACAACCCCCACATCGTGGTGGAGAAGAAGAACACCATCTGGAAAGCGAGCAGAAAAAGGTTGATCCAGATCCGGAGCGTGATGAAGTTCATCTTGTCGAACAGGCGCCCCATGGGGAGCACCGCCAGTACGCGCACCAACTCGGGGATAACCCCGATTACCAATGCGGTGGCTCCCGGCGAGAGCGAGAAACCATAGCGTTCCTGTGAGAGGTATTCGAAGCGTTGAGGCAGTAACGCCAGATTCGCCAGTCCGAAGAGGAACCAGGTCAGCATCACATACACGAAGTCCAGATCGCGCATGGCGCTGAAGTAAGAGAAGGGATTGGGGATGGGTTCGCGGGGATGGCTTGGCGAGGGGATCTGGAGCGTGGAAAGACCACCGAATAGAGATGCCAGGCCGATGACCAACGCGAGCAAGGGAAAGCGGTCAATGCCATGGTCGAGGTAATTCCCGCCCAGCCAGGAGATCAGGGTTCCGCTCCCGGCCGTGACGATCAGGATGATTCCAAAGACCTGTCCACGAACCTTGTCCCGGTAATTCTCACGGTACAGCGCCGTCATCAGTGGGCTTCTTAACCCCAGGAACAGGCCGCCCAGAAAGGCCAATATGGCGAACAGGCCAGGACTTCCAGACAGCGCGCATAACAAGGTGGCTCCCGCCGCCAGGAACATGGGGATTGCTGCCTCGATATTGCGCCGTCCGATCAGGGCATGGGCATAGGTGGCATAGAAGACCGACAGGGTCAGCCCCCAATGGGGGCCGGCGGCGATAAGGGATTTCTGGGAGGGGGAGCAGTGGAAATACTCGATGGCGATCAACAGGGCGAAGGTGTTCATGAAGGTGCTTCCCGCGCCCTCACACCCACCCCGGAGGAGATCCCAAGGCAGTGTTTTCTGCCCCTGTTCGGACATCTCCCCCCACAATCCACGTAAATACAGCACCGGCATAGCGATAGAAGGAAATTGGAACAGAGGGGGGAGTTTGTCAAATCCCCTTGATTTGACTCCCCTGATAGAGATTCATGGCGTTGCTTCTTCTGGGCTGGCTAAGGATCTCAGGTATGATCCGATGGTTCGTCACGTCCCGTTTTTGGACGGTAGTCATTGGAATCCAAGCAGGCATCGTATGTTGCTCTGTCGATAACAACCCATTCGGTTCCATTGATCCCACGACGGTTGAGTGAGAGTGGACTCAAAGGAAATGTGCTGGCTATCTTGATCCATCGGTTCTGCTCGATGGAGATACGCTTGACCTCATCCGCGACTTCGGATAGGTCTTGGTCCTGGCTGAATACCAAGGCCACATCGTATTCTCTCGTACGAGCCAATCTCACAACATCTAATGCGATCCGGATGTCGATGCCTTTCTCTTGTCCGACCATCACCGAGTATTCTCTACCGTCGGGTAGTGTCAGAATCTGGTTGTGATATCGCAGTGATCGGGAGAATGTGTGAACTCTACGAGTTCCCATGGCACCGAGTTTCACCACCCAGAAGTGATGCCAGAAAGGATCATCGGTGAAGTCTGGGACTCCCGTATAAAAGAAAGTTTTGGAGAGTAACCAGTTTTTCTTGAGGCAAACTCTCTCTGCGAGAGCCAGAGGATCGTAGTTGGGGTAGTAATGGCCAAATGCGATTTTGGCGCTGTGAAAGAGGTTCTGGCCGTCAAAGAAGGCAATCGCGGTTTTTTCGGGAGGTTCAAGTGGCATCACACTTTCCCCAGAAAAAACAATACCCCGCCGGGGGCCTTTCGGCTGGTCCAGCGGGGAGTAAGTCTGAAAGTAGTGTGCCCCTGATGGTTCAAAAGGTCAAGATCAATATTATTCTTCTAGCTCTTTTTTTTCAAAACCCTCCGGATTTCCGCATGACAAACCCATGGTGAACGGCTACATTCTTACATTGGGGGACGCCTCAGGGGGCAAATACAGCTGAATGGGGAGGCTTGGGTGATGCGAATGAACCGGGTATTCCTGGTGATCCTTCTGTTTTCAATGTGTCAGTCAGTTTCCGCTCGAATCATCCGGGTATCACAATCAGGAAATGGTGCAGATGGGAACAGTTGGGCAACTGCATATCAATTGATCTCAACGGCAGTTTCATCGGCATCACCAAGTGATACAATATGGGTTAAAAATGGAACTTATAATGACGGTATTCTGGTGGAAATTAATGTAAGAATACTAGGAGGATTCTTAGGGAACGAAACAGATGATGAAGAAGAACTTAGGAATCCTGTCGCAAATCCTACGATAATTAATGGGGGTGGATTAGACCATGCTATGATGGGCTGTTTGGCTGCATGTGTCATAGATGGATTCATCATGAAAAATGCGGCTTCTACAGGAATCCTTGTTTATAATGGAGCTAACCCAACTTTTTCAAGGTGTCGCATCGAAGGAAACTATCCAATTGAGGGAAAAACATTTGGTGGTGGGGTTGCTGTGAGTAATGCAACACCAACATTTATTGATTGTATAATTATCGATAATAATGGAACGCAGGGAGGGGGGATCGTAATTCTAGACTATTCAACAGTTAACATGACTAACTGCACAATCAGTAATAATGTCAGTTACAATGGTGGCGGTGGCGGAATAGCTTGTGTACTTTCCAATATTACCATGGAGAATTGCATTGTCAAAAACAACCAAACCTACTCTACTGCCTCTGAGGAACCAGTGAGTATTGGGGGTGGAGTTTTAGTAGCTGGAAAAGGAAATGTTGCATTACTTAGAAATTGCTTAATTGCCAACAATTGGGCAACTAAATGGAACCAATTGGTAATTGGAGAGTCTCCACAACCTTATGTGAGCCTGGACAACTGTACGATTATTGGAGACCAAGTTAAGGACATTTACTGGGAAACTGTTCCCCCAACCATGACGAATTGCATTTTATGGGGATCAAACGGACTATTATCGGGTGAACAGGGCGAGGCCGACATCTCTTTCAGTTGCATCCAAGGCGGTTACAACGGCTTTGGTAACATCAGCGACGATCCCCTCTTCCGCGACTCCGCCAATGGCGATTACCGTCTCCAACCCCTCTCCCCCTGTATTGACACCGCTGGAACCTCCGGCCCATCGGATGACCTCAACGGTAATCCCCGTCCCGTGGACATCGCGGGCCTTGGACGCGAGGTCACCGACACCTACGACATGGGTGCGTATGAGTTTCAGCTCAACGAACTCCCCACCCCCACTCCGACTGAGGTTCCCGCAGGGGTCGATCCAGGGCGGACGGGTTGGTACCAGTAAGCAGAGTCCACTGGAACGAGAATCTTTTCTTGTTCCAGCGGGTTGTGTTGAATCGTGGAGGACATGGAAGAGGTGGAAAACGTGGAAAGGGTGAACCCTCGCTGCGGGTGAATCTAGGAGTTGTCAGCCCGGATGAGGCAAGTCCCACCCTTCGAACTCGGGCTGCCCATATTGGTTTGTCACACCCATTTGCCGGAACCGGGTTTTTGTTGACTATAACGTGGTTGTTTACTATGGTGCTATTAAATTGCTAACGATTGTCTTCCAAATCATCGCTTTTTAAGTGGTTCCTTGAACGCTTACAGGAGGAAGGGGATGGTGAAGCCAAACGGTCTTTTCTGTGGGGGTCTCTGGTGGATTCCAGTTGTTCTGTCGGTCACCATTGGATTCATGGGCAGCGGTCCCGCCCTGGGGCTTGAGGATACCCCCACGCCCACGCTTACTCTGGTTCCATCTCCAACAGCTACTCCTACAGTTGATATCACTCCAACTCCTACCGATGATGAGCCCCCTTGGGAATCCAAAATGTGGGGAAATGCTCATGGAACCATCTATGATGCCAGCGATGGCCTTTCCCACACCATTGCGGGAGCGACCATTGCGATCACCATGTATGGTTTTAACGTCTTTCCACCCGAGCACTACACTGTATATTCCAAATCCGATGGTACCTGGGATTTTTCAATCTATGCCCATGATACAAACACTCTTTATGCCGTGGTGAGTGCGCCCGGTTATCTCACCTCGGAGAGTGTGGTGTTGGGTTCTGTGATGTGGCTCCACTTTCAGGAGAACAAAATCGGCCTGGTCCGTGGCATCGATCCCACTCCCACCCCGACGCCCTCCCCCACGGCGACTCCGACGCCGACTGAGGTTCCGGCGGGGATCGAGCCGGGACATACATGGTTGTATGAGTGAAAGAGGTGACCTTGCCTGAGGCGTTGTAGAATCGTGGAAGGACAGCGGAAGGTGAGGAGGAACATGGAAAACGGACCAACCTTATCTCACCGCGCTGTTCTCCATGGCCCTCCCTTCTTTCCAGGCCCTCCATGATTCAAGAAGAACCCGGCCTTCCCAGCCTTGCTCCATGCATACCAAATATGCATACTGATCTGTATGAGAACAACACTCAATCTTAATCAGGACCTGATTGCCCAAGCCCAGGAGGCCACCGGGATTACGGAAAAAACCCGCCTCATTCATATGGGTCTCGAATTGATTGTTCAGCGGGCAGCGGCCCGCCGTTTAGCGGCGCTGGGCGGGAGTGATCCCCAAGCGATGGCTGCTCCACGCAGGAAGGTGTCCGGTGTTCGTACCATCCGGTCGACAGGATCATGATCCTAGTGGACACCTCGGTCTGGATCGATCACCTGCATAGAGCGGATCCCACTTTAATGAGATTGCTCGATACTGATGAGGTGGTGACTCACCTCTGCGTGATCGGCGAGTTGGCGTGTGGTTCTCTTGCTCAACGAAATGTTATTCTCACTCAGTTGCGATCCCTTCCTGTTGTTCTGGAAGCCGGGTTCGAGGAGTGTCTGTATCTGGTCGAAAGCCATAGGCTTTATGGTCAGGGGTTGTCTTGGACAGATGTCCAAATCCTTGTTTCGGCCCGTCTCTCAGGCGCTCAAGTCTGGACCCGCGACCGGATACTTCGCAAGACCGCCACGGACTTGGGGGTAGGCTACTCCTAATATAGCCTGTCGAGTGGATTGTCTCCTGCTTCTGTTTTCCATACCCCTCCATTTCTTCCACGCTCTTCACGCTTCAACAAGAGAACCCTTCCACCCCCCCCTTCCCAACCAATGCGCTCCGATGGGATAATCGTTGCTTTGTTGGCACTGAAGTTCTCTTGAATTTTCCTGTGCACTGATCTGATTCTTAGGATGAACCCTGAATGACTGTACCTGTTAAACAACTTGTGAGCGGTGATGAGGCGGTGGCCTTGGCGGCCAAGCACGCTGGCGTCCAGCTCGGCACGGGTTACCCCGGTACCCCCTCCACCGAGATTCTCGAAGAGTTCTCCCGTCTGGGAGGCAAGGCCCAATGGGCTCCCAATGAGAAGGTGGCGTTAGAGGTTGGTCTGGGTGCATCTTTGGCCCAGACTCGCGTCATCGTGACCATGAAGCATGTCGGCTTGAATGTCGCCGCCGACCCACTCTTCACCGCCGCGTACACCGGCACCCCGGGCGCGTTGGTGGTGATCTCCGCCGATGACCCTGGTCTGGCCTCCAGCCAGAATGAGCAGGACAACCGTCACTTCGCGATCGCGGCGGGAGTTCCCATGCTGGAGCCCTCTGATTCCCAGGAAGCCTATGATTTCACCCATGCCGCGCTGGAAATCTCCGAGCGCTGGCATATTCCGGTGCTGCTGCGCATGACCACACGGGTGTGTCACTCGAAAACCCTGCTCACATCCAATGGCAAGCATTGTGAGCCCGCGCTGGCTAAATTCGAGCGGGACATCCCCAGCCTGGTCATGATTCCCGCCTATGCTCGTTTGGCGCATCGCCGTTTGCGCGCCAAACACGCGGAAATGGCCAAGTGGAATGAAACCTCCACGCTGAACCGGACCATCTTCGGTAGCACGGAATTGGGAATCATCACCTCCGGGATCGGTTTCATGCACGCCCGCGAGGCCGCACCCGAGGCCAGCTTCCTCAAACTCGGCATGACTTACCCGCTGCCCTTCGAGACGATCCGTTCGTTCGTGGGCGGGATGAAGCGTTGTATCGTGGTTGAGGAGGGGGATCCTTACCTGGCCGACGCCATTCGTGCCGAGGGGATTCCAGTGGAACGCAAACCGCTGGAGTTCCGTTTTGGCGAGCTCGATGTGGAGCGTACGCGCAAGATCATCACCGGCGATGTCACGCCCGATCCGCCAGTTCCGCCCGGCAAACCACCGCAGCTCTGCAATGGCTGCCCGCACCGGTCTGTGTTTGAGATTCTCAGGGATATGAAGTGTATCGTGTCTGGTGATATTGGCTGCTATACCCTGGGGGTTCTACCACCCTTCCAGGCGATCGATACCTGTGTGTGCATGGGAGCCAGCATCGGAGTGGGTCTGGGCCTGCGGCATGTGTTGCCCGATGAAGAGGCGCGCCGGGTGGTGAGTGTGATTGGCGACAGCACTTTTGTGCATAGTGGCATCACCGGTCTGGTCGAAATGGTATATAATCCCCCCAAGACTGGGCATGTGGTCATTATCCTTGATAATGGGACCACCGCCATGACAGGGCTTCAGGAGCATCCGGGCACTGGGCGCGCATTGGATCACTCGCCCGCCGGGAAGATCCATTTTGAGGACCTGGCCCGTTCGCTTGGTATTCAACGTGTTCAAACAATCGACCCATCACGGGATCAGGCGGGATTCGCCAAACTGCTCGCGGAGAATCTTCAGAGCGGGGATTTGACGTTGATGATCGCACGCCGTCCCTGCCTGCTGGCGGCGGTCAAGATCCGCGAATATGAGAAGGCGGCTGCGGAGAATCAAGCCCGCGGATGCGCGGCGGTTGGGGGGTGTGAGTGCCATGCCAGCTAAGGTCACTAATATTGTTATCGCGGGCCTCGGCGGACAGGGCGTGATCAAGGCCTCGGATGTGCTTGCCGACGCGGTCTTCCGCGCCGGGTATGATGTGAAAAAGAGCGAGATCCACGGTATGAGCCAGCGTGGTGGATCGGTCAGCAGTGATGTACGTTATGGCGAGGAAGTTTTCAGCCCCATGGTTCCGCCACGGTGCGCGGACTTCCTGGTGGTGTTGGAGCCAGATCAGGTGACTCCCAACCAGCACCGTTTGCGTGAAGGCGGGGTGCTCATCGAACCAGCGGCTTTGGAGGGGATCTCTCTCCCCAACCGCAAGAGCCTGAACATCGTGTTGCTGGGAGCCTTGAGTGTTTTTCTGGAGATCCCGGGTGAGACCTGGCGGGAGGCTATCCGCGCTAACCTGCAAGAGCGTTTGCATGAAGTGAACTTGAGTTCGTTTGAAATCGGCCGTGAGACGGGTAACCGCATGAAGACGGAACAGCTCGCGGCGCAATCCTAAGTGGGAGGCGATGATTTCGATGACCGCGAAAACGAAAGGACCCGATGGTCCCTTCCATCCCATCAGTGGGGTGGACTTCCTTCCTCTGGAGCGGCTTAAAGAGCTTCAGAGTCAACGGTTGAAAGCGATAGTAGATCTGGCCTATGGGAATGTACCGCTCATGCGAACACGCATGGAGAAGCTCGGCCTCGGTCCCGGTGACATCCGGTCAATCGATGATATTAAGAAGTTGCCGTTCACTGATAAATGTGATCTGAGAGACACCTATCCCTTCGGGATGTTCGCGGTGCCGATCAAAGATGTGGTACGTCTCCATGCCTCGAGCGGAACCACAGGCAAGCCGATCGTGGTGGGCTATACCCGCGAGGATGTGGATGTGTGGTCGGAGGTCATCCTGCGGGCCTTTGTGGCGTGTGGCGTGCACTCCGGTGATATTGTGCAGAATGCCTATGGGTATGGTCTCTTCACGGGTGGGCTGGGTGCTCACTATGGAGCCGAGGCGCTGGGAGCGACTGTGGTGCCCATCTCGGGTGGAAACACCGACCGTCAGATCATGGTGCTCAAGGATTTCAATGTGACCGTGATCTGCTGTACCCCCAGTTATTTCTGTTTCCTGATTGAGCAGGCCGAGAAGAAGGGGATCAATATGCATGATCTCCCCTTACGTGTTGGGGTCTTTGGCGCGGAACCCTGGAGCAATGAGATGCGGCGACGTATCGAAGCGGGCAGCGGGATCCGGGCTCATGACATTTATGGTCTGTCCGAAATTATCGGTCCTGGTGTAGGTATTGAGTGTACCCAGCAGGCGGGAATCCATATCTTCGAGGACCATTTCTATCCTGAGATCATCCGTCCTGGCACCGATGAACCTTGCGCGGAGGGAGAGGAAGGGGAGCTGGTATTGACCACGCTCTCCAAGATGGCCCTCCCCATGATCCGCTACCGGACGCATGACATTACCGCCTTCATCAACGAACCTTGCCCCTGCGGGCGGACTATCCGGCGGATCCGGCGTATCGGACGGCGCAGCGATGACATGTTCATTATCCGTGGGATTAATGTGTTTCCATCGCAAGTCGAGTCCGCGCTGCTAGCGGCGGAGGGAACCCTTCCGCATTATCAGATTATCCTTACACGCCGCGAGGGACTCGATCATATGGAGGTGCTGGTTGAGGTGACCTCCGAGGTCTTCAGCGATACGGTACGAGGATTGGAGACTCTTCATGCCCATCTCAACCATGTCCTGGAAAGCACCTTGGGGATACGTGTGGATGTCCGTCTTGTGGAACCGAACACCCTTCAGCGTAGCGAAGGTAAAGCCAAGCGAGTGACCGATCAGCGGAATCTGGGTTGAGATTCCATGCCCGCGCATGAGAGGAGAGATATCCCATGAAGATCAAACAATTGTCCCTGTTTCTCGAGAATGAGGCCGGAAAACTGAGGCACCCATGCAAGATCCTGGCGGATGAAGGGATTGATATTCTGACACTCTCGCTGGCCGACACCCAGCAGTTCGGGATCCTCCGCCTGATTGTGGATGACTGGGCACGGGCCAAGAAGGCTCTTGAGGCTGCCGGTGGTGTGGTTAAGATTACCGAGGTGGTGGCGGTCGAGGTCGCCAACCGTCCTGGTGGCCTTTCCCACATTCTGGAGATCTTGGATGACGCCGGGATCAATGTCGAATACATGTATGCCTTCACCTTTGGCCGGGGCGACCGTGCGGTGCTCATCTTCCGCTTCGAGGATAGCGATGGCGCCATGAAAGTCCTCCAGGCCAAGGGGGTTAACATCGTCTCGCAGAACGATCTGCAGGCGGGGAACTAGAACGAATCATGTCAACGCCGGTGAATCTGTATCAAGCTCAACGCATTGAAAATCCTCACCAGCAGGCGGATTTCGATAACCGCATCTGGGACCGTGCCGAGATGCTGCGTCCCGATGAACTGCGCAGTCTGCAGCTTCATCGTCTCCGGGATACCATCGAGCGCGTAAAAAATGTCCCCTTTTATAAGAAGGCTTTCGCGCGTGAGGGTATCACACCGGATTCGATCCGTTCTCTGGATGATCTTCCGAGGTTGCCTTTTACTACCAAGGCTGATCTGCGTGAGTACTACCCCCTTGGATTCCTGGCTGTTCCCCGCGAGGAAATCGCACGGATTCATGGTTCCACTGGCACCACGGGCCAACAAACCCTTGTGGCCTATACCGCCGATGACCTGGATCTTTGGGCAAATTTGTGCGCGCGGTTTTTATATGCGGGTGGGTTGAGAAAGAGCCACCTGGTGCACATCGCCTTTGGATATGGCCTCTTCACGGGTGGCTTTGGGTTGCACTATGGAGTCGAACGGGTGGGTGCGGCGGTGGTTCCAGCGGCAACGGGGAGTACTACCCGGCACATCACGCTCATTCGTGATCTGGGGGCGGATGTTCTCGTCTGTACTCCCAGTTATGCTCTTAACATCGCCGAGGTGGCGGCCGGGATGGGCTTTGATCCGAAGCAGCTTCCCATCCGTTATGGCCACTTTGGCGCGGAACCCTGGACCAAGGATATACGCCTACGGATCGAGCAGGAACTCGGAATTTCCGCTTTCAACAATTATGGCCTGAGCGAGGTAATCGGTCCGGGCGTGAGTGGCGAGTGTGTGTTCCGCCAGGGGATGCATATTCAGGAAGACCATTTTCTGGTGGAGTGTCTTGATCCGGATACCCTTGAACCTGTCCCCGAAGGTGAACGGGGCGAGTTGGTGATCACCACCTTGACAAAGCGAGCCATGCCGATCATCCGCTACCGGACGCGGGATCTCTCCTCTCTCGACACCTCCCCATGCCCCTGTGGAAGAACCACCAAGCGCATGAGCCGTCTGCGTGGACGGACCGATGACATGCTCATCGTCCGTGGTGTGAACCTCTTCCCCTCGCAGATCGAGGAGGCTTTGCTACGGGTGGAGGGCACCGCTCCCCATTACATGATCGAGGTGGACCGCCCCGGAACAATGGATGAGATCACTGTCCGCGTGGAGATCCGTGCTCAGGACTTCTCCGACCGCATGGATCGAATGCAGGCCCTGCATGACCGGATCGAGAATGAGATTCAGATTTCCACGGGTCTCAAAGCTAAGGTGGTCCTCGTAGATCCCCAAACCCTCGAAAGATTCACTGGAAAAGCTAAGAGAGTTATCGATCACCGGAAACTGACATGAACTGCGGAAACTAAAGTGACCGCTGGCGCGAGAATCCTTTCTCGCGCCGCGCCGGTGAGAAACAGAGGGGAACGAGAAAGGATTCTCGTTCCAGCGTGAGTGGTATCAAAAAGGGGAGAAGTGGTCCTATCGTTTCACCCGGTCCGGCACGAAGGGTGTGGGGACCCGCCGCGCGGGGATACGCTTGCCACGGATGACGATATCAAGAGTCTGATCCACCGCTCCCTTGGTGACTCTGGCCAATCCAAACCCATTGGGCAGACGTGGCGAGAGACCTCCGCTGGTGACTACTCCCACATCCAGGCCATTCACCTCCACACGGTAATCCGGCCGTGGAATGGCTTTCTGTTCACAGACAAAGCCGGTTAACTCATAGACCGGAGTGTGAGCCTCGATCCCCTCCTTGCCGAGGAAGGGGGTTTTCTTCGCGAGTGCCCATTCGACGCCACATTCATTTGGACGCAGCTGTTTGGTGAGTTCGTGACCATACAGCGGATAAGCCATCTCCAGCCTGAGAATATCCCGTGCTCCTAATCCGCAGGGGCGCACCCCCTGATCACACAGGTTGCTCCACAGGATGATTCCCGCCTCGACCGGGATGATGATCTCGAACCCGTCCTCCCCGGTATATCCGCTCCGGCTGATCAGGCAGGGAGCATGCTCGAAGGTGGCCTCGAAGACATCCAGGAAGCGGTACTGTGTGAGATCTTTTCCCAGCAGCCCGCTGAGCATTGCCTCTGCCTCCGGTCCCTGAAGCGCCAGCATGAGGGTCGAATCCGAGCGGTCCACAAGATTGACCTCGGGACTGAGATGGGCTTCGATCCAATGGAAGTCATTGGGTTTGTTCCCGGCGTTGACTACGATCAGGTATTCCTGATCGGCCACGCGGGCCACCATCAGGTCATCCAGGATCCCGCCATCCTCCTGGAGCAAGAGGGTGTAGCGTTGACGTCCCACCTGCAGGTTGAGGATGTCACGCGAGAAGATGTGGTTCAGCTCCTTGAGCGCGGTCTCCCCCGAAGCAAAGAAACGTCCCATGTGCGAGACATCGAAAAGGCCGCAGTGGTTTCGTACCGTGTCCGCCTCTTCGATGATCGAGGTGTACATGACGGGAAGATCCCAGCCACCGAAATCAACAAAGCGTGCCCCCTGGGATTCCTGTAAGGGGGCGAGTGGGGTTCTGCGTTGAGAGTCTGTCATGGCTTTGAGAGATGCGGACCGCCTCCGCTGATGAGACCGTCGATTCTTCTGCCCCCAATGGGGCT